>JBEDNN010000059.1:0-86993 GCA_041170585.1 Pseudomonadota bacterium | reverse complement strand
AAAAATATAAAAAATATAAAAAATATAAAAAATATAAAAAATATAAAAAATATAAAAAATATAAAAAATATAAAAAATATAAATAAGTTATTTATATTTAATTTGTATTTAACTTATATTTAATATATATTTAATTTACTGACTTGAAGAAATAGGCAGAGCAGATTTAGGCGCAACAACACCCATACTGACGACATACTTTAAAGCTTCATCAACACTCATTGATAAAGGTTTGGTGTCTGATTTCAACACAATCAAAAAAAATCCGCTGGTTGGATTAGGCGTGGTAGGCACAAACACACTAATATGCTCATCATTCAGTTGAGCTGCAATGTCTACAGCGGGCTTACCCGTTTGAAAGGCAACAGTCCAAACACCCGTACGAGGATATTGAACTAATACCGCCGTTTTAAAGGCATTGCCACTGTCTGATAATAAAGTGTCAGATACCTGTTTAACACTAGAATAAATCGTCCGTACAACAGGAATATACCCTAATAATTTATCCCAAAAAAACAATAGCTGACGGCCTAAAAAATTAGCGGCTAATATGCCTGTTATCAATACAATTAACAAGGCAAATAAAACACCTAAACCAGGAAGACTTTTCGGTAAGTGTAATAAAGGCAACCAAATTTCAGGCCGCCAGTCATCGGGTAATATACGTAGCAAACCGTCCATTACTCCCACAATGGCTGAAATAACCCATGCCGTAATAGCCAGTGGTACCCATACCAATAAACCAGTCATTAAATATTTTTTCATGGTGTAATCACAGGTGATGAATTTGAAACCACAGTATTGGGTACGGTAGTCAGTGGGGCTTGAGATACTGCCTCTTTTTGAGTATTTTTTTCGCTTTGATTGCTTTTTTCACGAAAATCAGTGGCGTACCAGCCCATACCTTTTAAAGCAAAACCAGCACTGGTCAATTGTTTAACAAAGGTATTTTGTAGGCATACGTTACATACTAGTAACGGGGGATCACTCATTTTACGCAAAAAATCTTGCGAATGCTGACAATCTATATTGGAACAGCGATAAGCATAGATAGGCATAGTGATTATTTCCAATAAATTAAGGTTTTAACAGGTGTTGTTATTAACGTTATTAAATAATATTAATAATGTTATTTAATAAAATTAATAATATTAATGTTGTTATTATTATTGTTAATATTATTAATTTATATAATTTAACTTACTATAGTCTACTATTGTAAAGGTTTCATAAAAATACGCATAACTGAAGATTAGCTTTTACTGACAAAACTGCATAAATAATTGAATATTGATTATGCTCGTCCCAGTCTCCCAACACATATTTAGACACTGACTCATTATATTTATCATTTAATTGCCGTACACTTGGTTTATGGGTATGTCCATGCAACACTGTATGACAATGATAAGCCACAGCCGCCGCTAATACTGTACTGTCTTCTACGTCCATAGTATCAACGGATTGAGCAGCTTGTTTAGAATTTTTTTCGCAACTTATATGGATTTTAGCGTTTATTCGGTGGGCTTTAACTTGAGCTTGTCTAATATATAGTGGCTGTGCCAAAAAATTCATTTGCCATTGTACTTGACGGCTGGTAGAACGAAAGTGCTGATATTCAGTGTCTAATGTACACCATTCATCGCCGTGTGCTAACAAAATATTATTATAAATATTGTTATGCTGGTGTTGCTTCAATACGCAAGGACTGGCTAATAATTTTAAATGACACCGTTGTATAAAGGCTTGTCCCACCATAAAATCACGGTTTCCTGGCATAAATGCCACACGAACTCCGCGCGAATGCAATGCTAAGAAGGCAGTTTCAACTGCGACAATAATAGAACTGCGGTCATCATCACCACAATAAGCTTCGAATAAATCACCCAATATAATTAAATATTGTGTATTTAAGGGATTAATTATTTCACAAAAACGTTGAAATTTTTCTAAAAGACGCGGTGTTTCATCACTTAAATGTAAATCAGAAATAAAAATAGCCGACTCACAGCATAGGGTATGAAGGCTATGTTCGGCTACTAAAGTCATTGCAAATTCACTCAATTAAATTAATTGATAGATTAATTTATGTACTAGTTTATATACTCACAAATAAACAGGTGATAAATATAGAGTTTATAACAATATACGCCCTATAAAATCTCAACTGATTTTATTACAATAGCCTCGCGTGGTACATCACTGTGTCCCGCCCGATTACCTGTGGGTACAGTAGTCATTTTGTCAATAATTTCAGTTCCATCAACAACTTTACCAAATACCGCATATCCCCAACCTTCATTGGTCGGTGAACTGAAATTTAAAAAGTTATTATTTTTTACGTTAATAAAAAACTGTGCGCTAGCTGACTGTGGGTCATTCGTACGTGCCATGGCTACGGTATAAAGGTCATTTTTTAAACCATTATTGGCTTCGTTTTCTACTGTCATAGCAGCTACTTTTTGATTCATATTGGCATCAAAACCACCGCCTTGCACCATAAAATTATTAATGACACGGTGGAATATCGTATTGTTATAGTGACCTGCCTTAACATACTGTAAAAAATTTGCAACAGTTTTTGGAGCTTTTTCAGCATTGAGTTCTAATGTGAAGCTACCTATATTAGTTGTGAACTTAACTTGAGACATTGATATTGTTCCTGATTGAGAGGTTGAAAGAATGGGGCTTACAGGCATATTTGCCAATGGTATAGAAGATTTTTGTACCACAAAAAATGAAGCTATTGCAAGCGATGACACAGTAACTACAGACAGTAAAGTAGATTGAATCCAAGTACGCATAAAGTTGTAAAAATAAGTATGTAAGAAGTTAAAACTTAAAAATTCCTTAAAAAGGTAAGCTGATAATAATTAATAAATATTAATGTATTAATGTATTAATGTATTAATTTTCTAAAGTTAATTGCCAAGTAAAGTTAGTTTTTTTCCAATATAACTGCTTTTGTTCCACCACACCCGTAGCGTTAGTATAAGTAAATTTTATCAACAACATATTAGATTGATTAGGATATTCAATGGCTACGACGCTGCTAAAATTTATTTTTACAGCACTATTATTAGGTAAGCGATTCCATTTTGTTAGTAAAGACAAAACATCTTCTTTACGATCCTCTATTTCACTAGACTCAACCCACTCTATTGCATTGGTTACAACAACCGGCAAACTAGCCGTAATAGGTAAAGCTAACAGTGCTTCCATATCAGGATTAGCCAATACAACACACCCTTCACTGGCATAAGGCGAACGCGCATAAGTGTCAGGCGGCGAACCATGCAACCAAATACCATGACCTGTACGGCCTAAAGATTTATCAAATGCATTTGGATAATCTAAAGGTAACGCACCTGAACCATAAAAATCACTTAATTTATCTGATAAACGGCCCGATGTAAAGTAAACACCAACAGGTGTGCGGTTATCACCCTCTTTAGACTTATTCATTCCCAACTTCCCTTGTGTAATATAAAAATCTTTTACTAGCTTAGGAATAGAACCTATCTGATTTTGATACAAATACAAGCGTGATGATGTGCCATCAACAATGACAGCATAAGGTTCATTGTCAGCTAATTTAATAAGGGCTTTAGGCACTAATTGATTGCGTAATAACTCATTTAATTTTGTATTAGCACCGATACGCAAACGTGCTTCTCTGTGAAGTTCTTGAAAACGTTTATTTTGCTCTATAGTTAAAGTAGGCAAAACGGGTAAATTACCGCGTGTTGTTTTAAGTGTATTTTTTTGACTCATCATCACCAATAAGTCTGCCCGTACCATGTACAGCAATTTATAGTTAGGCGTTAAATTAATCATTTGATTAATTTTATTTAAAGCCCACTTTGATTTGCCTTGTGCGACGGCTTCATAAAACTGATTCAGCAGCTGGTCATTGATTACATTTGAGCTTGGAATGGCTTGTAAATATACAAGTTTTTTTTCTACTTTAGTGGGTAAGGGTTTAACAGCTTGGTTAAAGACTTTACTAGGTATTTTATTAGGCGGCTTAGTAACTAGTGGCTTAATAGTTTCTTTTTTCTTTAAAGACGGAATTTTTTTCTTAGGTGATGCTTCAACGGTATTAAGTATTTCATCGTCGTTATCATCAGAACTTATATTTGGCAATCGCTTGGCATTTGCGGTAGTCTGCAACGATAAGACTATCAAGCATACGAAAACGATAATTAGATTTAGACTCAAGGGGCGCAAAGGTACTGCTTGATTATTATTTTGACTCATTAAGCGCATATTTTAAAATATCGTAACATTTAGCTATACGCCTTGCACACAGCACTCATCAGAATTTTTTATTGTTATTTTGTTATTATTATTGCAATACTGTAGTTTTACCCCCTTTTTAATTTAATATTTTTTATTAAAATATATAGGGGTAAAACAACTTTAACAACTTTAACAACTTTAAATTATATTATTTAATAATAATATAGATAATATAAATTGCATTAAAACTATATTTTTAACTACATCTTTTAGGTGTAATTAGATTCTTAATTACCTGTAGTTTCTTCCACTATTTTCCAAGAACCTTGTACCTTGTTCAATTTTAACACTTTACGGGAATTGGCTGATAAGCTATCCGCTTCATAGATTTGACGAAATTTAACAATAGCGGTGTCGCCTTTTACAACCACAGTAGGCGATTCTAAAGACACAGAAATGCGACGTTTTCCTTCAATACGATCGCGACGCTCTTTAGCCCACGATTGATATGATTCACCACTCACGGGTCTAAACGATGTGCTATACATATTTAAGTAAGCATTAACGTCTTTACGCCCCCATGCTTTAGCCCATGCAACCACGACTTCATATACTGCATCAGTTTCATCTTTTAATCCTTGCTTATTTTCTTGTTTATTTTCTTGTTTAACTGCTTCTTTGACTGTTATTTTAGCAATCGGATCAACAGGCTTCATTTCAATTGGCTTAACCATCATCACTGGTGCAGCAACACGTGTGGGCTGTTGAGACACCATAACGGGTGCTGTGACGGGTGCTACAGACGCAGGACGAGCCGTTGCTAAGCTGGTAATTGTATTGAGTTTAATTTGTGCTGTGTTATTGGTGGTATCTAATTGTAACGCTTTTGTATAACTTTCACTTGCCATTTTAGTATAGACATCGCCTAAGTTTTCGTGGGCAGTTGCATACGAAGGGTGCGTTCTAATCGCTAATTCTAAAGCTGCTCTGGCTTTATCATGCTGCCCTTGACCTGCATACAATACAGCTAAGTTATTGTACGGTTCAGGCAATTCAGGAAACTCTTCTATCATACGTTGAAAGGTAACGATTGCATCACTATTTTTCTTTTGTTCAATTTGAATGACGCCGCGTAAAAAACGTAGTTGGGGATCTTTAGGGCGATTTGACAAGGCTGTTTCTACACGTTTAGCAGCAAGTTCGGTTTGACCTGACCGCAACATTTGAGAAATATCACTTGCATCATCTTGTGTCTGTGCTTGTATCGCAGTACATAAACCAAATAATAATACGATAAGTAATTTTGAAGGTGAATACGGTTTAGTCATAAGAATAATGATTAATAATAAATATTGAGTAGTAAAACATTGAAAAAAAACAATTATAACGATAACAACAAATACTAATAACCACACTAATTGCAATGATGTGACAACAGCAGTGTATCAATAATAGATAATAATATATTATAAATAAAATTAATAAACTAATAAACTAATAAACTAATAAACTAATAAACTAATAAATTAATAAATTAGTAGATTAGTAGATTAGTAGATTAGTAGATTAGTAAATTAATCAAAACTTAAAATATTATTTTTTACAGCTTATTGTATTTCCATGATTTTATAATTTTACACGTTAAAAAAATTAAGTACCATTTTTTAGACATTTTAAAATAAAAACAACACTGTAACGTTAAACTATTATTAATGTTATCCTTCAATATTATTTTTGTTATTAAAATTCTTCTAAAACGACTAAGAAATAACTTTAATAACTTTAATAACTTTAATAACTTTAATAACTTTAATAACTTTAATAACTTTAAATAAATTTAATAAATTTAATAAATTTTTTAGGCTTTAAAAAAATACTTATTTATGCACACCCAGTACTTTACCCAACACCCTGCTATTGTCTATAACTCATTAGGCCGTAAAAAAAATCAACTAACGCCTAAACAGCCTGGCCATGTCGGTATGTATGTTTGCGGTATGACAGTCTATGATTTATGTCATTTAGGTCACGGACGAATGTTAGTTAGTTTTGACGTTATTCGTCGCTGGCTTTTAGCAACAGGTTATACCGTTAATTTTGTACGAAATATCACAGATATTGATGATAAAATTATCAATAGAGCCATTGAAAATGGTGAATCTATTAATAATTTAACCGCTAGAACTATTACAGCTATGCATGAAGACTGCCTTGCACTGAATGTTTTAGCACCGACTCATGAACCACGGGCAACGCAATATATTCCGCAAATGTTGTCTATGATAAATACTTTAGAAGCCAAAGGTTTAGCGTATCAAGCTCAAGATGGTGATGTTAATTATGCGGTTCGTGCATTTAAAAATTACGGCAAACTGTCGGGAAAAAGTTTAGATGATTTACAAGCAGGTGAACGGGTCATTATTAATAACAATAAACGTGACCCACTTGATTTTGTTTTATGGAAAACAGCAAAACCCACCGACCCACTTGATGCAACTTGGAATGGCGGCAAATACGGCTTAGGGCGTCCCGGATGGCATATTGAATGCAGTGCTATGAGCTGTGCTTTATTAGGAGAAAGTTTTGATATTCACGGTGGTGGCCCTGATTTGAAATTCCCCCACCACGAAAATGAAATCGCCCAAAGTGAAGGTGCTACTGGAAAAACTTTAGCCGACATTTGGATGCATTGTGGTCCTTTAAATGTTGATGATGCTAAAATGAGTAAATCAGTAGGTAATTTTTTTACTTTGCGTGATTTATTTAAAAATAATGATCCCGAAGTAGTCCGATTTATGTTAAGCCGCGTTCAATATCGCAGCATCATGAATTATTCACCCGAATTACTTAACGAATCAAAAACGGCTTTATCACGCTTATACAATGCCTTGTTAGGTTTAAATACCTTAACAACACCGCCTAGTTTTGATGATAAATACGGTATGGCGTTTGCTCAAGCCATGAATGATGATTTTAATACACCCGAAGCGTTTGCAGTGTTATTTGAAATAGCAAATGAATTGAATAAAACACGTGACTTAAAATTGGCAGCCCAATTAAAAGCCCTTGGCAATGTTTTAGGCATTTTACAGCGTGATCCGTCAGTCTTTTTTACACTAGACCATCAGCATGAAAAAGGCTTAACAGCTGCCGCGATTGAAACACTAATAGAAGCACGGGCTACAGCTAAAAAAAATAAAGATTTTAATAGTGCTGATGCTATTCGCAAAGAATTGCTTAGTACGGGCGTAATTTTAGAGGATACCAAACAAGGCACGGTATGGAAAAGATCATAATTGATCGTCCCACAATTGTCGCGTTGTGGCTGCTTTAGTAATCATTGATTCTAAACCAGCTACATTATTTGTAATTAACATTGATGCCATTGCGTCTAAAACCGCTTGATACGTACGTAAATCATTTAATAATGCGTTTTTATTTGCAAAAAAAATATCGCGCCACATTTCAGGACTACTGGCAGCAATACGCGTAAAATCTCTGAATCCTGCACCCGCGTGGCTAAATTTAACTTGAGCATCTTCGCTTTGAGTAATTTGTGCCACTAAAGCGTAAGCCAATAAATGCGGTAAATGGCTAACACTGGCAAATATTGTATCGTGATGTAACGGAGACATTTGGCTAGTGTGTGCACCAATTAGTTTCCATAAGTTAATTATTTGCAACAATGCCTCTGGTGTATTTTCAGGCAAAGGCGTAATAATTACCCGCTTATTAACATATAAATTCGCATCGGCAGCGGTTGGGCCGTGTTGAGCTTTCCCCGCAATAGGGTGTGCAGGAATAAACTGTCTGATTTTATCTTGTTTTGATGAACCATCACCTAGTACTCGTTTGGCAGCCATCACCACATCTTGCTTAGTACTGCCTACATCGGTTATTAACACAGTTGATGTTAAATGAGGATACATAGTAAGCAAAGTATTTTCAATTTGTGCAACAGGCATACACAACACGATTAAGTCGCAATCAAATACCGCTTTTATATCTAAACTAACGCTATCAACTAAGCCTAGTGCTAATGCTTCGTTTAATGTGTTTTGTTGGCGACCAATCCCGATAATATGCGAGGCTAATTTTTTGGCTTTTATTGCAGCAGCCAATGAACCTCCCATTAAGCCAACCCCGATAATCGCTACTTTATTAAACATGTCTAACCTTTATAAAAAATTTAAAAATATAATTTAAGAATAATAATTTAAAAAAATAATTTAAAAATAATAGAATTTAGCCCTAGCGTAAACGTTTAAATTCTTCATCACTTAAATAGTCAAGTACTTTAACGACTTGACGAACACCCGCTATATTGCGAATAATAGCAGCTGCACGTTCAGCCTCTAACTGAGTCACACGTCCTTGTAAATATACGTTACTACGCTCTGTTGTTACAATAAATGCCCCAGAATCTAACAGACGATCTTCTATCAAATAGGCTTTAACTTTGGCTGTTAATGCAACATCTCTTGCACGGTCAGCTAATTTAGACGGTTCACCTACCGCTAATTCATTATTTAAATTGCGTACATTAGCAACGCTGCGTGCTAAATTGGCTGCATTTTGACCTTCAGCTAAGCTGTACACTTCACCAGTCAATAATACATTATGGTTAAATACCTCTACATTAATATTTGATTTTGGGAATGATTTACGCATCAATTGACTGACTTTGTATTTAATTTTACTGTCCTCAACACTTGAATTGACATCGCGTCTGTCCATAGAAACCGCCGATGCCAGTATCTCTGTGCAGCCAGTAAGCTGATACATTGAGGATACTATGACAAGTATCATTACAATATTTTTTGTAAAAGTTTGAAAAAAACACCTCAAATTATATTGAAAGTTACGTTGAAGTGAGCGGATAAGCTGAATATTTAAATGGGCCATTGTGCTTTATTTATTAAAAAATCAAATTAAAAATCTGCGAAAATCAATATATTTATTATTTATTATTTATTATTTATTATTTATTATTTATTATTTATTATTTATTAACCAATTTACTAACCATTAAACATTTAGTAAATATTTACTCATTGTTTAATGGTTCAGTTTTAGCAAAATTAAAATCCGTCAATAATACGTATCAACTGTACACAAATAACGGTCTAAAATTAACTACTTTACAGTAACCTCAACACGACGCGCTATATTAGTGTTAGATGAACCCACTAACGTTTCTGGCTTTAACATTTCAATACGTGCATCATTTACACCTGCTTTGCGTAAAAAGTTACGTACTGATTTTGCGCGTTCTTTAGCAAGTAATTCATTTTGAATTTTATTGCCTGTAGCATCGGTATAACCTGATAAAAATGCTTTAGTTGTTGTATTGGCTTTCATTTTATCTACAACAACGGCCAATGATTTTTGTGCATCTACTGATAGCGTTGATTGACTCACTGCAAAAAATATTTGTGCATCAGATTGATAGGCGGCAGGCATTGGTGTAGTATCATTCGCTGTTATATTTTTTTCAGGTACTTGAATGACTGCATGCGCTTCACCTACATGCCCTTCACTTTTATGCTCATGACTATTTTGTAAATTTAGGGTGTTCTCAACTGTTGTACTTTCAACTACTTTAGTCTCTGTAACGGCCTCTTTTGTAGTCGTTTCAAGTTGATGAACCGGCTTTGCTAAAAAATAAGCACCTGCCGCAACGGCCATACCTGCTGCTAAAAACCCTAATGACGAAAAAAAACCTGCTTTTTTTGAATCTTTATTTGAATCACTCATAATATTGCCTTTATTTAAATTTAAAATGATGACTGATACTTATATTTAATAACTTAATAACTTAATAATTTAGTAATTTAGTAATTTAATAAACAATAAATATATTAAATGTATCAACATTGACTTGAATTAACTTAACATTGACTTGAATTAACTTAATTCAAGTTGCCGTCATTTTAAAGCATTCTTTTACGCCTCTATAATAGAGATGTTTAGAATATACATAATTTTATTGACCATAAATTAATCTTAAAATTCAAAATATTATTATTTTTAGATAATTTTAGCGGCAACTATTTTACGTGTAACATTTTATATTTAAGTAATACTATCAAAATTAATACTCAATTAATATTAAATATATTAATTTAAATATTAATTTAAATATTTTTATACCGCCTACAAGGAATTTTATGAAAAAATTAACCCCTTCACCGTATCAGCCTAATTTTAATAAACAACGTGGAATGTCTCTTTTAATTTTATTATTTTGGGTTACTATTTTTGGTTCTCTTTTTTTATTGGCTACAAAATGCGTCCCTCCTGTCTTTGAGTATTATGAAGTCAAAAAATCTTTAGCGACTGCGGCTAAAGAAGGAGGAGATACCAACTCAATTATTAATTCGTTCAATAAAAGCGTACAAGCAAGTTATGTTGATAGTGTGAGTAGCAAAGATTTAACTATTAATAATAATGAAGGCGTTACTACTGTTAGCTTTGCTTATGATAAAACAATTCATATTGCAGGTCCTGTAAATATTTTATTTAAATTTTCAGGTAAAGAATTGGTACGCCAATAACTACTTATTAATAATCTAAAATCATTACTACTCTAAGCATTAAAGCATTAAATAATTACGCAGTTATTAGAAATTACTCCTAAGTGTTGTACAAATTAAGCAATAACTACGAATCTAGTTACTGCTTAATTTAATATTTACTATTTATTAATATTTACTGTTTATTAATATTTAATTTGTTATTTATTTGTTGTTTATTTGTTAATTTTTTATTGATGTTTTTGTTTTTATTAATTTTTTGATTGATGTTTTTTAAAGTACTTAATTTTAATGAATGCTAATTTACTAAATTTACAGACTCTTTTAGGGTATTCATTTCGTCAGCCTTGGTTATTGCTACAAGCCCTTACACACCGCAGTTATGCGGTAGAACACAATGAACGGTTAGAATTTTTAGGTGATACCGTTTTAAACTTAGCTATTACGCAATTATTATTTGTAGACTATCCTTCTACTAATGAAGGTGATTTATCTCGTTCACGCGCACGTTTAGTCTGTCAAGATACCTTGCATCAAATTGCAATCACTTTGCGCATATCAAATTGTATGCGTTTAGGTGAAGGTGAATTACATAGTGGCGGCAGAACCCGCCCCTCTATGATGGCAGATATGGTTGAATCAGTTTTAGGGGCTATTTTTTTAGACAGTAACTATGACACTGTAGCGCTATTAATCGCTCGTTTATACAAGCCTTTGTTAAACTGTTTTGAACCAGGACATCAGCAAAAAGATCCAAAATCAAAATTACAAGAAATTTTACAAGCAAGCCAATTAACGCTACCTGATTACACAATAACGACCATTAAAGGCGCACAACACCAACAGTTTTTTGAAGTACTCTGCCGTGTTGATGTTTGGAATATAGAAGCCAAAGGCCGTGGGGTTAGCCGAAAACTAGCCGAGCAAGCAGCGGCCGCTGAAATTTTATCTTTACGGCTTGATATGCCTAGCAAACAGGCATTACGCACTAAAAAAATTAAATCTAAACCATAATTATTACCCAGTTTATTAATCTTAAATAATAAAACCAAATAATAAAATTAATTAATTAATACTTAATAATTAATTAAATTAAATAATAACCCTAATTTATTAAATACTGAATTAATATGTCCAGCTCTAAACAATCATCAACGCATTTAATTAATACACACTTTTCGTCACCCGTTGAATTTAATAATTTACCCAATGCAGAGTCGGAAATAATAAATCCTAACCACGTTTTTGGAACAGTAGCGATTATTGGTCGGCCTAATGTGGGTAAATCTAGTTTACTCAATGCTTTATTAGGCGAACACTTAAGCATTACCAGTGCTAAACCACAGACGACACGACACCGTATTTTAGGGATAGTCACTCAAACAAACTTTCAGATTGCATTCGCGGATACACCAGGGTTTCAAACCCAGCATACGGGTGCAATGAACCAAGTGATGAACCGTACAGTCACCCAATCTATTACAGGGGTTGAAGCAGCCGTTTTAGTACTGGAAGCAGGCCGCTACGGATTAGCTGATAAACAAGTATTTGCTTTATTGCCACCTGATTTACCTTTAATTGTTGCTATTAATAAAACTGATAAAGTAGATAATATTCATGAACTGTTGCCATTTGTGCAACGTTTATCAGAACAATTACCTGCTACCGCTTATGTACCCGTATCAGCAAAAAAAAATCAAGGCCTAACACCTTTACTGGAAGCGATTGCAGCACAATTACCCAAAGCCTCTAGACAATTTGATGAAGATACTTTAACTGACCGTAATGAACGCTTTTTAGCCGCAGAGCGTATTCGTGAAAAATTATTTCGTTTAGTAGGTGATGAAATTCCTTTTGGCTGCGCTGTAGAAATTGAAAAATGGGAAGATGAAATCGCTAAAGACAAACAAGGTAAACCCACAGGTATCGGATTAAAACGTATTTTTGCAGCGGTATGGGTAGAACGAGAAGGCCATAAAATGATTGTGCTAGGCAATAAAGGCGAACGTATGAAGCGTATTGCCACAGAATCACGGCAAGATTTAGAGCAATTGTTAAATTGTAAAATATATTTAGAAGTATGGGTAAAAGTACGCACTAATTGGCGTGAAAACTCAAGCAGCCTTAAATCATTGGGTATTGAGGAGTCCATGTAAGCTATGGCCACGACATTGGCGTATATTTTACACACCCGCTCTTGGCGAGAAACCAGTTTGCTAGTTGATGTATTAACACAAGAATTTGGACGTATTAAACTAATTGCCAAAGGTGCAAAAAGACCCCATTCATTATTACGTGGGCTGCTAGAACCTTTTAATGCCGTTAATATTGAATTTACAGGTAAATCAAATACCAAACACATTACTCAAGCACACTGGGTGTATGCCTTAAACCCGCTACACCCTGCACATATTTTGCCAGCGTGGTATTTAAGCGAATTATGTTTATACAGTTTAGGTGAAGATGACCCTGCCCCACTTATATTTAAAGCATATCATCATGCGATTCAAATGTTTGCCAACTATACCGCTGAACAAGATATTTCACCTATTTTGCGTCAATTTGAATATCAGTTACTGTTTAATTTAGGGTTATGGCCCGACAAACAACTAGATGCTTATGACAAACCACTCAATCCACAATTGTTTTACAGCTTAGATGAAAACAACGGCTGGCGTGAAACCTGCCCTAGCATCCACGAATCTTGGTGTTTACAAGGTGAGTTATTACTTAATTTGGCTAATGTTACACACAGTGTTACTAAAGCATCAATAGCCCACCCTAGCTATAACGCTAAAACATCATTGCGTTTAGCTATGCGTAGTATGTTGGCTAAAGCCTTACACGGCCATACTTTATCTACTCGCGTTATATGGCAAGAATTAGAAACGCTTTAAAGACTTACGTTGATTAATAGACGTTTTTAAAATTTTATTTAACAAAAAATCTTTGAATTTTGAAAAAGTCTAATATAAATATAAATATAAATACGGTATTGCTACTTAAAAAAATAGTTATTGTGTTTTTTATCTTAGGCAAGCTTTATTTTGCTAAGAAAATTTTAGAAATATATACTTTAACCATATTAAAGTAGCAATGCCATAAATACTAATAAAAACACTAATATCAACAAGACTATCAACCTATTATTTACACATGGATATCATCAATAATTATAATAAATTATTAGCCCAGCGTTCTTACACCGCCGATTCAGCACAACAAGCAGGCATAGTTCGCTTACAAACCATGTACGACGAGTTATATCAGCTACATATACAAAAGCAAAATATTTTTTCAATCGTAACGCATTTTTTTAATACACCAAAAAAACCACGGGGTGTATGGTTATGGGGTGGCGTTGGGCGTGGTAAAAGTTTTATTATGGATTGTTTTTACGAATCTATGATAATTTTGTCAGGTAAAACCCGAATTCATTTTCATGAGTTTATGCGCAGTATTCACCGTGAGTTAGAGCAATTAAAAGGTACGGCAGACCCGTTAGACATTGTTGCTAAAAACGTAGCAAAAAAATATCAATTACTGTGTTTTGATGAATTTCACGTATCTGATATTGCTGATGCAATGATTTTACACCGCTTACTAGACCGCTTATTTGCACACGGTGTTATATTCGTAATGACTAGTAATTACGCACCTGATAAGCTATACCCTGATGGATTGCACCGTGACCGAATATTGCCAGCCATTGCATTATTAAAACAACATTTAGATGTGATTAATATTGATGTAGGCGTGGATTATCGTCGTCGTAGTTTAGAACAAGTTAAAACGTATTGGACGCCGAATGACTCTAACGCACAACTTGAAATTAATGAATTGTTTAATCAATTAAGCAACCATCAAGATGAAACACCAGAAGTATTGATTGAAAACCGAACCATCACAGCACAACGTAAGGCAGGTGTTATATTGTGGTGTAATTTTACGCAACTATGTAGTACTGCAAGGTCTCAAAATGATTATTTAGACATTGCTACACAATTTAAAACCGTTATTTTGACGGGTATACCACAGTTAAAACCTGCTCAAGCCTCTAGCGCACGGCGACTAACATGGTTAATTGATGTGCTTTATGACCACAAAGTCAAATTGATTATATCGGCGGACACAACACCAGAAAATATTTATTTGGAAGGACAGTTTGCCAACGAATTTCACCGTACTGTTAGCCGCATCATAGAGATGCAAAGCCAAGAATACTACAACACCGAGCAACGGGCTACTGTGAGTTTGTAATTATGGATTATTTTTTTAAATATCCTACTAATCAAACAGATTATGATGATATTAAAGCGATAGAACAAATGCTGTCTGAAAAAAATGTTATATGTTCAATTTATCAAAAAGATTTATTTGATCAATACTCCCACTCAAATTATCGTGAACAAATTTATATTTATAAAAATAAATTTAGTTTTTTGTTAGACCGCAATATATTTTCCGACATTATTTCTTTTGCAAAAAAAGACGATACGAGTCAAATAACTGATACTCAAAAGATAGCGTTTGCTTTGTTGGCTTTTATTCAAAGCGTTGATGGCTTAATTTACCCAATGACGGCAATATATGAATACATGGATTCAAATAGTTACGATGAAGCCATGAACGAACTTTTGTTATTCCAATGTATTGATAATCTTCCTTATCAAATATTAATAGACATTGCTTTAGGCAGAATATATTCAATTCCATCTAACTTAATCAAACCTTTTAACGTAAATCCAATTCCAAACTTGAAAGGAGAGGATAACTTTAGATGGAAGTTACACTATGGCTTCACCTTAAAACTTGCAAGCATTCAAATTAGTACTATTTATAGTAAGCCATATGAAAAAATAGAAGCGTTTTTAAAATGGATGCACAAAGATTATATTTTTTCAGCCCCAGCTGTAATTTTTGGGTTAATTTATTTTTCAGAGAAAAGAATTAAAAAAATGCTTAAAGGTATTAGAAGTGCTGACAAAGATAAGTTAATTAAAGGTATTAGAAATGCTGCTTGGGATATGACTATTGCTTGGTATTGGGCGGATTTGTTTACAAAGAATAGAAAATGTGGTGATTTATTATTTTTATGTACTGAAGACAAGGCTTTGAAAGAACTCGTTACTTTAATTATCTCAACAAACACATTAGATAGTGAGATAGAAGAAAAAGTCAAAAGTATGTTTTTGCATTATCTTGGTAAAAATGAGGGCACAAAAATTAATGACCTTTATAAGTCCCTAGTGTCTAATCTTGATGATGAAACAAGAAAAGTAAATCAATTGAAATCCCATACCGATCTTTATCCATCTATTGATGGTTTAGAGAACGAACTAATGAATATTGCATCCACCGAATTTTCAACAAAATAGCTTTTCGGTGATGCATTAATCAATGATGTCTACGATAACGACGAAACTCTTTTTTATGATGCCAACCATAATGAGGGTGATGCCACCCCCAGCCTTTTTTTGGATGTAACATCCAATCATAGCCTAGGCTAGGTGCAACATAGTAAGGTGTGGGCGGTATGTGTACTTGTGGCTGATTCACCTCAACATCTGATGGAATAACCACACACGCACTTAATCCTGCGGCGGCAATGCTTAATAATATAATTTTTCTTACATTTAAAAATAGCTTCACGTTTAAATCTCCTTAGTTAAAAAATTAGAACGAATAAGCCTAAATAAAAAATTTAATTATATATATATATTTAAAAAGTAATGTTAAATTTTAATTTTTACAGTGTTTATGTTGGTAAATTATTAAATTTCTTGTATCAGTGCTATTTGAACATTACCTAAACATCAAATACTTTAAACGTCAGTTTGGTTTAAACCAAATGCCTTGTGTAAAGCCCGCACCGCTAATTCCATATATTTATCAGCAATAACAACAGATGTTTTTATTTCAGAGGTTGATATCATTTGAATATTAATACCTTCTTCAGCAAGTGTTTGAAACATTGTGCTGGCAACACCCACATGTGATTTCATACCAATACCGACAATTGAAACTTTACATACACCTGCATCACCGATGACTTCTCTTGCACCAATAGTTGGTTTAACTTGTACATTAAGTACATCCATAGCTTTTGAGTATTCACCACGTGCAACAGTAAACGAAAAATCAGTCATTCCATTGCTTGCTTGATTTTGAATAATGACATCTACATCAATATTAGCACTGGCAATAGGGCCTAAAATTTTATAAGCAATACCTGGAGTGTCAGGTACACCAATAAGGGTAATTTTTGCTTCATCGCGTGAAAAGGCAATGCCTGAAATAACTGCTTGTTCCATAGTGTTTATTGTATTAGTGTCGTCTTCAAAAGTAATCAAAGTGCCTGAATTGGCTTCTTGTTCAATCGGTAAAGCGGGGTCGGTTAAACTGGATAATACGCGAGTTTTAACGCGGTATTTACCCGCAAACTCTACGCTACGAATTTGTAATATTTTACTGCCTAGGCTGGCCATTTCTAACATTTCTTCAAAAGTTATTTTTGCCATACGTTTGGCCTGTGGTACAACACGGGGGTCAGTAGTGTATACGCCATCAACATCTGTAAAAATTAAACACTCTTTTGCATTTAAAGCCGCCGCTATTGCAACAGCTGATGTGTCTGAACCACCACGCCCTAGGGTAGTAATATTACCCGCGTCGTTTATACCTTGAAAACCTGCCACAATAACGACTGAACCTGTGTTTAAAGATTCACGAATACGCCCATCGTCAATATTTTCAATTCTAGCTTTTGTATGGCTACTATCAGTTTTAATCGGTACTTGCCAGCCACAATAACTAATTGCAGGAACACCTTCCGCTTCCAGTGCAATAGCCAATAAACCCACGCTGACTTGTTCGCCTGTAGCTGTTAATTGGTCTAATTCACGCTCGTTAGGACGCGACGATAAGGATTTTGCCAGTCCAATTAAGCGATTTGTTTCACCAGACATAGCACTGGGGACAACGACTATTTGGTAGCCTGCACGGTGCCATTTGGCCACACGTTTAGCAACATTGGCAATACGTTCTGTACTGCCCATACTAGTACCGCCGTATTTATGTACAATAAGTTGAGTCATAGAAATAAAAAAATTAAATTATATTAGTAAGCGTATTAATAAGAATTATAAAAATTATAAAAATTATAAAAATAATAGTAAAAACAATCAATAAAGGCAATACATTTTAAATAAATGTAATATTCTATCAAACTGCTTGATTACTTCTTTAAATAATTACTTCTTTAAAGTGAGTGGTTTATTAAGTAGATAATCCTAATGCAGTGAGTGTTTGGTCAACTTTTTCAATCGGCAATGACTCTACATCACGTAAAGCACGCCCCATAACATTACTGCGGGTCTGAAGCTTGTCTAAATTATTTTTAGCGGTCTCTAGTGATTTTCCTACTGCGGCAACACTGTCACCAAATTTAGTAAATTCCGTTTTAACTGCCCCTAAAACTTCCCATACATCAGACGCTCTTTTTTCTAATGCTAATGTTCTAAACCCCATGTGTAAGCTATTTAAAATAGCCGTTAAAGTACTAGGCCCTGCTACAGTTACACGGCATTCACGCTGTAAGCGGTCAGTTAAACCAGGTCTACGCACGACTTCGGCATATAAACCTTCGGTAGGTAAAAATAATACTGCAAAATCGGTCGTATGTGGCGGCGATAAATATTTGCTGGCAATTGTTTTTGCTTCGCCAAGCAACACGACTTCTAATTCACGTTGTGCCGCTTTAACGCCTTCTACATCACTTTTATCTGATGCTTCAATCAAACGTTCATATTGTTCTTTTGGAAATTTAGCATCAATGGGTAACCAACACGGTGTACCGTCCGTTTTACCTGGTAATTTAATAGCAAACTCAACCCGCGCACCTGTTCCTTTAATCGTTTCTACATTGGCGGCATATTGTTCGTGTGTCAATATTTGCTCTAGTAAGGCTGCTAATTGCATTTCACCCCAGCCGCCACGTGTTTTAACATTAGACAATACCTTTTTTAAATCGCCTACGCCTGCGGCTAGGTGTCGCATTTCACCTAATCCTTCGTGGACTTGTGCTAAACGCTCTGTAACCAATTTAAATGATTCACCTAAACGGGATTCTAAGGTCGTTTGTAATCGTTCATCTACAGTAATACGCATTTGTTCTAAACGGGCGGCATTGTCTTGTTGTAAAGTGCTTAAACGGCTTTCTAACACATCACGTATTTCTATTAAACGCCGTTCATTGGATTCAGACAAGGTTTGTACGCGGAGGGCTTGTGCTTCTAAAGGCTGTTGCAGACTTATGTTTAAACGTGCAAAGTTTGCCGCTGTGTCTTCGCGTCCTGAGCGTGCTTGGGTTTGGATATCACCACGAATTGTTTCTTGTATGTGTTGTAAAGTCTGTGCCAATACATTTAAAGTCTGTTGCTGTAACTGACTTTGGGTATTAAGCTGATGAAGCTGACTCATTTGTTGGGTATTTTGAACCAAGCACTGGCTTAAATCGGTACTTAATTGATTGTTGATGAGGGCATTATTAGTACTGTCTATAGTTATTTTTTTATAAGCAATAAACAGTATGATGCACAACAAAAGTATTTCAAAAAAAATAATTAATGAGCCCATTCGTATATTTAATCCTTATATTGTTTAATTTTAAGACTGTAGTCGGTATGCTGTAGTCGGTATGTTTAGTTTTGTTTTTCTATAATAACTTTAGCTAATAACTGTTTAAAGTCCAAAATACTCATATTGCCTAAATCAATGCCCCCCCGTCCTCTAACTGATACATGACCACTCGCGGCTTCTTTATCACCAACTACCACAATAAATGGCAATTTTTGTAAGCTGTGTTCACGAATTTTTAAAGTGATTTTTTCACCACGTATATCCGATACACTGCGAAAGCCTTGTAGTTTTAAATCTTTAGCGATGTGTTCAGCGTACGCTTGACTAGATTCAGAAATATTACATATTACAACTTGATAGGGGGCAAGCCAAGCAGGAAAAGCCCCTGCACAGTTTTCTGTCAAAATACCAATAAATCGCTCTAAGCTGCCTACAATAGCACGGTGTAGCATAACGGGTGTTTTACGGCTGTTATCTGAAGCGACGTACTCTGCCCCTAAACGTTCAGGCATATTTGAATCAATTTGCATTGTGCCACACTGCCAGCTACGCCCCAAACTGTCTCGCAAATGGTATTCAATTTTAGGCCCATAAAACGCACCTTCACCAGGCAACTCTTCTAAGACAACACCACTATTTAAAATCGCTTGACGCAGTGCATTTTCAGAATAGTCCCACGACTCTTCACTACCAATACGCACCAGTGGACGAGTTGCCAGTTTAACGGTAATATGTGTAAAGCCAAAATCAGCATACACCTTCATAACTAGGGCATGAAAAGCAGCAACTTCAAATTGAATTTGCTCATTGGTACAAAAAATATGCCCATCATCTTGAGTAAATCCACGCACACGCATAATGCCATGTAAGCCACCACTGGGTTCGTTGCGATGGCATTGACCAAATTCACCAAAACGCAACGGCAAATCTTTATAACTGCGTAAGCCTTGGTTATAAATTAAAATATGCCCCGGACAATTCATCGGCTTTAGTGCATAGTCGCGCTTTTCACTTTCAGTGATAAACATATTGTCGCGGTATTTATCCCAATGCCCCGTCTTTTCCCACAGGCTTTTGTCAATAATTTGCGGCCCTTTAACCTCTTGATAACCGTTATCTTGATACACTTGACGCATATATTGCTCAACGTGTTGCCATACTTTCCAGCCTTTAGGATGCCAAAACACAGTACCAGGTGCATGGTCATCAATGTGAAATAAATTAAGTTCTCGTCCTAATTTACGGTGATCACGTTTTTCAGCTTCAGCTAAATGGGTTAAATACGTTTCTTGCTCTTCTTTTTTTGTCCATGCTGTGCCATAGACACGCTGTAACATTTCATTTTTGCTATCACCACGCCAATAAGCACCTGCTAACTTCATGAGTTTAAATACTTTTAGCTTACCTGTATTGGGTACGTGCGGCCCACGACATAAATCAGTAAATGTGCCTTGAGTATATAGACTAACCACTTGGTCAGCAGAAATATTATTAATAATATCTGCTTTATATAACTCACCTATACTTTTAAAATATTCAATGGCCTCATCACGCGGTAATTCTTTTCGCGTAACCGCATCATCTTTTTTAGACAACTCTACCATTTTGGTTTCAATAGCGACTAAATCTTCGTTGGTAAATGGTCTTTTGTATGCGAAATCATAATAAAAACCATTGTCAATCACAGGACCAATAGTCACTTGTGCTTCAGGAAATAAAGTTTTAACTGCATGTGCCAATAAGTGGGCTGTACTATGACGAATGACTTCCAAGCCATCGCTAGATTTATCCGTCACAATCGCTAAATTAGCATTTGTATCAATTAAGGTACTTGTATCCACTAAAGTACCGTTGAGCTTACCTGCTAAAGCAGCTTTACCCAAGCTAGTGGCAATACTGCTAGCGACTTGTGCAACAGTAACTGGTGAATCAAAATGGCGTAAAGAACCATCAGGTAAAGTAATTTGAATAGACATATATGTAGAATAGAGGTAAATTTATTTTTGGCATTGCTACTTTAATATGGTTAAAGTATATATTTCTAAAATTTTCTTAGCAAAATAAAGCTTACGTAAGATAAAAAACACAATAACTATTTTTAAGTAGCAATACCTTATTTTTTATACGCGTAATTTTTTACACGAAAAAACTTATTTTATAGTAGTTATGGTGTGTGCGGTATATTTTATCGCTTTAAGTACCCTCAATAGTCCAGCGGGCCTCATTGTCTTGTGCTAAAGCATTTTTTAGTACAGGCATTGTTACTTTTAAAGCAGCAGCCAATGTCCACGGCGGGTTAATAATAAACATACCACTGCCCCATAAACCTCCAAAGCTATCAGGGTGAGGAGCAGTAATTGCCAAAGTAACGTTTAAATACTGTGTCCCTTTATACTGATTACATAAAGTTTTCAAACGTGGAATTAATTGCTGTGCTTCAATGCGTTTTAACATTGGATACCACATGGCATAAGTTCCTGTAGGAAATTTTGTCATAGCATTGCGTAATGTGTCTAATACACTACGGTAATCAGTTTTAATTTCATAACTGGGATCAATTAATACTAAAGCCCGCCTATGTGGCGGGGGTAATAGCGATGCTAAACCTGAAAAACCTTCTTCACCTTGAATCAAAACAGGACGAACACGTGATATTCTTTGACCTGTAATAGGCATCGGTTGTACGGGTGTATTACGCATTAAATGGGCTTCTAACAATAGCCGTTCAGCAGGATGACGTTCAAAGACCCGTAAAGTATCGGGAATAAATTCAGCAGTACGTAACCGTGCCAACATCAAAAGAGGTGAACCTGGATAATGTAATAACTGCCCCACAGGATTAAATTGTGCGATGGCATCTAAGTAGCGAGTGATTAATTCGGGCAGGGCTTTTTTGGCTGATGTGTTGAGTAGTATATTAGCTGATTGTTTTTGTTTTAAATGTATATCAGTATTTAAATTTATATCAATATTAATAATATCCGTATTTATGTCGCTATATAACGCCCATAATTTACGAATACCCGTTGCAGCTTCTTGAGTGGTTTGTGCTTGAGCTTGGTGTAAAGCATACGATCCAGCCCCTGCATGGGTATCAATATAGCTGATAGGCACTGGTTTATCTTGCATGTGCTGAATAATTGCTAATAATACAATATGCTTTAAAACATCTGCATGATTACCCGCGTGGTAGGCGTGTTGGTAGCTTAACATTTAAAATGATCTTTCAATTTTTATCGCTATTTATTTAAAAGACCTAGGTATTTAGGTAATATTTATGTTAATAAGCCCATAGCATGGCGTACATCTTGCATCGTTGCTTGAGCGACTTTTCTAGCGTTATCACACCCTGAAGCAATTATTTCACGGACATAATTAGGGTGTGCAATAAAGTGTATCGCGCGTTCTCGCATAGGTGCAAGTTCTGCTTGTACAGCAACCACAATAGGCCGCTTACACTCTACGCAACCGATTGTTGCAGTAACACAGCCTTCTTTAACCCACAATTGGGTGTCAGTATCACTGTATACCTGATGGAATTTCCATACAGGACAACGCTCTGGCTGACCAGCATCAGTACGCAGCCGCCTAGCTGGATCCGTAGGCATTCTCAAAATTTTGGCTTCAATATCTTTAGGTGAATCTCTAAGAGCAATAGTATTATTATAACTTTTAGACATTTTTGCACCGTCTAAACCAGGCAATTTACTGTCTTTTGTTAAACTGACAGAAGGTTCAATCAAAATAGACTTTCCTGTTCCTTCAAGATATCCCGTTAAACAAGCTTTAGCATCAACAGTCAATTGAGTACTAGCAGCAATTAAGCGACGTCCTTCTATTAAAGCATCGGTCGTGCCATTTTCTTGGTAATATTTACATATTTGCTTAAAACGGCGTGCCAAATCACTGCCTAAAGATTGAATGTCTTTTAAAACAGCCTCTTGATAACCTTTCTTTTTACCGTACAAGTGATTAAATCTACGGGCAATATCACGCATCATTTCAACGTGCGGTACTTGATCTTCACCTACAGGAACAGTATTGGCACGGTAAATTAAAACATCTGCCGCTTGTAGTAAGGGGTAACCTAAAAAACCATAGGTTGATAAATCTTTGTCTTTTAATTTTTCTTGCTGATCTTTATAGGTAGGTACACGCTCTAACCAAGACAAAGGAGTAGTCATAGACAATAGAGTATGCAGTTCAGCGTGTTCTGGAATACGGCTTTGAATAAAAATATTCGCTCTATCAGGGTCAATACCTGCGGCTAACCAGTCAATTATCATATCCCAAGTACTGGCTGCTAATACAGCTGGATCTTGATAGTGGGTAGTTAAAGCATGCCAATCAGCAACAAAGAAGTAGCACGGTTGTAGTGCTTGTAAATTAATCCAGTTTTTTAATGCCCCGTGGTAGTGTCCTAAGTGCAGTAAACCTGTTGGACGCATACCTGAAACAACAACATTTTCATTTAAAAATTCATGATTATTCATATAAGGCTTAACAATAAGGCTTAACAATTATAACCAAATAGTTAATAATTCAAGTAATAAGTGAGCAATACCTGCCATTAATGCGAGATATGGCTGCAATAAGCCTGTAAACAACAGTAACAATAAAATCAAAAAAGAATGTTGTAAATAAGGTTCAATTTTAATCAAATATTTATTAGGTAAATATTTGATTAGCAAGTTCCCTAAAGGAAATGGTGGAAAAGGCAGCAGTGCAATTGCAAAAAACCCTATGCCAACCCGAATACCCACAGAACTGACTTGTTGCATAAAAGAATTTGAATCAACCAATAATTTATTCATTATCATCCAAATTAAGCCCATTAGCAAAGGACCTAAAAATACTGGCGACTCAATTAAAAATTGTCTACTTTTTGTACGATAACACTGCATATTAAGCTCTAAACTCTTAGCCCAACCAAAAAAAACAGGCACACCAATGGTACCACCCACGATTAATATAGACATTGCAGGGGCAATCACTGTACCTATCCAATCCATGTGTTTAATGGGATCCCAACTTAAACGCCCTTGGCGATGAGGCGTTGAATCACCCATACGGTTTGCTAACCACGCTTGCAATGCTACTGACAAAGTCAGCGTTAAAAAAACAGGCAGTGCGCTGATTGCTAAAGTAGACAATGTACGTTCCATAATTTAAAGCCTCTAAAAACATACGTTTTAAGTTTATTAATCACTACTTAATACTACTGTAGTTAGAAAATATTTAAAAATAAACTATTTTAAATAAATTATTTAAAAGATAGCAGTTTTAAGTATGCACTACTACCGAATAATATCCGCTGCTTCAACAGTCATTTTTTTAACATGTTTAACATTATGACGATTCTTTAAAAGAGCTAATACACTTTGTGCTTCTTGTTCGCCGTAAATACGGTTTAAAGTTTGCCGTGCGTTGGCTATTTTTGCATCATTCATAACAGGTGTATCGCCTACAGCGACTACTTTAAATAAGGCATATTCACCTGTTGGCAACGTAACACCCGTCCAAGCAGGCAAAGTAGTCACGGAAACGCGTACTAAATCAGCAAACGCATCGACCGTTAATCCATTGCGATTATGACGGCTCAATGACTGTGGCAATGACAATCCTTCAACAGCAGTGTTGGGCTTATTACGCAATGCTACCAGCTTGGCTTCTCCCTCTATTTTAGCTTGCTTCAAAGCTAACTCTTGACGTAATTCTGATTCTACAAGCTCTTTAATTGATTCTAAAGGAGGTGTTTTTGCAGGTGTATAGTCTAACAAACGTGCAACAACCCAAACACCTTTACTGACTTCTACTACACCCGTATTTGCTTTACTGTCAATAGAATCTTTTGCTAACAATACATCAATTACTTTAGTAGTTAATTCTTTTGAAGGATTGGGTTGCGATAATAATCCACGGTTGAAACCATTAATTGTTTGCAGCTCCAATTTAAACTCATCAGCCACCGACTTTAAAGACGATGCAGGGGATAATAACCCTAAAGCATTGACTAAACCTTTCTTTTTCTCAATCATTAACGAGGCAGTTTTAGAAGATTTTAACTCAGGCTCTAATTCCGTTTTGACTGTTTCAAGTGGTTTGATTTGCTCAGCTTTAATAGAACTTACGCGAATAATATGCCAACCGTAATCCGTTTTTACAGGTGCGGACAACTCTTTTTCTTTTAAAGAAAATGCCACATCAACAAAAGGCTTCCCCATCACGGCCATAGATGTTTGGGTAAAGAGACCTAAATCGCCCCCTTGGTTAGCAGATCCAACATCTTCAGAGGATTGTTTAGCCAATATTTCAAATTGTGTAGGGTCTTTTTTTAGTTGTATTAAAGCCGAGTCCGCTTTTAGCTTAGCGGCATTAACATCAGCAACACTAGCATTTGTATCTAATTTATATAAAATATGGGCTACTTGACGCTCTTCAGGCGTAGTAAAGCGTTTCTTTTTACTTTCACTGTCATAATATTTTTTTAAATCAATATCACTGAGCATTATTGGTTCAGTGGCTGATTGCTTAGAAGAATCTAGCGTTATGTATTCTATATTTGCCGATTCAGGTTTTTCAAAACGTTTAAAATGAGTAGTGTAGTATTTGCTTAAAGCAGTAGCATCTATTTTAGCGGCTGAAATATAAGCATTAGGTTTAAATAATAAGGACTGTACTGTTAAAGTACGCTCTTGAGCCGTTAATATTTTATTGACTGTATATTTTGGAATAATTGCTGACGATTGCAGACTAGTCAGTAAAGTTTGTGCACCCATATCTGACTTTAGACCGCTTTCAAACATAGTAGTATTGCCATTCAATACGCGTGTAGACACAAACCGTTTGTAAGCATCTTCATTGAACTTATTGTTCTCATAAACTTGAGGTAAAGTTTTGACAAACTCTAATAATTTATCATCAGTAGCGTTTAAGTTGCTTCTAGATACTTCTGCCTTTAATACTCTTTGATTAATTAATCCATCTAAAATTTTTTGGCGTTCTTGCGGCGTGTCATACAATTTAGCATCATATTTATCACCCAACGATTGTTTAACTTGCTCAAGCTGGTTGCGTATTGCATTGTCTAATTCAGTTTGGCTAATCGCCTGCCGTGCTACAGTAGCTACACTGTCATTGGTACTGTTGTACCCTTGAATATCAAACAAAGCAAACGAAGGAAAAATTAACAAAAGTAAAAGAACTTGTAAAAGACGGCGATTGTTACGAATAATATCAAACATATTGAATCCAAAAGGTAGAGAAAATTATAAAGTACAAAGATTTGTAAAATAATACTTTACCCTAAAAACTTAAACAAAAAAAGCCGTATTGGTAACCAATCGGCTTATATGTAGTCTATATAAAATATAGTTTAGTATATTGGTGGGTCCTGAGAGGCTCGAACTCCCGACCTATGCCTTGTAAGGGCACCGCTCTACCAACTGAGCTAAGAACCCAATGTACTATTTCATTATTTTAAATCTAAATTTAGCTTTTGTAAAGCTAGTTATTATAGTTATTTATAATATTTTGAAAATTTATTTTTAATGCTGTTAATTTAGCAACTAAAGACTCATTGTATACTATATTTATATACTACACTTTTTTATTTAGTATAAGATTTATAAGATTTATTATTTATTTCATAATATTTCATAATATTTCTTATACTAAATTTATTAATAACTAATTAACAATGTCTTTTAAACCTTTACCTGGACGGAATTTAGGTACTTTGGCTGCTTTGATTGTAATTTCTTCACCAGTCTTTGGATTACGTCCAGTTCGTGCAGGCCGTTCAGAAACAGTAAATGTACCGAAACCGATTAAAGTGACTTCTTCACCCGCTTTTAAAGTTTCTTTAACACCCTCAATAAAGGCATCTAAAGCACGTCCTGCGGCCGCTTTTGTTAAATCAGCCTCTGTTGCAATGTGTTCAATTAGTTCTGTCTTATTCATAAATACTCCAAGTAGATAAAGTGCGAAATGCACGTAAAAAATGCGGTTAAGTTAAATAATTAAATATTTGTATTTGTATTTTAAATTTTTAAAATACTATGCTTTTGAAATACTATGTTTATTCAAATTAATTAATTTAACAGATTATTAGTTAATAACAAGTTAATAACAAGATTGTAGAACAATGCTACGGTTGTAGCATTGTATAGCTTAAGTGTATGATTTAATCACTATCAGATTGCCAGTACTTTCTTAACGCGGCGATTAGGTTTCGGGGTTGTCAATACTAATGGCGTAATAGGTTCTGTTTTAATTTCTTTTAACAAAGGTACAGGCATTTTCTCTAAAGCAATTTCTAATACTTGATCAATCCATTGTACGGGCTTAATGGTTAAGTATTGCTTTACATTGCTAGGAATATCCACTAAATCCTTCATATTTTCATGCGGAATAATCGCAGTTTTAATTCCAGCCCGTAAAGCAGCAAATAATTTTTCTTTTAAACCACCAATAGCCAATACCTCACCCCGTAGAGTAATTTCACCCGTCATTGCCACATCGGCTCTTACAGGAATACCTGTCAAAGCTGACACCATAGCTGTTGTCATAGCAATACCTGCTGAAGGACCGTCTTTAGGTGTTGCTCCTTCAGGGGCATGAATATGTAAATCTTTTTTCTCAAAGGCGTCATCGGCAATGCCTAGTAAATTAGCACGTGAACGAACCACGCTACGTGCGGCATCAACACTTTCTTTCATCACATTGCCCAATGATCCTGTACGCACGATTAAGCCTTTTCCTGGCATACTAATGGCTTCAATGGTTAATAACTCCCCACCGACTTCAGTCCAAGCCAAGCCTGCTACTTGCCCTACTTGATTATTTTTTTCTGCTAAACCATAACTATATTTTTTGACACCCAAGTAAGTTTCTATATCGGCAGCCAAAACAGTTGTACATGACAATACGGTATTAATATTGGTATTAATCGGTAATTTTTTAGATTTTTTAGACACTGACTCTGTTTTTAAACTGACAGTAGCTATATTTGTATTTAAAACAGCGCTCTTGACTACTTTACGACAAATTTTACCTAACTCACGCTCTAAAGAACGCACACCTGCTTCACGAGTATAGTGCCGCAAAATTTCACGCACAGCAGATTCATCTAACTGTAGCTCACTAGGCAATAAACCATTTAATTGCAACTGCTTGGGTAACAGGTGTTTCAAGGCAATATCCGTTTTTTCGTCTTCAGTGTAACCCGATAAACGAATAATTTCCATACGGTCTAATAATGCGGGTGGGATATTCAACGAATTACTCGTTGCAACAAACATTACATCGGATAAATCAAAATCAACTTCAATATAATGGTCTTGAAAAGTATGGTTTTGCTCTGGATCTAATACTTCAAGCAAAGCACTGGCTGGATCTCCTCGCCAATCTGCTCCCATTTTATCAATCTCATCTAATAAAAATAGAGGATTTTTAACTTTTGCTTTGGTTAAGTTTTGTAAAATTTTACCTGGTAAAGCCCCTACATACGTGCGTCTATGTCCACGGATTTCCGACTCATCACGAACCCCCCCTAAAGCCATACGAACATACTCACGACCTGTCGCTTTAGCAATACTCTGACCTAAAGAAGTTTTACCTACACCCGGCGGACCCACTAAACATAAAATGGGCGACTTAACTTTATCAACCCGTTGTTGTACGGCCAAATACTCAACAATACGGTCTTTTACTTTTTCTAAGCCATTGTGATCGGCATCTAAAATAGCTTGGGCACTGTTTAAATCTAAATTTAATTTAGATTTTTCTTTCCAAGGCAACTGCACCATGACTTCTAAATAATTACGACTAACTGTTGATTCTGATGACATAGGATGCATCATTTTCAATTTTTTCAATTCAGCCTTAGCTTTATCCAAAGCTTCTTTAGGCATGTGTGCAGCTTTAATTTTTTTATCTAACTCTTCTAATAACGCGCCGTCATCTTCTTCACCCAACTCTTTTTGAATCGCTTTAATTTGTTCATTTAAATAATGGTCACGTTGATTTTTCTCAACTTGGCGTTTCACTCGACTCAAAATACGCTTTTCAGCCTGTTGGATATCTAATTCACCTTCAAGCAAAGTCAAAGCGTACTCATAACGAGATACTACATTGGTCATAGATAACATCTTTTGTTTCATGTCCACTGACACATTTAAATGTGATACTACAGTATCTATAAAACGTTCAGTGTCTTGCATACTGTTTAAGCTAGCAACCACTTCGTTCGGAAGCTTTTTGTGCTGCTTAACGTATTGTTCAAAAGAATTTAATACTGTACGACGCAACACTTCTAGACTTTGATCTAATAAGGGTTCAGTCGTTAAGACCTTAGTATCACACACTAAAATATCTGTTTTTTCTGTTAATCGGCTAATATTGACACGCAATAAACCTTCAACTAATACTTTAACAGTGCCGTCAGGCAACTTTAACATTTGTAATATTTTAGCAAGACAGGCAGTGCGATGAATTTCAGACACAGCCGGCTCGTCTACTTTAGAATTTTTTTGTGCAGCTAATACGACATAATTACCATTTTTCATGGCATGCTCTATGCCTAAAATACTGCGTTTTCGTCCAACAAACAAAGGTAAAACAGTATGTGGAAACACAACTACATCACGTAGCGGTAATACTGGAATGCTTTTACTAGGAACAGTATTAGCTGTTACAGCTAGTGGTTTAACTTTATTGGCTTTGCTTTTTTTATCGGAAGGCGGTTTAGAATTATCGTTCATAGAAAAACCCAGTTAATTTATAAATTTATTAAATATCATTATGCTTAGTATTATGATTAGTGTGTTTAACCTAAACTTGGACTTAGCATTGTAAAGTATGGGAATTACATAAAAACACACCTATTTAAGATTTACATCCAAAAATGTGTTGATAAAGTGCGATTCACCAATTGAGCGATTAAAGTATGCGTATAAGGCGAAGGATGAAAGCCGTCTGAAAATGACATTTTTCGCCATTGACTGGCTTGCGGCGATTGATCTAAAGCCAAAGCAGTACATGTTGAAAAATTATAAGCGGGTAAACCAGCAGCATCTATACCCGTAATCGGACAAGCCGTGTCTATAACTCCAGTAATAGAGTTAATCGGGTTAGACAACCCATACGCTGCTGGAGCAGTTAACTGGCGGTCTAATCCCCCAAAAAAATCTACTATAGCAACTCTTTTATCTGCTTTAAAGCGATTACTCAATGTTTGATTGAAGCTACCAATCCAATAGCGTACCAAAGATTCCACACCTGCTGCACCTTTTGTACCTACTGATGAAGCAGCAATACTTTTCAAAACTACTTTAAATCGCGGTGTACTCGTAATCGCTGGTACATTCATAATAGCTACTTTATTCGCACCTTTAACCAGTAATTTACTGTTAATATCGTCTGCCATTTTATTAGCCAACGCAGTCATATATAGCACACCTAATTGCTGTGCACCGCTTAAACTGTTTGTTGTTGTGGCAGGCTGCGTAATCATTGTTTGCACGGTATCAGGTGTTAATAAAGTACCTAGTAACGCCGCGTACTGTGATTTTTGAAGGGCTGTACCCGACTCAAAAGCAAGGTAAGCCCCTAAAATATCGGCAGCGTCATTACCACCACCATCAATTAAAATTAACTCATTAGCAGGAAAATTTCCTTGCGTGCTTAAAGCCGCTGTATCCATTTGATAAGCAATAGAAGCTGGATTATTTAATCCTAAAAAAGCTGGGTTAGTATTACTTAAATTATTAATACGTGCACCACTAACCGCAAAACTTTTGCAGGCTGTATCCGTAGAAATACTGGTATTAAGCGGATTAATTTTATAAAAATTACACACACCTGTAACGCTTAATTGTTTGGCGACTAATTCAGTCCAAATCGGTGTCGGTGAATTATTTACGCCAGCATTATTAACCGTTGCTTTTAAGCCAAATACACCACTATCCGCTAAACTATCACCAAATACACGGACTGATTTAATCCCTGCTGGATTCTTACTGGTATTTCCACCACAGGCAGCTAACGTTAAAATACTGACTGTCATTGCCAACGTGCTAATTATTTTTTTATATTGATTTTTTATCATTTTATACTCCGTAAATTGGCTAACAACCTTAAAAAAATATGAAATCTATTATTTATATGTTGTTTATATATTTTATATATTTTATATAAATATAAGGTAATGTTAAATTTTAACTTTTACAGTATTTATGTTGGTATATTGTCTTGTTGATTTTACTAATTATTTCTTAATTATTAAATTTCTTTTGTCAGTGATATTTTAACATTACCAAATATAATAATTACTTAATATGACAACTACTTTATAACCATTATTTCATAACTTTAATTTTATAACCGTACTTTTAAACCATACTTTTATGACCGCGACTTTGAATACAAACTTATTAAACTTTAATTTATTCACAACTGACTATTTTAATTCAATCTTGGCAAAACAATTACAGTTAGCCAACGAAATTCAACATACTATTGGTAATAATCCTGAAACAAGCACTTGGAGTAATACAGTCAGTGCTTTAGAGGCGGCAACTGAACCGCTTAGCCAAACATGGGGAATCGCGAATCATCTGCAAAGTGTCATGGATACGCCAGAATTACGCGAGTGCATCAATAATTGGTTACCTAAAATCAGTGCTTTTTTTACAGCATTAAGTCAAGACTTAAAATTAATGGCACGGTACGAATATTTACACACTCAAGCTGAATCACTAAACCTTACTACTGAACAAACTAAAGTGCTTAAAAATGCTTTGCGTGATTTCACTTTAAATGGTGCTCAATTACCTGAAGAAAAAAAATGCCTTTTTGCCAAAAATGAAGCCGCTATCGCCCAGTTACAACAAACATTTTCTGAACATGTACTAGATGCAACAACCGCTTTTGAATACCACACTTTAAATATTGACGACTTACAAGGTTTGCCCACTGAAGAATTGTCTGCGCGAGCCGCCGCTGCACACGCTAAAAACAAGCAAGGCTACTTAGTTACTTTACACATGCCTAGCTATTTACCCGTGATGCAGTACGTTAAAAACCGTGAGCTACGTGAAATTTTATACCGTGCTTATGTTACGCGTGCCAGCGATATCGGTGATGAAAAATATAATAATACGCCGTTAATGTACGAACTGATTCGTTTACGTCATGAACAAGCCATATTGTTAGCCTATAAAAATTATGCTGATGTATCTTTAGCCACAAAAATGGCTGATTCGCCTGAACAAGTAGACGCTTTTTTAACTGACCTTGCTAATCAAGCCAAACCTGGAGCGTTATTAGATTGGGCAGAACTCAATACCTATGCCGCTGAACATTTGCATATTAATGACTTACAAGCATGGGATTTACTGTATGTCAGTGAACAATTGCGACAAGCAAAATATGCCTATAGCGACCATGAAGTCAAACAATATTTTCAAGAACCTAAAGTATTTTCTGGGCTATTTAATGTCATTGAAACTCTATTTAAAGTACGTTTTGTGCCTCATACTGCATCGGTATGGCATCACAGTGTACAGGTGTTTGCTGTCAATATTGAAGATAAAACAATAGGCTATTTATATATTGATGCTTATGCACGTGAGGGTAAACAAGGTGGTGCGTGGATGAATTCATTTACTGACCGTAAAATTTTACACAATGGTGATATACAACTCCCCATTGCTTTAGTTGTTTGTAATGCGGCTCAACCCTTGGGCAATATGCCTGCCTTGCTTAGCCATGATGAAGTCATTACTTTGTTTCATGAGTTCGGTCATGCCCTACATCACTTACTCACACAGGTAGATCAATTAGCTATTAGTGGTATTAATGGTGTTGAATGGGACGCTGTAGAACTACCCAGTCAGTTTATGGAAAACTATTGTTGGGAATGGCAAGTGCTGCAACAATTAACCGCACATCAGCAGACTCAAGCGGCTATGCCAGTAGAATTATTTAATAAATTATTAGCAGCAAAAAATTTTCAAGCAGGTTTAGGTATGCTTCGCCAAATAGAATTAAGTTTATTTGATATACGTTTACATCAACATGCACATCAAAATATTGAACAGTTATTGATTGAAGTGCGTAAGCAAGTATCTGTTAATCCACCGCCTAGCTTTAATCGTTTTGCACACAGTTTTGGGCATATTTTTTCGGGTGGCTATGCTGCTGGCTATTACAGCTACAAGTGGGCCGAAGTATTGTCTGCCGATGCTTTTTCTGCATTTGAAGACAGTGATGATGTTTTAAATACCGCGATAGGTATTCAATTCCGTGATTGTATTTTGGCGGCGGGCGGCAGTGTACCTATGATAGAAAATTTTATTGCCTTCCGTGGCCGCGAACCAAATATTCAGGCATTGTTGCGTCATACTGGCTTAATCAAAAAAGTATAAAGTTATACTATTATTTGGTAGTGGTATAAAAAGAACTTTAAAGTGTAATCTAAAATTTCTGATTAAATATATTATTAAAAGGAAAGCGTTTTTTGAAAAGCTCTGCTTATACCATTACCTAATTTTTTACCCCATGTGTAAACCACCGTTAATTGAAAAATCAGCACCCGTAGCATAACCACCATCTTCAGAAACAATCCAAGCAATCATTGAGCCTATTTCTTCAGGCGTACCCAAGCGTTTAGCAGGGACTCCACTAACAATTTTATCCAACACATCAGGACGAATCGCTCGTACCATATCAGTACCAATATAACCTGGTGAAACCGTATTAACAGTTACACCTTTGCCTGCAACTTCTTGCGCCAAAGCCATTGTAAAGCCGTGTAAACCTGCTTTAGCCGTTGAATAATTGGTTTGTCCAAACTGTCCTTTTTGTCCATTCACTGAACTAATATTAACAATTCGTCCCCAACCTTTATCAAGCATATCATCAATCACTTGTTTAGTGACATTAAACATACTGTTTAAATTGGTATCAATCACTTCACGCCATTGTTGTACTGTCATTTTTCTAAATTGACCATCACGCGTAATACCTGCATTATTAATTAAAATATCAATCGTGCCGTGTTCAGCTTTTATTTTTTTAAAAGCTTCTACAGTTGAATCCCAATCACCCACATTGCCAACGCTGGCATAAAATGTATAGCCATCTGCCTGTTGTTTTGCTAACCATTTTTCATAGTCGCGTGAAGGGCCGCAGCCTGCAATAACCTTATGACCACGGTTGTGCAATGTACGACAAATAGCCGTTCCAATACCGCCCATACCGCCTGTTACATAAATAGTACGTTTAGTCGTTGAGCGAACAGAAGTAACAATTTCCATAATTTTCCTCATTTTTAAAAATAACTCTATTAATAACTCTATTATTTTAAAGGATACTAATCTATTTAAAGCATTTAACTCTTTAATTAATAGAGTAATTAATTAAATAATTAATTGAATAATTAATTGAATAATTAATAAAACGATTAAAAATTTAATACCTTAATCAGTTACTATTTTGTATTTACTTGTATTTACTATTACGTATTACATATTATTTTATTTTTATTTTTACTTTTATTTTTTTAAAAAACCCTATGACTACAATTAAACAGCTTACTATTGCTACCCGTGCCAGTAAATTGGCTTTATGGCAATCCGAATATATTGCTAAACAAATAAATTTAATTTATCCAAATATAGCCATCAAACTATTACCTATGAGTACCAAAGGTGATGAAATTTTAGACCGCAGCCTGTCTAAAATTGGCGGTAAAGGTTTATTTATTAAGGAATTAGAACAAGCCTTAATTGATGGACGCGCAGACTTAGCAGTCCATTCACTTAAAGATGTACCCGTTGATTTAGACAGTCAATTTTGTTTAGCCGCCATTACACAACGAGAAGACCCGCGTGACGCTTTAGTTGGTTGTGCTGATTTAGCGGCTCTTCCAGCAGGTGCAATCATTGGCACATCTAGCTTACGGCGTGCCGCACAAATCCTACGTACATACCCACATTTAGTGATTAAACCGTTACGTGGTAATTTAGACACCCGCCTAAATAAACTGGCACAAGGCGATTACGCAGCAATTATTTTAGCGGCCAGCGGTTTAAACCGCTTAGGTTACCAACATAAAATTTCAGCCTTTTTATCTGAAACCATTGTTTTACCCGCCGCAGGACAAGGGGCTTTAGGTATTGAATGTTTATCAAATCGTACAGACATTATTCACTTATTATCACCTTTGGCCTGTCAAGATACCACGGCAGCTACACAAGCAGAACGGGCGGTAGGACTCACTTTAGGTGCTAATTGCTCTACACCATTGGCCGCCTATTCTTGGCTAGACACTATAAAATCATCGGAAAAAACAACGCGTTATTTATCTGTATGGGCAGGAAATACGATAGGTACTGAACACTGTGCGGGTCTTTATACGCAAGACAACAACGAAACGCCAACCCAGTTAGGTATACGGGCTGGTCAAGCACTCATTATGCAAGGTGCTTTACAATTGATTGATAAAGTGTATGATTAACGACTTATGATTAATACAGGTATTTCAGATTATTCATGTTACCAACTGCTATGGTTTCGTCCGTTATCGCCTTTAAATTATCGCTTACCCAGTCATTTAATGGCTTTAAATTGGTATGCAACCCTACATTTGCCGATTGATTATTTACAAGCCTATAGCCTTGATGATAAGGTCAATAAATATATCAATAATAATAATAATATTGATAATATTAATAATATTGATACTTCACCAAATCAAATTAATCTCTTAAATCATAAGTCAATTGTAGTGTTGTCAAGCCCTACCGCCGCACATATTGCTGCTCAATGGAATTGGCAAGCGATTAACACTATTGCCGTTATGGGTAATGCGTCTAAAGCAGCTTGGCAAAATGCGGGCGGTCTTGAACCCACACAATGGATTATTTCACCGACTGGCGAATCTATGGGTCTGTTTAACCATCTAAGTTGCTACTCAAACATCACGGTTGTACGTGCCAATCAAGGACGCAATGATTTAATTAATCACTTAAAAGCACTCAATATTAAAGTCAATATACTGGTGGCTTATCATAAATATGATTTGACGCACACTGAATCATTTCAAAAAAAAATACATTTAGTTTATGGGGTTAAACAACCTATCGCTTTGTATTTTACCAGTACAGATCAAGTTTTACGTCTATTAAGCAGCGTATCCAACATTGGACAGAATGAAGCTCAAACGTTTTTATCAGGGTTATTAAAAAATAGCTTGGTTTTAGTGTCGCATCAACGCATCAAAGAAGCTGCCATAAAACTAAATTTTAATAACGTAGTGTGTATTTGAGGGGGTTAAAGTTTAATATCACCAAATTTATACATAGAATAGACCTCTTTCAAAATTATTAAAAATACGTTTCTTAAACTTTAAAACTAAAAGTCTGAATCAAGGTTTTCAGGATTTAAAGATTTTAAAGATTTTAAAATTTTTAAAGTTTTTAAAGTTTTTTTTTAAATCTTATAAATCTTATTTATCCTTTAATTTTAGAAATCCTGATTCCAACTGTTATTTAACAAATCTCTTTTAAAACTAAAGATTTTTTGTATAAATAATATTTTGAAGAGAGTCTGTTAAATTAATTACTTCAATGCTATTTGAACATTACCTAATTTTTTATTTAATAACGATAAGATAAATTATTGTAAATAGAGTCATCAGGTGTTGTTTTATAGTGCCCTTCTACATAAGTACCATTTTTTCTAGTGTATGGGTCAACGTAGTAAACGTCTGCCAAAACGGATGTAGAAATTATCATCATTGAGATTAAAAAAGAAATACGTTTCATAAAAATTCCTAAATTTTTAGCTGAAAAAGCACTCAGCTTATATGCTTAACAAAGTTAGCTATTTTTTAATATGTGAAGCAAACTCCGTTGATGTAAATTATACATTAAATAAAAATTGCTGCATGTCAGCAAAACCTACTTTACCAAAAAAACTACCCGATAAAAATAATATTCGTGCCATACTAGCGTACAACATTCGTGTTGCTAGAGTGCATAAAGGTTGGTCTCAAGAAGCTTTAGCTTTAGAGTGCGAACTTGATAGAACCTATGTTTCAGCAGTAGAACGGGCACGATGGAATGTCTCTTTATCAAATATTGAACGGCTTGGAAAAGCACTTAATATAGATGTATGGAAATTATTAGTGCCACCTAATTCTGATTTAACTATTTGTAGTTAATAAAAATCCCCGCAAACTTTGCAGCTTGCGGGGATTTTTTATTTTATGTAGCCTATAAGGCTAAATAAACGGCATAAATTACATCATACCGCCCATACCGCCCATACCGCCCATATCACCACCACCCATACCACCGCCTGAAGCTGGCTTGTCTTCTGGTAATTCAGCAATCATACAATCGGTAGTTAGCATTAAAGAAGCAACTGATGCTGCATTTTGTAAAGCGGTGCGCGTAACTTTAGTTGGGTCTAATACACCCATTTCTACCATATCACCATAAATACCTGTTGCAGCGTTATAACCGTAGTTACCTGTACCTGCTGCTACATTGTTCACTACAACACTGGCTTCTTCACCCGCATTGATGACAATCATACGTAATGGCTCTTCAACCGCACGCATAACAATTTTAATCCCTGCATCTTGATCTGGATTGTCGCCTTTAATTTTGCCTGCAATCGCAGTTTTAGCACGAATGAGTGCCACACCACCACCGGCTACAATACCTTCTTCTACGGCTGCACGGGTCGCATGTAAGGCATCTTCAACGCGGGCTTTTTTCTCTTTCATTTCAACTTCAGTCGCTGCACCGACTTTAATTACAGCAACACCTCCCGCTAATTTAGCTACGCGTTCTTGCAATTTTTCGCGGTCATAGTCGCTACTGGCTTCTTCAATTTGTACGCGAATTTGTTTGACACGGGCTTCAATACTAGCGGCTTCACCTGCACCATCAATTAAAATAGTATTGTCTTTACCGACTTCAGCACGTTTTACACGGCCTAATTCAGCTAAAGTGGCTTTTTCTAAGCTCAAGCCTGTTTCTTCAGAAATAACCGTACCGCCTGTCAAAATAGCCATATCTTCTAACATCGCTTTACGACGGTCACCAAAACCCGGGGCTTTAACTGCAACCGTTTTTAAAATACCACGAATATTATTAACAACTAAAGTGGCTAAGGCTTCGCCATCAACTTCTTCAGCCACAATTAATAATGGTTTACCTGCTTTGGCTACTTGCTCTAATATGGGTAATAAATCACGGATATTGCTAATTTTTTTATCAAACAACAACACAAATGGATCATCTAATAAAGCGACTTGCTTGTCTTGATTATTAATAAAGTATGGGCTTAAGTAGCCACGGTCAAATTGCATACCTTCAACGATGTCTAACTCATCAGTTAAAGATTTACCGTCTTCTACAGTAATGACACCTTCTTTACCGACTTTTTCCATTGCTTCGGCAATACGATCGCCAATGCTAGTATCAGAGTTTGCTGAAATACTACCTACTTGTGCAATTTCTTTAGTGGTAGTACAAGGTTTAGATTGCAATTTTAGTTCGGCGGTAATAGCGATAACGGCTTTATCAATACCGCGTTTTAAATCCATTGGGTTCATACCCGCCGCGACATACTTCATGCCTTCAAACACAATTGCTTGTGCCAATACTGTTGCCGTTGTTGTACCATCACCAGCAGTGTCACTGGTTTTAGAGGCCACTTCTTTTACCATTTGCGCGCCCATATTTTGGAAGCGGTCTTTTAACTCAATTTCTTTTGCTACGGACACACCGTCTTTGGTCACCGTTGGTGCACCAAATGAACGCTCTAACACAACGTTACGGCCTTTAGGCCCTAAAGTTACTTTTACTGCATTGGCAAGAATGTTTACGCCTTCAACCATTTTTGCACGGCCAGAATCACCAAATAAAACTTGTTTAGCTGCCATAATATTTTTCCTTAAATATTGAATTTATATAAATTATTATATGTATAACTAATATAGTTAAATATACATGGTTAAACATATACTTAACCGTATATTTTTTGTTTGTACTGTACTATTGTTGTATTTTTAATTACTCAACAACAGCCATAATGTCGTCTTCACGCATTACCATGACTTCATCGCCATCTACTTTAACGCTTTGACCTGCATATTTACCAAATAGTACTTTATCACCTACTTTTACATCCATAGGGATAATTTTTCCGCTATCGTCGCGTTTGCCAGCACCCACAGCAATGACTAAGCCTTGGTCTGGTTTTTCAGCTGCACTACCTGGAATAACAATTCCAGAAGCAGTTTTAGTTTCAGCGTCAACACGCTTAACAATTAAACGATCATGTAAAGGACGTAATGCCATGTTAAAACTCCTAATTTAAGACAATAATTTAAATAAAAATTAGTTAATTAACTAACTAATTAACTGGTACTTGTACAAACAATTTACAATTGTTGATAAGCCCTTGTACTAGATAAGTATAGACAGCTCAATGAATTTCAAGGGCTAATTAATTAATAATAAATTTGGTATTGCTACTAAAAATAGTTATTGTGTTTTTTATCTTACGCAAGCTTTATTTTGCTAAGAAAATTTTAGAAATATATACTTTAACCATATTAAAGTAGCAATGTCATAAATTTAAGTAAATTCACGCAATTGAACAACAGAAATAATATCACCTACTGCTAAACCTACTGCATTGTTCAAAATAGGCTTCGCCCAAGAAGACAATGCTTGTCGCTGCACTTCATTTAACAAGCCCATTTGATTTAATACCGCAATAGTTGCTGGATATAAAGCCCGCATATTGCCATCGGCTACTTTAATTGCAATGCCTAACCCTAAGCTTTTAATCGCAATCGCTTGCACACCTTCAGCACCAATTTTACATACCCAATCACCTTTACTGGCTAAACTCAATGCCAAATCATTACGGCCTTCACCTGATATCATTTCAGGGTGTGCTGTCATCACTTGACAAGCTACATCTAAACCATATTGATAATCGTGTATTGAGTCGTTTGCTAACTGATTACCTACGCCCAACCGAGCAAAACCTTGTGCTAAACGATGCAAAGGTATTGCAAAAGTCGGGGCAGAACACCCATCAACCGCGTGAATAATATCACTTACATTCATACCCGTACACTGTGCCACCGCTTTAAGTGCATCCACTTGTACGGGGTGTTGAGGGTCAATATAAGCATTGGCACTGACACCCTTTAAGCGTGCTGCTGCAATAAAACCCGCATGCTTTCCACTGCAATTGTGGTGTTGTACACCCCAATTTTCATTGGCTGGTGGTAATTTATCAAACCAACTAAATTTAAATGGAATATGACAACCACATAACAATTGTTGCGTGTCAGCTCCTGCTTTTTTCAAAATATGACTAGCAGCCTGTGCATGACGCGCTTCGCCCGAATGACTAGCACACAGTAAAGCCGCTTCAGACAAAGTTAAACCTAATTTTTGTATGCCGTCAGCTGCAAAAAATGGTGCAGCTAAAAATGGTTTTAAGGCTGAACGGGCAAACGTTAATCGCCGTGGATTGCCTGCTGCATACACAATATCACCGCGTGTATTGGTAACAGCTACCGAGCCAAAATGAACAGATTCAGTCACATCTGCACGGCGTACTTCAGCCAATGGCACATCACCTAGTGTGTTGCTTACGGATGAATGGTTTAAAAAATTGTATTGATTATTCATAAGTATTGATTATTCATAACAAATGACTATGATAAATCTTTACTGTTTACTTTAACACTGCCTCGCACCCTGAAGTAAACCCCTCAAATTCACCATCTTTCGCAGGTAAATCTAAAGGATAATGCCCTGTAAAACAAGCATTACATAGCCCTACTGGCCCAGCATTATTTTTACCACACGACTGCACTGCAGCTTCCATTGTATCAACATTTAAATAGACCAAGCTGTCTGCACCAACAAACTGGGCAATCGCGTGCTCATTTTCAAAACGATTGGCAATCATATCGTTACGGCTTGCCATGTCTACCCCCATAAAACAAGGGTGTTTAATCGGCGGTGAACTGACACGCACATGAACTTCTTTAGCACCTGCTTCACGCAATAAAGCAATTAACGGGGCAACAGTGTTGCCACGTACGATAGAATCGTCTACCAAAATAATGCGTTTACCTACAATATTGTCCGCTAAGGCAGTAAATTTTAATTTAACCCCTAACTTGCGTAGAGCATCATCAGGCTGAATAAATGTACGGCCAATATAACGATTTTTAGTTAAACCTTCAACATAAGGAATACCACTGGCTTGAGCTAATCCTAAAGCACACGGCACGGCAGAGTCTGGCACACCCACCACTACATCAGCCTCAACAGGGGCTTGTTCCCATAATTTTCGCCCCATTTCCTGTCTAACAGTATTAACACTACGGGCTTCTATTGTGCTATCAGGACGGGCAAAATAAACATATTCAAAGACACACAATGCTTTCGGTTTATCAGCTATTCCTGCTTGTAATATGGTTACACCCGAATGATCAATCCGTACAATTTCTCCCGCTTGGATATCACGTACAAAAGTAGCCCCTACAGGCTGTAAGGCACATGATTCACTTGAAACTACGTGCATCACCCGCCCCTGTTCATCTGTAGAAACCCCTAAACATAAAGGACGCAAGCCTAAAGCATCACGTGTGGCATAAATAGCATTGCTTGTTAATACCAATAAACTATAAGCACCTTGAGCCACTGTTTGTAAATGTTTTAAACGAGTTAATACTGGGTCTAGGGCCACTTTATTTAAATCACTTGTGCTTGTATTAGACGGGTTATCTGCAACCGCTGGTAAGGGCATGGCTAATAACAAAGTTAATAACTCGCTATCTGTAGTAGTTACTAAACCGACACCACGCATCAGTAAGTCTTGCCGTAATTTAGCAGCATTAGTAATATTGCCGTTATGGGCAACTGCCAACATACCATCTAAAGTATCAATGACATGAGGGGCTGCATTACGGGGGCTTGAATCACCTGTCGTCGAGTAGCGATTATGGCCTATTGCCATATAACCTGGTAATTCACGCAATACATTTTCATTATAAATTTGTGAAACCAAACCCATCGCTTTATGATAATGTACTGTATTGTCTGATACGTTACCCGCACTAGCAATACCACTACTTTCTTGACCTCGGTGTTGTAAAGCATACAAACCAAAATAAGCTTTACGAGCGGCTTGATAGCCCGTTGAATGTACACCAATAATGCCACATTCGTCTTTAGGAGAATCTAAGGTGTCTATAGTGTTCAAATAGTTTAAATGATTTAAATCAGTCATAGTTTTATCTTGAAATAGGCATAAGAAAGTAAAAGTGTATATATTGAATAATATATAAAACAATACAAAACAATATAAAACAATATAAAACGATAATTACTAATTACCCAGAATATTGCGTATTTAAAACTTGCACCTGTGCATGAATAGCAGCCACACTACTGTCTACAGGTTTGGCAGTGTGTTTAGTCAAAGAATCAACTATAAAAGCATAATTGTTTTGCAAAATATTTATGATTTCTGTATCTAAAACAGGGATTTTACCTTCACCCCGATAGCCTTTAGAAGCCAACCATAAGCGTAGCTGCTCTTTATCGTAGCTGTATGGCGTGTTAGGGTTTGCTTGATAGCTCGTTTTATTCCAATAGCGGCTAGAATCAGGGGTATGTACCTCGTCAATCAAAGCCAATTGACCATCAATTATTCCAAATTCATACTTAGTATCTACCAAAATCAAACCCGCAGCATCGGCTAATAACTGCCCTTTAGTAAATAGTGCCAAAGCCGTTGTTTGTATTTGTTGCCATAACTCAAGTGATACAAGACCATTACTAACAATAGCATCGCTACTAATAGGTTCATCATGCGCACCTAAATTAGCTTTTGTTGTAGGAGTAATCACGGGCTTAAGTAGTTTATCATTTTTCTTTAAACCTTCAGGCAAAGTAATGCCGTAGGCGTGCCGTTGTCCTTGCTCGTATAAAGTCCATAAAGAAGTACTCGTTGAGCCTGTAATATATCCACGTACAACGACTTCAATCGGCAAAGTTTTTGCTTGACGAACACACATTACATTGGGATGAGGTAACGTTAAGAAATGGTTGGGTACAATGTCGTTTAATTGTTCAAACCACCAAGCTGACAAGCTGTTGAGCATAGCCCCTTTACCCGGCACTAAACCAATCACTCGGTCAAATGCAGATATTCTATCGGTGGTAACAATGGCACGGTACAAAGATTGATTGCCTAAAGTATAAGAATCACGCACCTTACCTGCAATAGGCGAACCTACTGTTACGATTTCCCCTATTTGGTTCAGTGCTGTTGTCACAACAGGTTTAAATGTATTTACGCCTAATGTCATAGAGTACAGATCCTGTATTTTAAAAAAGTTATAAAACCGATATTGTAGCCCACAGCTATTTAAATAAATGCAATAAACGCAGTGAAAAATTAAGGCGAAGTAAACTGTAAACTAGAAACAAACACAGTAGCTATATCAAGCGGTAAATCGTCTGTTTGACCGATTGCCAGTACCTGATAAGCTGCATTTTTTGTCCATATAAAACGTGCTATTGCAATGTAGGGCTTATTTTCAATAACAAAAGGTGAATAATTGACTTCAAATGAACCCAATGTATTGGGTATTTTTAATGCCTTACGCGAAGCAATTGAACTAATTTTGCTAGAAAAACTATCTGACAAAGATTCAGCAATTGCCCGAGCAGCCGATTCATTTGCGGCAGGAATATGCCCTAACGCCCATTGCGCAGTGTCTTTTTGGACGGCGACTAAGGTTAATACTCCTTGTTGATTGGCTATTTTTAATAATTTTTGAGCATTGAGTGGCACACCCGGAAATAAAATATTATAGTGGTCTCCGTGAGTCGAAAAATGGATGGTACGCCAGTTAAAAGTCGGTGAACAAGCGAGTTGAAACACACATAAACAGATTAAAATGATTCGCGATAGTGTTTTAAAAACCATTAATTTTAGGCAAAATATAAACTGTTTATGTTGATTTTACGGTAATGTTAATTTTTAACTTTTACAGTATTTATGTTGGTAGTGGTATATTATCTTATTGATTTTACTAATTACGAATTAATAATTACGAATTAATAATTACAAATTAATAATCACGAATTAATAATCACGAATTAATAATCACGAATTAATAATTGCTATTTTGAGATAACTTTTGATTCAGTTTTCTTTATGGCTTGTTTAACTGGTGTCGTTGCCGTAGTAACAGCAGTTGCTGGGTTATTTTTTTTACGGGTGATTTGAATTAAATAATTTAAAGTATTAAAAAAGCCTAATTCGCTTCTTGCAATACTAGGTGAAGTAATGTACTGACCATTAACGCCAAAATGTGGAACACCATCTACTTTGTAAGCTGCTTGTAATTGTGCAGCAAACGCTTGTTTGCGTGCCATTGTAAAACGGTCATCAAACGTAGCAGTAAATTTTTTCATATCTAAATTACGTGATTGAGCCCATGCTAACACCTCTTCACGAGTAGTCATTTTTTTATTTTTAGCATGAATTTCTGTAAATACTGAAGCGTTTTGTGTCGCATTTAACCCTAAAGCCTCTAAGGTCAAAAATAAGCGTTGATGTATATCTGTACGTTCACCAAAACTGACATGTATGCGTTTGAAAGACACATCAGCAGGCGTTTTTTTCAGCCATGCCTCTAAAGCAGGGTCTAAAGCATTACAGTGTCCACAACCAAACCAAAAAAATTCAATCACTTCAATTTTATTAGCCGCTGATGTAGTCGCAACAGGCGTTTCTAATTTGCGGTATTGACCGTCTGGAGGCGGAGTTTGCGCTAAAACACTATTAGTGGTTAATAATGTAGCTAAAAGAAGGCTAGCCATAGTTACGCTAAAACCCACAAAAGAACGTCTTTTTAAATTAGTCATAATAAGTGAATAGGTAAGTAAATAAAACTTGAGAAAAACTTAAAAAATAAACAAAAAAGGGTAATGTTAAATTGTAACTTTTACAATATTTATGTTGGTGTGTTGTCTTAGTGATTTTACTAATTACTTCTTAATTATTGAATTTCTTGTATCAGTACTATTTGAACATTACCCAAAAAAGCAGTCTTTTATTTTTTTAATAATTTGATTATAGATTAACACAAACTATTGTGCCTTGACAAGTTGAGCTTCCATACCATTGGCTTTAATGGTATTACGCAATCTTTCAGCATCAGCAGGCTGCAAGGCTTTAGTTCGCAAACGGTGTAAAGTCACACCGTTTCCTTCACGTGATGAAATATTTAAAGCAATCCCTTGATTTTCGGCTTTACTCTGTACTGATTTAGCATCGTCAGCATTCGCGTAAGCACCCACTTGTACAAAATAACGTTCGCCTTTATTAGTAGAGTCTGTATTATTTATCTGAGATGAAAGCTTTTTTTCACGATTTTTCTCCTCGTTTATGTTTATATCTGATTCTTTATTTGGTGGTTCTTTGTCTGATTCTTTATGAATTGATTTACGAACAATTGTTTCTGGCGTTACAAGAGAAGCAATTTTAGCAATACTATCTTGGTCATTAACCGATTCAGCTGAAGTATTTTTTATAGCCTTCTCTTCACTCGCGTCGGTTTCTGGTAAATTATCATCAATCGCTGTATAAGACTCTTTTTTGGTACTAGAATCATCTTTGGAATGTTTTACAACTTTATTTTCTTTTTTGATTTTAATTTTATTTTTTACATCTTGCTGTTCTTCTTCGGTTAATTGAAGTGTAGACTCAACGGTTTCTGGTTGAAAGGGCTTACCATACAAAGAGTCATTTGGGTCAGGGACTTGAGTACTGTCTTGTGGTGTATTTATTTTTACAGAAGGATTTTGTGCTCTGGTTTGTATTGGAGCACCCGTGTTGGCTAAATATAATGCCACCAATGAGGCGGCGACTAATCCAAATACTAACCCCACAAGAATTCCTAAAGATGTACCTGGTTGTAAAGATGATTTGCTCATAATAAACTCAAAAAGTCACAGAAAATTGGTGAATGGTTAAACTAATTAAAGTAGTTAAGATGGTTAAGATAATTAAAATAGTTAAAAACTTAGTTTTAGTAAAATTTTAGTAAAAAAATCGCCGTACTTAATATTTATTATTTTGGTATTGCTACTTAAAAACAGTTTTTGTATTTTTTATCTAAAATAAGCCTTATTTTTGCTAAGAAAATATTATAAATATACGAATTAACCATATTAAAGTAGCAATGCCATTATTTTTAATAAACATGGTTGTTTAGTATATTATTATTTACTACATTTTTTCAGGGGCTGACATACCTAATAAAGCTAATCCATGTCTAATTACTTGACGGGTACACCTGTATAAAGCCAATCGCGCTTCTTTTAAAGCATTATTATCTACCAATACTTTTTCGGCATTGTAGTAACTGTGAAAATCTGCAGCACAATCACGTAACCAATGTGCAACAGTATGCGGTGCATTAAACTGTGCTGCTGATGCCAACATACTCGGGTATTCTGCTAATCGTTTTAATAAAGTTATTTCTTTGGGTGCTATTAGTAAATCTATATTTATGGCTTTAGGATTAAATTCAAATTTAGCCTCGTCTATTTGTGCAGCAGTAAATACACTGCATATACGTGCGTGTGCATATTGAATATAATATACAGGATTGTCTTCTGATTTTGCTAATGCTAAATCAATATCAAATACAAATTCGCTGTCTGCTTTACGACTGACTAAAAAATAACGTACTGCATCACGCCCTACCCAATCAATTAAATCACGCATAGTTACATAACTACCTGCACGTTTACTGATTTTAACTTCAACACCACCACGCAACACTTTTACCATACTGTGTAAAACATAATCAGGGTAAACGTTTGGAATGCCTATATTTAAAGCCTGTAAACCCGCCCTAACCCGCGCAATAGTCCCATGGTGATCAGTCCCTTGTATATTAATCGCTTTGGTAAAACCGCGTGTCCATTTTTGGACGTGATAAGCAACATCTGGAACAAAATAAGTATAGCCGCCGTTATCACTGTATTCTGAATTTGATTTACGCATGACTCGGTCTTTATCATCACCATAATCGGTACTACGTAACCACAATGCTCCCTGCTCTTCATAGGTTTTGCCTGATGCAATTAAAGCATCTACCGTATTACGCACATGTCCTTCAGTGTATAAACTAGACTCTAAGTAAAATACATCAAAACTTAAACCTAAGGCTTGTAAGTCTAAGTTTTGTTCTTGACGTAAGTAAGCAACCGCAAAATGGCGAATAGCATTCAAATCATTTAAATCATAATCAGTAGCCAAGTAATCACTGGCTATATCAGCAATATAATCACCACGATAACCATTTTCTGGCCAATTTAAATTAGGACTGCCATCAGCCAGTAGTGGGGTGATACCTTGACACTGTAACTGCACACTTAATGCTAAATTTGCAATTTGATTACCCGCATCATTGTAGTAAAACTCACGTGTTACTGCTGCACCTTGTGTAGTCAGCAAGTTACAAATCGCATCGCCTAAAGCAGCTTGTCGCGTGTGTCCAACATGTAAAGGCCCTGTAGGATTAGCAGATACAAACTCTACCACGATCGCTTGATTGGTATAGGCTGTTCCTGCTCCATAGGCGGGGTTTTCTAAAATATCCAGCACAATCGCTTGGTGTAAGGCTAACGATAGCCGTATATTGATAAACCCTGGTCCAGCGATTTCAACGCTTTCTAACAATGGTGCAATGGTTAAGTCGGCTAATAAAGCTATTTTTAACTGTTCTGCGATTAAGCGAGGCGTTTGTTTAAACAACTTGGCAAACACCAAAGCTGCCGTACACGCTATATCACCGTGATTAGGGTCTTTAGGGTGTTCTAAAACGGGAGCAGGTAAAAAATCAGGGTAATTGGCTGCCAAAGCGATGGTTTGCAAAGCACGAGTAAAAGCAGATTGAATAAGTTCAGTATGTAACATTTGATTATTTTACAATGTCTACGGCACAAGTTTAGCCGTTTATTTTTTTTAATGATTAATTATTTACAATTTTTATATATATTTTATATATCTTTTTATATATGTTTTTTGGTAATGTTCAAATAGCACTGATACAAGAAATTTAATAATTAAGAAGTAACCAGTAAAATTAACAGGCTACTGCACCACTATAAATATTATAAAAGTTAAAATTTAACATTACCTTGTTTTTTATATATGTTTTTGTACATGTATTTTTATGTGTTTGTATATTTTACACACTTAAATTCTAGCCCTTAAATTTACTACCAATGTACTTGGCGACTACAATAGTTTTTTATTTTTACTTAATTAGTCTTGCTATGTCTGTTACTACTCATGCTTTTGTTCATTTACGTCTACACAGTGAATTTTCAGTACAAGATGGTTTATTACGCGTCAATGAAGCCGTCAAGCTGGCAGCTCAACATGTTCAACCTGCTTTAGCCCTTACCGATTTAAGTAATTTATTTGGCTATATTAAATTTTATAAAGCAGCTAGACAAGCGGGTATTAAAGCTATTTGTGGCACTGATGTATGGATTAGTAACCCCCGTCAGCGCGACCACGCAACCCGTTTATTAATATTGGTGTGTAACTATACAGGTTATTTACAACTTAACAGCCTTATTACTCGCGCATACCTTGAAAACGCTTGGAAAGGCCGCCCCGAAATTAATGCTAACTGGCTTACACCCGATACAACATCTGGATTAATTGCGTTAAGCGGCGGACTACAAGGCGAGATAGGTACAGCCATTATGGCTGGAACAGATTTTGATACATTGGATTTATTGGCACAGTCTTGGCAAACACGCTTTGCTAAAGACAATTCTAGTGGATTTTTTATTGAACTTCAACGCGATAGCCAACACACAAATGCACCTGTTAATGCGTATACACAACATGCGATTGCTTTAGCACAACGTACACATCTGCCTGTAGTTGCCACACATGCGATTCAATTTGCGAGTATGAGTGATTATGACGCCCACGAAGCACGCGTGTGTATTTCAGCAGGCGAGATGTTGGCCGATACACAACGTGTACGGCGATTTTCACCTGATCAATATTTTAAATCTACCGTAGAGATGCAAGCACTGTTTGCTGATGTCCCAGTTGCTTTAAGCAATACATTGGCTATTGCAATGGTGTGTAACTTAACCTTATCACTTGGAAAACCGCAGTTACCCGTGTTTCCTACACCTGAAGGTATGTCGGTAGAAGCATTTTTAGCTTTAGAAACTCAGCAAGGTTTAAATAAACGCTTAAATCGCTTATATCCAAATGAAGCCATTCGTGAAGCACAACGTCCAAAATATGAAACCCGGCAGTCTTATGAATTAAGCGTCATTAATGGTATGGGGTTTCCTGGTTATTTTTTAATTGTGGCTGATTTTATTGCTTGGGCGCGAACAAATGGTGTACCTGTAGGAGCAGGTCGGGGTTCAGGTGCAGGGTCATTGGTTGCGTATGCTTTAGGTATTACCGATTTAGATCCTTTAGCCTACGACTTATTATTTGAACGCTTTTTAAACCCAGAACGGGTATCCATGCCAGATTTTGACATTGATTTTTGTCAAGATAAACGCGGTATGGTCATTCAATATGTCAAAAAACGTTATGGCAGTGCAGCCGTCAGTCAAATTGCCACTTTTGGTACACTGGGTGCTAAAGCGGTTGTTCGTGATGTGGGGCGTGTGCTGGATATATCTTATAACTATTGTGATAGTTTGTCTAAACTCATACCTGCTAATCCTACAGACCCGTGGGACTTAGCTAGAACCTTAAAAGAAGAAGCACAATTTAAACACCGCTATGACACTGAAGCTGATGCCAAATCTATTGTTGATTTATCGCAATCCTTAGAAGGTTTAACTCGAAACGTAGGTATGCACGCGGGCGGTGTATTAATCGCCCCTGGTAAATTAACTGATTTTTGTCCTTTATATTGCCAACCAGGTAAACCAGATGATGCTATTTCACAATACGACAAAGATGATGTAGAGGCAATTGGTTTAGTAAAATTTGATTTTTTAGGCTTAAAAAACTTAACTGTAATTGATTATGCAATAAATGATATTCGTGCAATGACTCATTTACACCATGAAATTAGCCATGCTACGCTAGAGCTTGATCAAATCCCATTAGATGATGCTGCGGTACTTAATATGTTTTCTAGCGGTAATACGGTAGCTATTTTTCAATGTGAAGGCAGTGGTGCAAAAAAATTGTGTATGGATATGGGGGCTGATAGCTTTGATGATGTCATTGCACTGATGGCCTTAAACCGCCCTGGTCCACTAAATAGTGGTATGGTAGATGATTATATCGCCCGTAAAAAAGAACAAACTCAAACGGGAATCGGGCGTGATGCTTGGTATATGCTGCCCCAGTTGGCTGATGTATTGCGTCCAACTTATGGCGTCATGGTTTACCAAGAACAAGTGATGCAAGTCGCTCAAATTGTAGGTGGCTATAGCCTTGGTGGGGCAGATGTATTACGCCGCATTATGGGTAAAAAGAAAAAAGAAGATTTAGAGGCTGAAAAGCCCAAATTTTTAAACGGTGCAGCTCAAAACAATGTTGATTCTAATACAGCCGACCGATTATTTGACTTAATGGCAAAATTTGCTGACTACGGTTTCAATAAATCTCATTCGGCAGCTTATGGTTTAATTTCATACCACACGGCATGGTTAAAGTACTATTATCCTGCCGCTTATATGGCAGCAGCATTAACTTTAGATGCAGGCAACACAGACCAACTACAAATATTGGTAGACGACGCTAGACTGCAAGGCTTAACTATTTTGCCACCTTGTGTCAATCAAAGCGTACACCGTTTTATACCGCAAGATTCAATTCATATTCGTTATGGTTTAGGGGCCTTAAAAGGTGCTGGTGAAAATGCTGCTATAGCCATTGAGTCTGAACGTAAACTTAATGGCGTTTACCTTAGTTTATTAGATTTTTGTACACGCGTTGATCGCCATGCAGTCAATCGGCGGGCTATTGAAGCCCTAATTCGTTCAGGTGGATTTGACAGTTTAGATACAAACCGTGCAAAACTACTTGCCAGTGTTGATGCAGCGTTAAGTGCTGCTGATGCCGCCAGTCAAACAGCAGGTCAAAACGCCTTATTTGGTACAGATGAAGCACACACTTTAGATTTACCGCATTTAGATCACATTATTCATTGGACACTGTCTGAACGTTTGCAAGAAGAAAAAATGGCACTGGGCTATCATTTTAGCGGCCATTTGTTTGATGCTTATGCTGACGATGCTAGAGCTTTAGGGGCTATCCCCTTAAATGATTTAAAACAACAACACGCTAAAAAACCAAGCAACTATGGATTTAAACCGCAGAATACACCCAATAAACCCAACCGTTCTGATGTATGGATATCAGGCATTGTTCGTGCGGTACGTACTCAAATAGGGCGGCAAGGAAAAATGGCTTATATCACTTTAGATGACCGTACTGCACACATTGAGGTAGCCGTATTTAATGAATCTTTTTTAGCCGCACAAGCTATTTTACAAGTAGATACTTTTTTGGCTATGAAAGTACGAATACTATCTACTGACACTGGTGATATGCGTATTAGTGCGAATCAAGTCGTTGATATAGACGGTTTATGGGCACATTGTTGTACTCAAATCAATATTATTTTGAAACCAAACCTTACTGAAAAACATCAAATAGATACTTTATTAAAAGAATATTTATCGCCTAAATCAGGTGCTATAGTTCATATAACCATTCAATCTAATCAAACACGCGGTATAGTTGCTATGCACCAACGTTTTAAAGTAAGCAGTAGCAGTGTAGCTTATTTTCGGCAAAATAAGTTTGTTGATAGTTTTAATTATATTGCTGGTGAAGCGAATTACACACATACCGAAAATATAGACAGTTAAAAATTTATATTATCAATATAAATAATATTATTAATAATATAAATAATAATAATAATAATAAATATTGTAAATAATATAACTATGAGTGCAAATTGTACATTATATAAATAATAAATTAAATTATATATACCATTATATATACCTATGACTATACCTATGACTATACCTATACATAAACAATAAACAATAAACAATAAACAATAAACAATAAACAATTTAAATAAAAATACTTAAAAATACTTAAAAAATGATAAAAGATAATCAAAGAAATTTTCTAGCCCCGCCGAAAGAAAAAACTACATTAAAGCGATTAATGATTTACTATGGTAACAAAACATGGTTACTTGGTGTCAGTTTATTATTAATTATGGCAAGTTCAGCAACAGAAGTAGCCTTGTTATCACAAATTAAAGACTTTATTGATACTGTGTTTAATAGTAAAAATCCTAATTTAATTTGGATTGTCCCAACGGTTTTAGTACTAGCATTTGCACTACGGGGCATCTTAATGTTTGCAGCCAGTTATATTAATCAGTGGCTATTACACACCGCTACAGCAGCACTTCGCCAAGATTTATTTGCTAAATTATTACATTTACCTGATACAAGCTTCAAACAAGAACGTTCGGCTAGTATATTAGCTAAATTTACAACAGATGCAAACAATGCACTGGCAAGTCTAACAGAATTGATTGTAACTTGTGTGCGTGAAGGTGCTTTAGTCGTGGGTATTATTGCTTATTTATTATGGCTAAATTGGCAATTAACTTTAGTTGTAATGATTACCTTGCCGCTTGCAGGCTGGGTTGCAAGGCTTTTTAGTAGCCATTTACGTAGCATTGCTAAACAAACACAAGATAATAATGTGCTAATGATTGGAGCAGTTAAAGAAGCTATCGCCGCTCAACGTATGGTAAAAATTCATGAAGCGTATCATTTTGAAGCAAATCGTTTTTCTAATCTGATTTTAAAATTACGCCGTTTAGGTATGCACAGCACAATTGCAGCCGCTGCTACAGCCCCTGTTACGCAAGTGATTGCGGCTTTAGGTGTGGGCATAGTAATGGCATTGGCTATTTATCAAAGCCAACAATACACTCAAGGTATAACGACTAATAGCAGTGTTACAGCAGGTGTATTTACAGCATTGCTAAGTAATATGATTCATTTATTCCAACCGCTTAAACAATTGGCTAATATTAATGGTGCCTACGCCCGCACAATAGCGGCGGCCAACAGTGTGTTTGAATTTTTAAATCAACCTGATGAACGAAGTGATAGTGGTCAATTACTGATACCCGCTGCCCCTCTAACCATTGAATTAGACACGGTTAGTTTACACTATTCTGGCAGTAATACTTTGGCCTTAAACGGCGTTAGTTTTACCTTACCTGCGGGTCAAACCACTACTTTATTAGGGCATAGTGGCAGTGGTAAGAGCAGTATCGCTACACTATTACCCCGTTTAATGGATGTGAGTAGCGGTGAAATTCGTATTAATGGTATACCCATTAAACATTTTTGTTTACAAAACTTACGTAAAAATATAGCAATGGTAACCCAAGAACCAGTATTAGTCGATGATACGGTGCTGGCTAATATTGTTTATGGTGATACCGCCCCAGACCTCAATAAAGTATGGGCGGCTTTAGAGTCAGCAGGGTTAGCACAGACTATACGTGAACTACCGCAGGTATTACACACAATGATTGGCGAATCAGGCAATCGGTTAAGCGGCGGACAAAAACAGCGTTTAACCATTGCCCGTGCGTTTTATAAAAATGCCCCTATACTAATTTTAGACGAAGCAACCAGTGCTTTAGACACTGATAGCGAATCACACATACAACAAACCTTAAAAGGTTTACAAGCGGGACGAACCTGTTTGGTAATTACCCACCGCTTAAATACCATTGATGAAACATCAAAAATTATCAAATTAAGTGCGGGACAAATGGTAAGTTAAAAATTTATAAAATGCCTATGAGTAAAGTGTCACTCTTTTTTTAAGCATATCTAACAACCCACTACAAGCATCTTCTAATAAATCAAATGCTTTTACAAAGCCATCATTGCCACCATAATAAGGGTCTGGCACGACGGCTTCCTCACTATCACCAGCATAACGCATTACCAGTTGAATTTTATGTTTATGAATTTTTGGGGCTTGCTGTTGCAATAATGCTTGTATATCCCAATCCATTGCTAAAATATAATCGTAATCCATATAATCATCGGCTATTATTTGACGCGATACAATATTTGTCATATCAACAGACCGCTTTTTTGCGACTGTCAATACACGCGAATCAACCAATTCACCCACATGATAAGCGTGTGTTCCCGCTGAATCGCATTCAATTAAATGGTCTAAATTAGCATTTTTGACTAAATGACGGAAGATACCTTCAGCACTTGGGCTACGGCAAATACTGCCCATACAGACGAATAAAATTTTTGTTTTTAACATTATGACTGCCCTTAAAAAATATACTCTATTTATCTATTTATTATTAAATAAATATTAGATTAAATATGTTAGATATGTTAGATATTTATGTTGCACTGCAATAGAAAATAAACCACCTACAGTTTACTAAGGCTAATGTTTTAAAAGCAAGTATTTTTTAATAAATATTAGCACTATTTATGAAATACTAATACTATGCAAATATTTATTAATAATTGGTGCTGCTACTTAAAAAGAGTGTTTGTATTTTTTATCTAAAATAAGCCTTATTTTTGCTAAGAAAATATATAAATATACAACTTAACCATACTAAAGTAGCAATACTATATTTTATACTACACAATTTTTTAATACTTTTTCTAAGTAGCAATACCTTATATTTTTATATTTTTTATTTTTTATGAAAAAAAACTTTTTAAATAAAACTAAACTGATACACGTTGCGGTAGGTGTCGTACATAACCAACACGGGCAAATTTTATTTACTCAACGCCCTATAGGTAAGCCTTATGCAGGGTGGTGGGAATTTCCAGGCGGTAAGCTGGAGCAAAATGAAACGATAGCGTTGGCCTTGACCAGAGAGTTACGTGAAGAATTAGGCATTCAAATACTAGACTGTGCATTGTGGTTACACCAAGATTATGAGTATAGCCATGCCCAAGTTAAGTTACATACTTGCAATGTATTTTCATTCACAGGTGAAGTAACTGCTTTAGAAAATCAAGCTTTTCAATGGGGTTATGCCGATAAACCGCCGCAACCTTTTTTACCTGCTGCATTGCCTGTTTTAAAAGCCTTACAACTACCCAGCGTATTGTATAAAAATAATATTAATTTTAGTAATCTCGTAACACCCCCTGCGTTAATAGCGATGCATTGGCAACATCAGTCGTTATTAAATGCTTATCAAGAGCAATTTGTGCGTCAAAATGATACTTTTTGGCTAAGTGCTGAAGTCAATACAATTGATGATATCAATATCGCTCATCAATTAAATTGTGACTTTATAGTGATGACTGCATTAAAAAACTGGCGTGATTTAAGTGAACAGTTACTTGATGTGAGTGTGCCTGTATTTATTGATATTAGTCATTTAGACCTTGAACTCAATTTTGCTTTAAGTCTGGCTAGGGCATCAGGTGCATTGGGTATTGTTGTAAAAAATACTACTTAAATAATAAATGGTAGCAACATAAAATAAGACTGATTAAATAAGCGTAAATAAGCGTAAAGTAATTAATTTAATACTGTAAAATCAAATAATCTAAAATTATTTTTTGATAAAAATCAATATTAACCCTTAACAATATTAATCCTTAATGAGTAACTATATGACTGTCATGAGTAACACCCCTCAAACTGCTGCACAAGTAGCCGAACGTGCCAAAGCTTTAACTGCTGCATTGTCACAAATTGAAAAACAATTTGGTAAAGGCTCAATTATGAAATTTGATTCAGCTGCACCTGTAGCTGATATTCCCGTTGTATCAACTGGTTCTTTAGGCTTAGACGTAGCTTTGGGTGTAGGGGGTTTGCCGCGTGGTCGCGTAGTAGAAATTTATGGTCCAGAATCTTCTGGGAAAACCACGCTAACCTTACAAGTCATTGCTGAAATGCAAAAATTAGGTGGGCAGTGTGCTTTTATTGATGCCGAGCATGCTTTAGATGTTCAATATGCTCAAAAGCTAGGTGTTAATTTAGGTGATTTACTCATTTCTCAACCTGATACCGGTGAACAAGCCCTAGAAATTGCCGATGCTTTAGTCCGTTCAGGCAGTGTTGATTTAATTGTAGTAGATTCTGTCGCTGCTTTGGTGCCTAAGGCTGAAATTGAAGGCGATATGGGTGATTCATTACCTGGCTTACAAGCACGTTTAATGAGTCAAGCCTTGCGTAAATTAACAGGACAAATTAACCGTACGAATACTATGGTCATTTTTATTAATCAGATTCGTATGAAAATTGGTGTCATGTTTGGTAGTCCTGAAACGACTACGGGTGGTAATGCTTTAAAATTTTATGCTTCTGTGCGTCTAGATATTCGTCGTATTGGGTCTATTAAAAAAGGAGACGAAGTCGTCGGTTCAGAAACACGGGTAAAAGTGGTTAAAAATAAAGTTGCACCGCCTTTTAAATCAGCTGAATTTGATATTATGTATGGCAGCGGCACTTCGCGTGAAGGTGAAATTTTAGATTTGGGTTCAGCGAATGACATTGTTGAAAAAGCAGGTGCATGGTATAGCTACGGTGGCGAACGAATTGGACAAGGTAAAGACAATGCCCGTGAATTTTTAAAAGAACACCCTGAAATGTCAATAGAAATTGAAAATAAAATTCGTCATAAACTGGGCGTTACTCTGCGTCCCTCTAAAGACATAGTCAGCAAAACATCAAAAGTTGATAATAAAGTGGACAGTAAAGTAGACAAATTAGACAAATCAAATAAAAAAACGTCACCTGTTGTCACAGTAATGACTCAAATAGACAATGCCGTTGAGCCTTTAGCTTGATTTAAATATAAACTCATTTATAGCTTGTGTATGAATAATTTATTGCCCAATAACCGTGTCATTAAAGCACGGGCAGTTTATTATTTGTCTAAACGTGAATATAGCCGTAGTGAACTCACTAAAAAACTAGCTACGGCTATTTATGTAAAAAATGACTCTCTTGAAAATACTGATTTAACTGGTTTAACTGCTTCACTTAGGCATCCTACTACTGAAGAGATTAACGAAGTACTTGATGATTTACAACAGCAAGGTTTTTTGAACGATACGCGTTTTGCGTCAAACACTGTAAAACGACAGGCCGTTAAATATGGTGCGGCACGTATCTCTGCTGTTTTGTCCCAACATCAGCTAGATACTCATACTGTTTCTGATTTAATTCAAGAACTTAAAGATACCGAACTTCAACGTTGTTATACTGTATGGTTAAAGCGGTTTGATGGGTATGGTGTAAATGCGTTACAGTTACTTAGTTATCAAGATAGACAAGTCGTCTTGGGTAAACAGGGACGATTTTTAACGCAGCGGGGCTTTAATGCCGATGTAATACGAAAAGTGTTACAAGGCTGGCAGCCCGATACGTTGTAGGTTAATGTTTACTTTTGTATACACCAACCTTCTTGTAGCCAATCTTGCACAATATCTAAAGCATCTGTGCTTAATTGCGTTAATTCATCTGTAGTTAAATAACGCTTATTGGCTAAATTAGACAGAATATTCCAGTCTAAGCCTGCCGCAGCAAAAGCAAAACCTTCAATAAATATAAATTTAGGGCTATAAAGCATACGCGTACCCGCAGGTAAATTTAAATTAATTTTAAGGTTAATGTTTGCACGCGGACTAGGTATTGCATGGTCACGGTTTGAACGGGTTAATAAACACCCTAAATGTTCTTCTAATACGAAATCATTTAACCAGTTATTAATTGCATGTCTATAGCATTGAACATCGCTATCGGTTAATTGTGCGGACTGTGTATTTGGAGTAACCGCATCGAGTATTAGCTGCGGTGAATCATCATCGCCTTCTTCATTATTGAGCATACCCAACAAATCATCGAGTGCATCATGTAGCCGTGGTGCACGATACCCAATACTATAAGTCAAACAATCATCGCTTAACGCAATCCCTTCGTGGGCTATATTAGGTGGTAAATATAACATATCACCTGGATTAAGTACCCATTCTTCTTGTGCTACAAAATTCTTTAAAATTTTAAGCGGTAGCTTAGGGACAAGACTTAAATCAATTTGTTGTGAAATACGCCAACGACGCTGTCCCTGCCCTTGCAATAAAAATACATCATAACTATCAATGTGTGCACCTACTCCACCACCTGTTGTAGCATAACTGACCATTAAATCATCTAATTCAGCAAACCGAGTAAATGAAAACTGCCGTAGTAAGTGATGAGCAGTATTTGAACTTAACTCAACATTTTGAACCAATACTGTCCAGTTAGGTGTATTTTGCTTAGGTAAATCACTCAATGGCGAATGCTTTAGCGACCATTTAACCGTATTATTGACGGTTTTATGGGTAATTAAACGTGCTGTTTGTTCGGGATTGATGGCTAAAGCGTGTATTTCTGCCGTAGTAATTGGGGCACCACCCACTTCTTTAGAAAAATCAAAGGCGTTACGAATTATCAAAGGTTTCTTTCGCCAAATATCACGCATAAATAGTGCGGTGTCAAAATCGGGATTTAATGTAACGTTATTGGGTAAATGAAAATTCATAGAAATACTGTTTAATAAGATTTAAAAATAATGATGAGTATATAGGTGTTTATGCTGAAAAATAATAAAGCCTCGTTTAAAATATAAGTGTCAAAAATCTTTATAAAGATAACTGCAATATTTAATCGTTCAATCAATCGCCAAATAAATAATTAAATAAATAATTAATTATTTATTTAATTATTTTAAACAAACACTTTTAACTATGAAGAAAATCCAATTAGGTAGTACTGTTGTTATTAAAACAATAATTACCGCTGCTGCTGACAATGAAATTTTATCAGGTGAAGATGATGTTTTAGAGTTTACTTGTGGTAAAAATCAAATCTTTGAAGCTGTAGAATCCGCCGTAATGGGATTAAGTATAGGTGATGTAGCTTACGTACAGTTAGAACCAGAAGAACATGTAGGCGAATATGAAACTGAATTTCTAAGGGTAGAAGAACGCAGCTTATTTCCTGATAACCTTGAAGAAGGTATGCTATTTGAAGGTTTACCAAGGGACACTGATCTACTAAATTCTACTGATGAATCTGAATTAGTCCAGCGTATTTACCTCGTCACCGATGTAACTGATGACGCTGTTGTGCTAGATGGTAACCACCCGTTAGCGGGTATGGCACTTAAATTTCAATTAACTGTCGTGAGTATTGATGATGAATCTCATGTTGAGACTATTTAATTTTAATAATGAATGATTTAAATACAATCAGTAATAATGAAGACTTTTCGGGCTTAGTCGGGCAACCGAATTATATGACCTTGAATAGCTACAATATTTTACAAGCCGAGGCATTACAACTGATTGATATAGAGCGTCCAGAAGTCACTCGTTTAGTACAGTGGGCAGCATCTAATGGAGACCGTAGTGAAAATGCCGATTATCACTATGGTAAAAAACGCCTGCGTGAAATAGACCGCCGCGTAGCTTATATTCAAGGCCGCTTAAAATGTGCTGTATTGGTTGATCCACGCGAACAAACACAACGAAATAGAGTGTTTTTTGGTTCAACGGTGGTGTATATATTGCCTGATGGCAGCAATAAAACAATTACTATCGTTGGTGTTGATGAAGCCCTTCCAAGTGAAGGCCGTGTTAGCTTTATTTCACCAATTGCACGTGCTTTATTGGGTAAGCAAGTAGGTGACGAGGCTTTTTTACAGTTACCAACAGGTAGTTTGTTTGTAGAAATAGACCGTATTACTTATCCACAATAAATATAAAAATATACAACATAAAATATAAAGATATAAAGATATAAAGATGTAGAAATGTGGCAGTGTTTGATATTAAAAATTAGGTTTTACAATCAAAGTAGCATCTTCGTTATCTACAAAATGTAAGCTATAGCTTTGATTATATGTTGCCATCAATTTATACAGTGCTGTCATTTTGTGGCGAAACTTCCAAGCATCATCAATAATAATTAAACTATTTGGTTTTAAATGTAATAAACAAACCGTGTAGAAAAAATGGCTTTGTAATTTGTGGGCATCAATAAAAATGCAATCATATTGATAAAATTGACTTGCTTTTTGAGTTTTGCGTTGCTCTAACCATAGTAAAGCATCACTGTGATAAGCCTGAACATTATGAATATTTAAATGATTTAAATTGATTTTAGTGTGTTGATAGTTAATTAAACTGATGTCTATGGTGTCTAACTGCCCGCCCCAATCGTATAAAATATTGCCAATCCACGCACTGGATACGCCAATAGCACTGCCAATTTCTAACATATATTTAGGCGAATATTGCTGAAGTACAGTACGTAAAAAATAGGCGTTTTTGATACTGATAACAGGAATACGTTCACTTAAAGCCTGCTTTTGCAATAAATACCAATTATTTAAAAAAGTATTTTTATAATTTAGTTTACAATTTAAATCAGTATCAAGAGAAATGATCATACTTTTTAACAATTTATTATTTATTATTTATTATTTATTATTTAATCATAATTCGTCATAAACACTACAATTAGCAATTACTACCAATTTTAATTTACATTAGCACTATTCACCGAATGCCAATTCCTGTAATATCCAATCAAACCTCTAATACTGTACCTGCCATTGTGGCACACAACATACAATTTGCGTATCCCAATACCCAAAGAGATATTTTAAAAGGCATTGATTTTTCTTGTCCAATCGGTAAAGTAACCGCCATAATGGGCGGCAGTGGTAGTGGTAAAACAACTTTATTACGTTTAGCAGGTGGCTTGTTTTTACCCAATAGCGGTCAGCTAACTGTTTTAGGACAAAATATCGCTATGGTTAAAGGCGATGATTTATTAGCATTGCGTAAACGTATGGGATGTTTGTTTCAGTTTGGTGCATTGTTTACTGACTTAACTGTATTTGAAAATGTAGCGTTTCCATTGCGAGAACACACTGACTTTGACAACGAAGTCATTGCTGATTTGGTATACATGAAGCTGCATGCGGTAGGCCTACGCGGTGCGGCACAATTATTGCCTAGTCAAATATCTGGGGGAATGGCAAGACGAGTGGCTTTGGCACGGGCCGTTGCATTAGACCCAGAGCTTATTTTATATGATGAACCTTTTGCAGGCTTAGACCCCGTATCTTTAGGGATTACTGCCCAACTAATTCGCCGTTTAAATGATGCGTTGGGTGCAACTTCAATTATTGTGTCTCATGATGTAGCTGAAACTTTTTCAATTGCAGACCATGTCATTATGTTATCGCAAGGGCGTATATTAGCAGCCGGTTCACCAAGTGAACTACATCAACACCCTGATACTGAACTACAACAATTTTTACACGGTATGCCTGATGGTCCAGTAAAATTTCATATGCCTGCCCCCGATTATGCACACATGTTGGGGCTAAATACTAAAGCAAAAATATGAAGCCGTTTTTATCACACATTGGTTATTCAGTACGGTCTTCCTTATGGAATAGCTTAACAATTTTGTCACGTTATGCACGTTTTATAATATCATTACTCTTAAACAGTGCTGACGTACTGCGTCGCCCACGCTTAACCATCACTCAAATATATCAATCTGGTTATTTATCATTATTGATTATTGGTATTTCGGGTTTATTTGTCGGGTTTGTATTGTCTTTACAGTTATATTATTTACTAGCAAAATATGGCAGTGCTGACTTAGTTGGTTTAGCAGTCAATTTATCTTTAGTTCGCGAATTAAGCCCTGTGGTGACTGCCCTATTATTTGCAGGCCGTGCAGGAACAGCTTTAACCGCTGAAATAGGTCTAATGAAAGCAGGCGAACAATTGACTGCGATGAATATGATGGGTGTTAATCCAATTCGCCGTATTATGGTACCTCGCTTTTGGGGTGGGTTTATTGCTATGCCATTATTAACTGCAGTGTTTAGTACGATGGGTTTAATCGGTGCATGGTTGATTGTTGTGGTATTAGTGGGTGCTGATTCAGGTAGTTTTTGGGGACAAATGCAAGTATCTGTTAATTGGTGGAGTGATGTCGGGCAAGGCTTAATTAAAAGTGTGTGTTTTGGGGTGTTAGTGACTAGCATTGCATTGTTTGTTGGGTATGAATCTGAACCCACGCCCGAAGGTGTCGCTAATGCAACCACTAAAACAGTAGTTGCCAGTAGTTTAGCTGTGCTAGCATTAGATTTTGTATTAACTGCGTTTATGTTTTAGGGTTAGCTTTATTTAATAAAACAGTCATTGAAAACAGTTATTGTTTTAAGCCATTATTATCCACCTTATTTATATTATTTATATTATTTATATTTTTTTTAAAAGCGAGAAAAATTTATGGAAAAGAAGCATTACGATGTATGGGTAGGACTATTTTTATTGCTTGGTTTAAGTGCCTTGGTGTTTTTAGCACTTAAAGCGGCTAATTTAGCCAGTTTCAATACGGGTAGTACCTATCGTTTAACCGCAAATTTTGATAATATTGGCGGCTTAAAAAGCCACGCACCGATTAAAAGTGCTGGGGTAACTGTAGGGCGTATTGAATCAATTGAGTTTGATAGTTCAGATTATCAGGCTAAAGTAACTATGAACATTGACACTAAAGTACTATTTCCAAGCGATAGTTCTGCCAAAATTTTAACAGCAGGTTTGTTAGGCGAACAATATATTGGCTTAGATGCTGGTGGTGCTAGTGAAATGTTTAAACCAAATGATAAAATCACCGAGACTCAATCTGCAATTGTGCTAGAAAAATTAATTAGTCAATTTATGTTTAACAAAGCAGCGGATGCAACGTCTAAAACAACAACGCCTTAAATGTTTTTACTTTTAAATATTTTTACTCATGAATCAAAATTATCAAAATTATCAAAATTATCAAAATTATCAACATAATGACTTAATACGTTTAATGTGTTGTTATTCAAGTTTAATACGCTATGTACTCATAGCCCTATTGGCTATTTTATCTATAGGGTGTGCCTCTGTGACTACCCCTAATCCAAAAGATCCCTTTGAATCTTACAACCGCACTATGTTTAAAGTGAATAATGCTGTAGATGCTGCAATCACTCAACCTATCGCGAGAGGCTATACCGCTGTCATACCCAGTCCCATACGTGATTGTGTGGGCAATATGTTTGATAATTTAAAAGTACCCTTTTCAGCACTCAATAATGTTTTACAAGGTAAGCTACAAGCAGCCTGCGAAGATGTAACAAGATTTGCTCTTAATACGACTGCTGGGTTAGCGGGGTGTTTTGATGTCGCTACTAAAGTAGGTTTGCCTAATCATAAAGAAGATTTAGGACAAACATTAGCTGTTTGGGGCGTTCCTTCTGGTCCTTATGTTATGTTACCTTTATTGGGACCTAGCAATGTGCGTGACGGCCTAGCAAGGATAGGACAAATGGCTATGAATGCCCCTGTTGATCGCAATCTCATTAGTACAGACATTGACCATATACCCACACGTAATACCTTGTTGGGTATGAGTTTGATACAAACACGCGCTGAACTTTTACCCGCAACAGATGCTTTGAAAAAAATGGGGGTAGATGAATATGCCTTTGTACGCGATGCTTCTATTAACCGCCGTCAAAATCAAGTCTATGATGGCAATCCACCTGATGAACCCAATTCTGACGATGTAACTGACAATAGTAGTGATAGTAATAGTACCAATGAACCTACTGCATTAACAGTAAGTCAGTAGTAAAAATACAAGATGTAATCAAAAATCTGATTTCAATAAGCTTTGCCCTAACTGTGCGCGGCGTTGTAACCATAAAGATGGGCTATACGCCGTGCTACCTGTAGTCGTTTTCAGTGCCGCTAAAGTTTGTGCAACACGAGATGGGTTAAGTGTGTCAGCCCATTCCAATAAACCTTGACGGTAACCCAAATTTAAGTTCAATATTGCTTGGTCAATAGCTTGTGGTGTCAATAGGCTTTGTTGTGCAAGTTCACAGGCCGTAATAATACTCGTCAGTAGCACACGTTGAACGATAAAACCGGCACTGTCTCTAATAATACTAATGGCTTTTTGAGTGCTTTTTAATAAAACAACAGCACTATTTAGTGCATCAAGACTGGTAGCAGGATTAACCATTAAAGTTAATCGTTTAAGACTATCCAATGGTAAAAACCCGTCAATACCAACAGTGCGATCAGCGGGTAATTGATGTAATAATACTTGACTACTGACATCTTGTCCTAGCGGGCTGCATATTATTAAAGCGGTTTCACTGGGTGCACTGCCACTATGTTCTACCACAGTATTTGTATTTAATATACAGTGAACCAACCAATTACGTGTTTCGGGTTCCATAGGTGCTAACCATACACTACTAGGTAAATAGGTATTTAAAGTGTTTACTTGAGCGGGGAATGTTTTTGAAAGTATTTTAGGCAAACTACTTAAGCTACTTTCAGAAAGTCCAATCACATCACATAAAATAGATACCAGTGTAACTGTGTCTGTAACACCTTCAGTGAGAATAGCGTGGGCTTCAGTGTGCTTTAAAAAATGAGTTAAATTGACTGGGGGTGATAGCAAATGGTTCATAAGATGAAATAGGTAATTAAACAGTACTAATAACCATTGTAAGCAATCAATACAGTAATAATATTTAATTTATTTAATTTATTTAATTTATTTAATTTATTTAGTAATCATCAAAATGCAATTATTTTTGAATCCTTCAAAAATAAATAAACAACTGTACTTTAAAATAGCAGTGGTAAAATAGGCTTAATATGCTGTCTCAATTCATTAAAATTTAAGCTATTGTTATTGTTTATTTATATTATTTATTATTTATTATTTATTATTTATTATTTATTATTTACACTGTTATATTTATTATTAACCATTAACCATTAACTATTAATCATTAACTACTAACTTTGGAGTCCGCTATGGTAAAAACAGTCCAAGACATTATGAACCTTGTTAAAGAAGAGGGCATTAAATTTGTTGATTTTCGTTTCACTGATACACGCGGTAAAGAGCAACATGTGTCAGTACCCGTATCGCATTTTGATACTGAAAAATTTACCCATGGACACGCATTTGATGGGTCTTCAATTGCGGGCTGGAAAGGAATTGAAGCATCAGATATGCTGTTAATGCCTGATGCCAATACTGCATTTATAGACCCATTTTTTGCTGATCCTACTTTAGTGATTAGTTGTGATGTCTATGAGCCTGCGACAATGACACCTTATGACCGTGATCCGCGTTCTATTGCACGCCGTGCTGAGGCTTACTTAAAAGAAACTGGTATTGGTGATACCGCTTATTTTGGACCTGAACCCGAGTTTTTCTTGTTTGATGATGTGCGTTGGAATGTAGATATGCGCGGGTCTTTTGTTAAAATTGATGAAAAAGAAGCCCCGTGGAATACTGGGACTAAGTATGAAGGCGGTAATATGGGTCACCGTAATGCCGTCAAAGGCGGCTATTTTCCAGTACCACCTGTAGACAGTACGCATGATATGCGCGCCGAAATGGTTACTTTATTAGAGCAAATTGGTATTCCCGTTGAAGTGTTTCACCACGAAGTAGCGGGTGCAGGTCAAAATGAAATTGGCACTAAATTTTCAACTTTGGTTGAGCGGGCTGATTGGACACAAAAGCTAAAATACATTGTTCAAAATGTAGCCCATCAATATGGTAAAACAGCGACATTTATGCCTAAACCGATTGTAGGCGACAATGGTAGTGGTATGCACGTCCATCAGTCTATTTGGAAAGATGGTAAAAATTTATTTGCAGGCAATGGTTATGCAGGGTTAAGTGAAACAGCTTTGTATTATATTGGCGGCATTATCAAGCATGCCCGTGCTTTAAATGCAATTACTAATCCTGGAACTAACAGCTATAAACGCTTAGTCCCTGGTTTTGAAGCCCCCGTTAAATTAGCTTATTCTGCTCGTAACCGTTCCGCTTCGATTCGTATTCCTTTTGTGTCTAGTGATAAAGCCCGCCGTATTGAAGCGCGTTTTCCTGACCCATTAATGAATCCTTACTTGGGATTTGCTGCTTTAATGATGGCTGGTTTAGACGGTATACAAAATAAAATTCACCCAGGTGAAGCTGCCACAAAGGATTTATACCATTTAAGTCCAGAAGAAGATGCTAAAGTACCGACTGTTTGCCACAGCTTAGACCAAGCTTTAGATTATTTAGATAAAAACCGTGGTTTTTTAACTAAAGGTGGTGTCTTTACTGACAGTATGATTGACGCTTATATAGAGTTAAAAATGCAGGAAGTCACGCGTTATCGTATGACAACCCACCCAGTTGAGTTTGATATGTACTACAGTTTATAATCAAAAAAGCATTGCTACTTTACAATATATACTAAAGTAGCAATGCTATAAAACGCAAGTCATCTGTATTTAAAAGTATGAAAAATAAATATAGATTCGCTTTAATAGCTCTTTTTATTTCATTGCTAACTATTGGACTGACATATTTTTTTTGGGAGTCAAGCAACAATAGCCCTGATTCTAATAAAAACTTGGACATAACTTCAAAAAACTCTCAAAAAAATATTTTAGATGAAAATAGTGTAGATAAAAAAGCCCTAAATAATACAACAGAATCTTTACATAAAAAAATTCAAATATTAACGCCACAAGTAAATATTTTTATTAATCAAATTGAAGCTGTTTTACGCAGTATGCAAAGTAGAGATTCTAAAATTTCGTCATTAATAAATATATTACGCAAGGCTCAATCTGATGATGAATACATTGCTACGCTTCAATCTTTATCTATGTTAAAGCCAATTGAATATACAGATGAATTGATGGTTATAGTAAAATCAAATCAAAAATCTGATAAAATACGTGCTGAAGTATTAAAGACCTTAAGTAAAGCCTATTTATTAGATGATGATGAAATTCAAAGAGTAGGTGCTTCAACCGTATATGTTCAAATGGAAAAAATCAGCCAATATGTAGACAGTGTCGTTAAAGATAAACATACACCGCCTGAATTGTATCAAACTGCATTACAAAATTACGCCTTTATGAATTCTGGTGATGCCTTTTTTTAGCTAAAGAATTTATGAATAAACCCTCGCCTTTAAGTGAGTCTGAAAGTAGTTTTGTAAATGATACGCTTTTTGTAGACTCACAGAATTTAACAAAATTATTACCTATTATTCAAAAAAATAGTAGAAAAATAACCGATAAAATGGTTGCACAGATGGCTGTTATGGCGGCAGAACCTGTGATATTAGAGCGATTAAGTCACTTAGAAAAACAACAGATTATCAATATAATACAAAATCATAAGCTAAACTCAACCCAGCCAATGATTGATATACACCCTGATACAATCAATTTTTTAATTCAAAAAATTAAAGGCACTTTGTAGTATCATAAATGTTGATGAGACTCTAAATTGAATAAAAATTGCTGAAAATGACTTATAAAATGACTTATAAATTACAAATAAACGTATTTAATACAAGTAAAAAAAACGTAAAAATTATTTATGAAGCTGTTAAAGTTATAGCCTTAATTGCGACTTTTACTTTATTTAGCCCAGTCCAAGCCAATGATGAAAATATAGTCTATGTCTGTCTTGCCGATGATGGTACGCCTACTTATACCAACAATAAAGTAGGCTTAAGTAACTGTAAACCCCTAAGCGGTGTATTTGTTACGACAATTCCTGCATTTAAAATGCCTGCATCTGAAAAAGAAAATACTACGAATAATACGAATAATACAAGCCATATAAGTAATAAGAATAATACGGCCAATACTTATATGCGTCCTGTTGATTTTCCACGAGAAAATACTCACTCACAACGTCAGCGTGATGAAGTAGGTCGCCGCCCTATTTTAGAAAATGAGTTGCGTGACCGTGAAAGTCGGTGTTCTGTTATAACACGCAGCCTAAGAGCACCTTTACCACGTTTATCAGGCGAAACAGATGTCGCTTTCGGACAACGTATAGCCGCTATGCAAGCCCAAGTAGAGCGTTGTAATGCTGACTTAGCCGCTATTCGGCGTGAATTAACCGCTTTAAAATAAATAATAAAATTTTATATACATTAAATATATACATTAATAAAAATTAATAAAAAATTGAAAAAATATATTTGCAAATATATTTGCAACAGTAATATATAAACAATATAAACAATATATTTATTTAAACAGCAATGCCCCTACAGTGCCTGTTATCAAGCGTTTAAATATTGTTCACGTAATGCCATCCAACGGCTAAGCATTGCTTTAGCCGCAGTACTGTGATTTTTTAATAAATCGTCTGCACATTCTTGTGCCATACTAATCCAAGCAGCATCTGTTTTAGAATCAGAAAATCGTAACAATCCTAAACCTGATTGCCGCGCCCCTAAAAACTCACCAGGACCACGTAATTCTAAGTCTTTCTGCGCGATTAAAAAACCATCGGTACTACTACGCATAACATTTAAACGTTCACGGCCTACTTGACCAATCTTATCGCCGTATAACAAAATACAGACTGATTGTTGAATACCACGCCCGACTCGTCCGCGTAGCTGATGTAATTGAGCTAAACCAAACCTCTCTGCATTTTCAATCACCATTAAGCTGGCATTGGGTACATCAACCCCCACTTCAATCACGGTTGTCGCTACCAATAAATGAATATGGCCTGCTACAAAACTTGCCATTACAGCCGCTTTTTCTACCGCTTTCATCTGCCCATGTACTAAGCCTACTGTATGAGGATTTAATAACTCAGCTAAATAAGTATAAGTATCTGCCGCCGTTTGTGCTTGTAAAACTTCGCTTTCCTCAATCAGTGGACACACCCAATAGGCTTGCTTGCCTTGTGCTAACCAATGAATAACACGGCTACTTAATTCTTGGCGTTTACTGCCTGCCATAACCATAGTTTGAATAGGGCTACGGCCTGGTGGTAACTCATCAATCACAGACACATCTAAATCAGCTAAATAAGTCATTGCTAATGTACGTGGAATGGGCGTAGCGGACATCATTAATAAATGTGGTTGTAAGCCATTGACCCCTTTATCTCTTAAATGCAAGCGTTGAGCAACACCAAAACGGTGTTGTTCGTCTACTACGACCACACCCAATCGTTTAAATTGCACTTTACTTTGAATTAAAGCGTGCGTACCAATAATTAAATCACAATCACCCGTTGCAATGTGGGTATGGGCAATATCTTTAGCTTTTTTAGACAAACTACCCGTAAGCCACAATATGCGTAAACCCAAAGGGCTTAACCACGCCTTAAGCCGTTGATAATGTTGTTCAGCTAAAATTTCAGTAGGTGCCATTAATGCAGCTTGTAATCCGTGATTATTAGCTTGTAAACAAGTCAAGGCAGCAATAACTGTTTTGCCACTACCGACATCACCTTGTAATAAACGGTTCATTGGGTGTGATTGTGCTAAGTCATCTGTAATTTCAGCCCATACACGTAACTGTGCAGCAGTTAAACAAAAAGGCAGCTGTTGTAATAGTTGTTTAACCCAATTAATTGTATGGGTATCATCAGTGCCTAGTACTTTTAATGCAGGAGCATGTAACGAAGCACGTTGTTGATGGGCTTGTTTTAAACTTAATTGTTGTGCTAATAACTCTTCAAACTGTACCCGTCGCCATGCGAAATGAGTACGGTCTTGTAATGGCATAATAGGTTGATCAACAGGTGGATGATGCAGCAGTGTCAATGCGTGTGCTAGACTGGGTAAGCGTAAGCGATTCAGCCAGTGTACGGGTAAAATTTCACTTAAATCAGCGGTTACTAAAGCGGCTTCAATACGCTTACGCAATACTATTTGTGAAATGCTTGCAATAGTAGAATAAACAGGCGTTAATGAATCAGGTAAAGATTTTTTGTCAGTACGGCTTAGCCTTGGGTGAATCATTTCCGCTCCAAAAAAACCATGGCGTAATTCACCATAAGCCCTTAAAATCGGCTGTGATTGTAGTTGGGCAACAGTACTGGGATAAAAATTAATAAACCGTAAAAATACTTCGCCTGTATCGTCAGTTAAACGGGCTAATAATTGTTTGCGGGGTCGATACTGCACTTCTACATGACTAATCACCCCTTCTATTTGTACGGGTCGTCCATAAGGGGCATCAATAATAGAGTCTACTGAACTCAAATCTTCATAGCGTAGTGGCAAGTGTAAAACCAAGTCAATATCGGTATGTAAACCCATACTGGCTAACTTTTCTGCTAAGGTCGTTGTTTGCTTAGTCTTGTATGGTGTAGCGTTTGGGCGAACCATTATTTACAATAAGTTAATGAAATAAATTAATAAAATAAATTAATAAAATAAATTAATAAAATAAATGGCATTGCTACTTTAATATGGTTAAAGTATATATTTCTAAAATTTTCTTAGCAAAATAAAGCTTGCGTAAGATAAAAAACACAATAACTATTTTTAAGTAGCAATACCAAATAAATTAATGAATAGAGTGTAAATGGTCAGTGCTATGGCGTAATTCGTTTGAATGGTTTAAAGTATTTAAACCCCATACTAAAAGAATCCCTAAGGCAATTAAAATAATTTGTGGTAATACATCACGTACACGGCTTTCATGTTGTACATAAGGAATTAAATCACTCATGGCGATATAAATAAAACTACCTGCGGCAACCATTAATAAATAAGGTACATAAATATGCATACTACCTAGTAGCCACCAGCCTAATACACCACCCAATACAACAGTTACCGAGCTTAATAAATCCATTAATAATGCACGTTTTTTACTGAAACCTGCGTTTAATAAAATTACAAAATCACTTAATTTGTGAGGAATTTCATGCGCGGCGATAGCCAAAGCAGTCAATAAGCCCAAACGAATATCAGCAATAAATGCGGCGGCTATCAATATTCCGTCAGTAAAATTATGGACACTGCTACCCAATAAAATTAACCAACCACCTGAACCTGCTAAACGGGCATCATGACCATGATGGTGGTCGTGACCATCATGTTCGTGATGGTGGTTATGACGCATAAGTGCCATTTTTTGCAGTAAAAAAAAACCTAAAATACTGCCTAATAAAGTAACACACAAGGCTTGAGTGCTAATGCCCACAGTATTGTCTAAGGCTTCAGGTAAAGCGTGTAACAGACTGGTCGCAAGCATTAAACCAATAGAGAAACTTACCATACGTTCTAGAATTTTTGCTTTTAATTTAAACGTTGTGAAAGCTGCAACACCAATAGTTATTAAACCGATTAATGAAGTACCCGCGATAATCCACAACAAAACAGGCAAAGGTGTCATTAAATTCATACAGTAGTCTTTCGCAATAAATCATTATATCCCTCATGTCCTAAGCGTTTTAAACTTAAAATATTAGCTTCATAAATGCTAGATAAATCAGGAAAAGAAGTAATGGCTTTGTCTATACTGGCTTCGCGTAAAATATGTATAGTGGGATACGGTGAACGGTTCGTGTTATTTTGTGTGTCATTATTATCCGTTTCAGCAAATTGATAATATGGATGAAAACTGGCTAATTGAAATTCACCTTCATAGCCCTGCACCCATAGCTCATCTTCGGCCTCACCTAAAAAATCATTAAAGTCTAAAAAATCAGCAAACACATTGGGGAACATAATTAAAGTTGTATCTGTAGTATCAGCGTCTACGCTTGCAAGATAAGCAAGCTCTTTAATAATTTCAAGCAGCACGTCTGCTTCATGGGGCGTTTGATTAACTACATACCGAATTTTATTGCGTATATGTACCGCTCTAGCAAAAGGGCATAAGTTTAATCCAATGACTACACATTCAACCCATTGTTGCGTCTTTGTCATAACAGTCGTATGAAAATGATTATCATTTTCTATAGTACTTTCTGTAGTATTTTCTGTAGTATTTTCTTTTAAAGAAAATTTGTCTGTTGTACAAATATTTTTGGGGGGATTAGATGTAGTCATAAAGTGTCGGTTATTTGGTAGTGTTCAAATAGCACTGATGCAAGAAATTTAATAATTAAGAAGTAACTAGTAAAATCAACAGCATATAACATATCAACATAAATACTGTAAAAGTTAAAATTTAACATTACCGGTTATTTTTAATTAATATTAAATGTTATTAAATATTAAATGTCGTCTAAAATGACAGCAGGTGAACAAACCATTCTAAAGCCTACATCGTGGTAACGAAAATCAGGGGCATTACGGTTACGAAAAGCACAACGCAGGTAACTAGGATAATCATTCCAAGAACCGCCCCGTACAATACGTAAACCACCATCGCCTAATACCCACGCAGTGCCATCTGTCGGTGTTTTATTGTAAAAATCATAAGCGTCTTCACACCATTCCCATACATTACAGTGCATTTGGTACAGCCCCCAAGGATTGGGTGCAAACGTTTTAACAGGAACAGTTTCTTGTCTAAAAATACCTCTAGCACCATTGTTGTACGCAAAGCGGCCATCATAATTACCTTGTTGCGTAGTAATTGTATTGCCAAATGAAAATACAGTATTAGTGCCAGCCCGGCAAGCATATTCCCACTCGGCTTCACTGGGTAAGCGAAAATACATTGTTGGCATCCACTCGTGTAACCGCTGCATAAACATTTGCACATCATTCCAGCTAACTTGTTCTACTGGGTTTTGTGGATTACTTTTAAATTTTGCTGGATTCTTGCCCATAACAGCTTGCCATAACTCTTGTGTACAAGCAGTGTTCGCTATCCAAAAACCTTCTTGAAATGTAACCAAATGTTGCTCTTCATTACTTGAACGCTCGGGTTCGTTAATGGGTGAACCCATCAAAAAACTACCTGCTGGCATCCAACGAAACCGTTGAGTAACACCTTTTAGCAAAATATCACCGTAGCGACCACAAATATCTTCAGCGGTAGGACCAGCAGTCCATAGGGTATTAAAATGCGGCGTTGATTGTACTGATTCAGACAACGAATCAGACATAGATGCGATAGACGAAACCACTTCAATTGAGTTGGGTAACAGCGTATCAATATAGCCCGTTTGATGCTGTGTATGTTGGTTTTGAGCGTCTTGTTTAGCGTCATTTAAACGGTTCATTAACGAACCCATCATTCTAAAACTCATACGTTGAGTGGCTGTATTAATACAGTTTTTAACAATATCGTGTTCGCGTAAGTGTGTGGGTAAAAAATCCACCTCTAATAAAAATTCAGAGGCTTGTTCTAAAGCAGGTTCTAAGCGCTGAACCAACCCAGCATAATCTATGGTCTGATTAACCACCAAAAATAATTGCATTTCCTTATTAAGTGCGGGCATACGTTCCAGCACCGTTTTAAACTCAATAGCCAATGTATTCAGTTGCGTATAGCCTTCAGGTAAAAAGTCGGTCTGTTGCGGCTGATTAGTATCGTTAGTGTTGTTAATTATTTGGCTCATGGTATTTAAGCTTTATATTAAGCTTTATATGCTTTATATGTTATATGTATTATTATGTTAATATTTATATTGTTTTTAATAAATTGTTTTAACTTATTAAAAGTTGTTTTAACTTATTTTAAGTTGTTTTAAGTTGTTCGAATGATTTATTATTCAGGGAAAATCGTATTAATTGTAGTAACACTAGTTTGTGTCGGAATCAATGTTTCTTTAATTAACTGAAATAAAACACGGGCATTTTTGGGTGGCTTTCCTGTGCTAATATCTTTACGTGCTTGACGTATTGCCATACGCATCGCTTGCAGCTGGTCGGGTGAAGTCGTTGGTGCCGTTTGTAAATAGTCTTGTAAAGCAGTGTCTTTTTCTAACAAAGCATCACGCCAGTATTCAATTAAATGTAGCTTGTTGGTTTCACTTTTTGACAGTCCGTCCCAAGCCAAAAATTTTTCTTTAATAAGTGCCACATGAGATTCATCTAAGTTGCGCATTTGTTTGCCAATAAATTGTAATTGACGCGCAGTTGCACCGTTAGCAGTAATTCGTTTAGCATCAATCACTGCATCAAATAACCGTTCGGGTAAACTAAGCTGCATTAACTTTTCTTTAGAAAGGCTAATTAAGCGTCCACCCAAAGTTTGTAAATCGTCCATTTGACGCTTTAATAAAGACTTACTGGGTTTGTCAGGGTTAAAACCAGGATTAAGTTCAGCTTCGGTAGTAATAAAAATATGTGCCATAAAAATAAATCAGGAGTAATTGTGTGTTAAAACAGTATCATAACGAGCTAAATAGATGTGAGAAGGTAAATAACGCGGTCTACACTTAATACTTGCCATCTATTACACACCTACATAGAATATTAAACTAATTAAGTTACATTATGAAGCCATTACCTAATAAATCTAAACAATCTAAACAATCTAAACAATCTACTGTGTTTAATCCATTTCTTTTTTCACAACAGACTTTATGTGATGTGAGTCATGAAATGTTAGCCATCGCCAGAACATTAGGTGCGGCTCAAACGGCGGTACAAGTCAGTGAATCACAAGGTTTATCGGTTGTAGTCCGTAAAGGTGAAGCCGAATCAGTAGAATATAGCCGCGACAAATCTTTAGGTATCACTGTTTTTTTGGGTACGCCATGCCATTTTTCAAGTGGTAGTGCCAGTACGGCCGATTTTTCAAGCCAATCATTGCAAACCACTGTACAAGCAGCATACGACATTGCACGTTACACCGCAATTGATGACTGCTCTGGATTGCCCGACTTAAATGGTTTATATCAAGGCGTTGCACCTGATTTGTCTTTATATCATCCTTGGGATATTACCACTGCACAGGCAACCCAGCTAGCATCACAGACTGAACAAGCCGCTTTTGATACACATAAAAGTATTAAAAATAGTGATGGAGCCAGTGTTTCGGTTAGTCATGGACAGTTTTATCAAGCAACTCAATATGGCACTCACCTGGGTTTTGAAAGTGGTTATGCCTATTCGCGGCATAGCTTATCTGTTACACCGATTGCTTCCTATAAAGGGGCTTTACAACGAGATTATTGGTATAGCAGTGAGCGTAATGCTACTCATTTAGCTGACCCGATTGCCATTGGACGCTATGCAGCCCAACGCACTTTATCCCGTTTGGGCGCGCGTAAAATACCAACAGGTGTATACCCTATTTTATTTGAAGCCCCATTAGCATGTGGATTATTAGGTAGCCTAGTGCAAGCAACTAGTGGTGGAGCTTTGTACCGTGACAGTAGTTTTTTAAAAGATTCTTTAGGTAAATGTGTAATGAATGCTGCTATTAGTGTTTATGAAAACCCTCATATTATGGGCGGTATTGGTAGTGCTTATTATGATGATGAAGGTACACCCACAGTCAGCCGTACTATTGTAGAGTCTGGAGTATTACAGACATATTTTTTAAGCACATACAGTGCGCGTAAATTAGGTATGCAATCCACTGGGCACGCGGGTGGGTCACACAACTTAGTACTTCAGCACACAGGCACAGTCATTAGTGATGATTTAGCAGCGATGTTACGCAAATTAGGTACTGGGCTTTTTGTCACAGAATTATTAGGGCAAGGTATCAATTATGTAACAGGTGATTATTCACGCGGTGCATCAGGTTATTGGGTAGAAAATGGTCTAATCCTTCATGCAGTAGAAGAAATTACTATTGCAGGTAATTTGCGTGAGATGTTTTTAAATATAGTTGCCGTAGGTGCAGATACCATCACCCGTGGTACTAAAACAACGGGCTCAATTTTATTAGAAAAAATGGCGATAGCGGGTAGCTAAGTTAAATAATGCCCGTACTGCCGAACCCGCCCATACCTCTTTGGGTGGCTTTAAATTCATTAACAATTTCAAACTGGGCTTTGACGATAGGCACAATAACCAACTGCGCCATACGTTCAAATGGTTGTAATACATAGTCAGTTTTACTTCTATTCCACAATGCAACTTTTAGTTCACCTTGATAATCACTGTCAATTAAACCAACTAAATTACCTAATACAATGCCGTGCTTAACGCCTAAACCTGAACGCGGTAAAATCATCGCCGCATAATTAGGGTCTTGTAAATAAATACTCATACCCGTACTAATCAGCATTGTTTTATCGGCGGGAATAGAAAGAGGTACATCTAACATAGCCCGTAAATCTAAACCCGCACTGCCCGTGGTGGCATAATTTAACTGGTCTAGTGTTAGTTTATTATTTAATATTTTTATTTGTACGTTCATAATATTGTGTGGTTGTTTTTAGGTGTTTGCAGCAGCCCACATAGCTTCATTCCATAAGCGTTTTGGAATGTAACTACTCAAACGCTGCAAAATGATGCTAATAGATTGTTCATTAAACGCATGAGACGTATCTGGCAAAATGTCAGCAGTAAAGTCCATATTTAAATCATTAAGCCAATTAGCCGTATTGATGCTGTGTTGGTGAGGTACGATTAAGTCTTTTTTCCCGTGAATCAAGTGTATTGTGGTTTCTTTAGCGTAAATTCTCTCTACAGTGCTTGGTATAGTTATTGTAACTGATGGGCTTGAATGTGCAATCACGCGGCCTGCGATTAAAGGCAATTGCTTGGCTGCTTCAAGACAGGTTGCCCCACTATAAGAAAAGCCTAATAAAGCGGTTGCGATAGGCGTAATAGCCGTTTTTTCTTGCCAATATTTTACGGTGTCTATTAAATCAGTCAATGTTGTAGCGACATAATTGGATATATGTGCTTCAGTGAGATACTCTTGCGATAAGCATTTGTATTTGATTTCAGTATATTGGCTGACTTGAACTTGAAACAGATTAATAATAACAATAGTTGCTGTTGAAAAGCTATGATTTAGTGCTTGAGCCATTGCTATTATATCGGTGTGATAGGTGGCATAAGGCTGCACTAACAAAAATAATTGTTGCGGTGTATCAGAAGGTTGGATAGTATAAATTGTTGATGCTAAGGAAGTCATTGATATACGTAGATTTTATTTTTGTTTTATTTTTGAATAATTACCTGATTATAATAAGTTAAAATAATAAGTAATAAGTAATAAGTAATAATAGTCTGGTGGCAAATGATAGACGTTAAATTTGCTTTTAATTTTTGTTTGCTTTTACTTTTTATACTTTAAAATATTTTTGGTAATTTAAGAAAATTTAGGGAATATATGTTTAATAAATCTAATATGGGTGGCTTAATGAAACAAGCCCAACAAATGCAAGACAATATGAAAAAAGCCCAAGATGATTTGGGCAAAGTAGAGGTAGTAGGCGAGGCAGGTTCAGGCCTAGTAAAAATCACCTTAACGTGTCGCAATGAAGTACGCCGCGTACATATTGATACCAGTTTATTGACAGAAGATAAAGATATGTTAGAAGACTTAATTGCAGCGGCTATGAACGATGCCGTACGTAAAGCCGAGGCGACTTCAAACGAAAAAATGTCAGCGATTACAGCGGGCTTTCCGATGCCACCGGGTCTAAAAATGTTTTGAAAACGACACGTGCTTTTGATACCTTGGTTCAAGCGTTACAAGCTTTACCAACCATTGGGCCTAAAACAGCTATGCGGTTGGCTAGTCATGTGTTACAGCACGACCGACCAGCAGCACAAGTTTTAGCAAGTAGTTTATTAAATGCCTTAAATCAGCTGCATAATTGTTGCCGTTGCAATAGTTTTACTGAATCAATAGACGAGTATCCTGTCTGTACAATCTGTGCTGATTTTGAACGAGATGCAACGCTACTATGTGTCGTTGATAGTATTGCCGACCAACACGCCGTTGAACAGTCTTTAGGTTATAAAGGCTTATATTTTGTGTTGATGGGGCGTTTATCGCCGCTAGATGGTATGGGTGTAGCGAATATCGCACTTAGAGCACTGTTGGCTCGAGCCAGTGAACCGCAAGTCAAAGAAGTCATTTTGGCTAATCGATTTTCTGCTGATGGTGAAGCGACAGCTTATATTATTGCTAAACACATTAAGCCGCTTGGAAAAACAGTGACGCGTTTGTCTAAAGGCGTACCTGTTGGCATAGAACTGGAATATATTGATTTACCAACGCTTGCCCATGCCTTGCGGGCGCGCCGTTAATAAATGATGTAACAATAGAATGATGTAACAATAGCTTAATACTTAATACTTTAATGTTTTTAATGCTTTTAAATGTTTTTATTATTTTTATTGTCCATAACAGCTTTATAATTTTCATTTGGTATTGCTACTTAAAAATAGTTATTGTGTTTTTTATCTTACGTAAGCTTTATTTTGCTAAGAAAATTTTAGAAATATATACTTTAACCATATTAAAGTAGCAATGCCTAAAGTTTTAAATTAAATAAATATTTAAATTAAATAATTGGTATTGCTACTTAAAAATAGTTTTTGTGGTAATGTTCAAATAGCACTGATACAAGAAATTTAATAATTAAGAAGTAATTAGTAAAATTAGTAAGATAACACACCAAAATAAATATTGTAAAAGTTATAATTTAACATTACCGTTTTTGTATTTTTTATCTAAAATAAGCCTTATTTTTGCTAAGAAAATATTATAAATATACGAATTAACCATATTAAAGTAGCAATGCCTTTCATTTATTCATTAATAGTTGTAAAATTCTTCAAGCTATGTAATAATTGTACTTTACAAAATATGGCGCTTTAGCTCAGTTGGTTAGAGCAGCGGAATCATAATCCGAAGGTCCCCTGTTCAAATCAGGGAAGCGCCACCAGTAATTTTAAAAAGCAAGCTTAACAATAGCTTGTTTTTTTTTGCTAAAAATACGGATGACTATGACACACTCAATTATTCCTACTGACCGTTTTCATACGACTAGCCATGAGTGGTTACAACTGTTACCAGACGGTAACTACGCCATCGGTATTAGTAATGCTGGACAGGCAATGTTAGGTGATATTGTTTTTTGTGGTGATGCCAAAATAGGCCAGTCGCTAAAAGCTGGTGATGTATGTGCTGTTGTTGAAAGTGTAAAGGCAGCCAGTGATGTACACATGCCAATCGATGGTACAGTTTTAGAATTTAATTCAGCAGTCATTGACGACAATCCAACAGCATTAAATACCGATGCCTATGGTACATGGATTGTTAAAATCGCTCCATCAGGTACTGTTAATCTTGAACAGTTAATGAATCCTACAGAGTACATTAAACATATTTAATAGTATTCAAAATAGTTAAATATAACTTGTTTAAATATAATTTATTCAAAATAACCGATTTAAATTAAAGATAACCGACTATTAATAGCATTAAATAGCATTGCTTTTATAGGTAATGTTCAAATATCACTGATAAAAGAAATTTAATAATTAAGAAATAATTAGTAAAATCAACAAGACAATATACCAACATAAATACTGTAAAAGTTAAAATTTAACATTACCCTTTTATAGGCTATTTTTACTGAAAGCATCTACGCTTTATGACAAATACTAAGACAGCTTCAAATGTGCCTGTACGGACGCGTTTTGCCCCATCACCTACGGGTTACTTGCATTTAGGCGGTGCACGCACTGCATTGTATAGCTGGGCTTATGCCAAACACTATGCCAAAGTAAACAATGATTCAACAAAAGGTACGTTTGTATTGCGTATTGAAGATACTGATGTTGAACGCTCAACGCCTGAAGCAGTTCAAGCTATTTTAGAAGGTATGAATTGGTTAGGTTTAATCGCTGATGAAGGCCCTTTTTATCAAATGCAACATATAACGCGTTATCAATCCGTTATTGCACAGATGCTATTAGAGGGAACTGCTTATCCGTGCTATAGTACTGCGGCTGAAGTAGAGGTTATGCGTGAACTGGCTAGAATGAATGGCGATAAGCCGCGTTATGACGGTACTTGGCGGCCTGAATTGGGTAAAACGTTACCTTCAATACCCAGTGCTATAGCCCCCGTTATACGCTTTAAAACACCTCAAGAAGGTGCAGTAATATGGGACGATTTAGTCAAAGGCATCATTAAGATTGCTAACAGTGAACTCGATGATTTTATTATTGCCCGTGCAGTTACGCCCGAAGCAGCTGCCAAAGGCGACACTATGGGTGTGCCAACCTATAATTTTTGTGTAGTTGTTGATGATTGGGATATGAATATTACACATGTTATTCGCGGTGATGATCATATTAATAATACGCCACGACAAATAAATGTGTTAAAAGCCCTAAAGGCTACTTTGCCGCAGTATGGCCACTTGCCTATGATTTTAGGTGCTGATGGTGAAAAGTTATCTAAACGGCATGGGGCTGTTAGTGTGATTCAGTACGATACTTTAGGTTATTTACCACAAGCTATGCTTAACTACTTAGCCCGCTTAGGTTGGAGTCATGGTGATGTTGAACTATTTACAACTGATGAGTTAATTACGTGGTTTGATGGCAGTAATTTAAGTAAATCAGCAGCACAATGGGACAATAAGAAACTTAATTGGGTCAATGCTCATTATATTAAGCAAGCATCCATCGAACAAATAGCCGCTTGGTTACTGCGACACCAAGGCATTGTTGTAACACATCAGTTAAAATCCGCCATTATGTTAATGCGTGACCGTGCTGAAACTTTGCTACAGTTGGCTGATTTAATTGCACCATTTATTAATGCTCCCATAATGACTGACGCATTGCGTGAACAATACATTATCCCTAATCAATTGATACTGACACACTTTTTACAGGCATTAACACAGTTGTCTGAAAACACTTGGAACAAAAATAATATTGCTACTATTGTTAAAAGTACATTAGAGCAGTATTCTTTAAAAATGCCTCAATTAGCTATTCCTGTTCGTGTTGCTTTATTTGCTACTCCTCAAACACCTAGCCTTGATGCTATGCTGACTGTTTTAGGACGCAATGAAACTTTAAACCGTTTAAATATTAATTTGAATACCGTTTTAAATAGTATCTAATTACTATCTAATTGCTATTTAATAACTAACACGGGCAATACTAGCCAGCGTTATGTGTGCTGCACCGCCCGCTTTTAAGGCGATACTGGCTGCCTGTGCAGTCGCTGTAGTAGTGATTACGTCATCTACCAATAAAATACGCTTATTTTTAACACATTTTAAATATTTTTCATCTACCATAAAAGCATTTTTTACATTCATCATACGTTCAGTCGCATTTAATTCACGTTGGCTGGGGGTATCGCGTAGCCGCTCTAATACAGAATGCTTTTGATGAGTTATATAAGGTAAATGCCGAATAATCTCCCATGATTGATTGAAACCGCGTTCACGCAAGCGATTGCTATGCAATGGAATAGGAATAATTAAGTCAAACTGTTGCTGTTGCTTGGGTAAATGACTAAGGCAATAGGCTAATTGTTCTGCACACCAAGAGGCTATGATTAAATGGTGAGAAAATTTAAGTTGTGAGATTAATTGACTTAGTGGCTCGTTAAAATCACCTACACACACAGTGGTATCAAAGGCAGGCGGGTGAGTGAAGCAGCTTGTACAGATTGATTCATTAGTAGGCTTGTTTAAAATGACGGCACACCGTGTACAACGCACAGTGTATAGTCTACGTTTTGTAATTAAATCTGTACACGTTGGGCAAACAATTGACCCAAAGCACGCTTGATTACACGCAGTGCAATGTTGTCCTAATAATGTTGCAGTTATTTTTTTAATATTTTTAATATTTTCAATATAAGACATAATGATAAAATCAAATTTTTTCAAAGTTAAAGTATTTTAAACAGCATTATTATTATTTTTATTTACTAAAATTTACTAAAATTTATTAAACGTCTATGACATCAACAACTCATTCAAACCCCGACCAATCGCAACTGGGTAAAACTAGCCAATATTCTGACCATTATGATGCCAGTCTGTTATTTCCGATTAGCCGTGTTATAAAACGTGCTGAATTAGGTATTTTAACGTCGCCTGTATTTTTTGGAGCAGATTTATGGACTGCTTATGAAGTAGGTTGGCTTAACAGCAAAGGCAAACCTCAAATTGCACTGGCACACATTGTTATACCCGCAGATAGTCCTAATATTATTGAAAGCAAATCACTTAAATTGTATCTAAATAGTTTTAATAATACTCAATTAGAAGGTATAGACCACGGCTTAAATGCCTTAATGGAGTTACTGAATCATGATTTAAGTGATGCTGCGGGTATTAAAGTATCTGTATGTATAGAAAAATTTCCTTTAAGTAAAGAGCGAAACACGCGTCCAAATATTATTTTTTTTGAAGGTATTTCTCTTGACCGATTGGATATTGAGTGCCAACAGTATTTACCTGCACCAGAATTATTAAAGACCTTAGATGAGCTGCCGATAGAAGAAACGGTTTATAGTGATTTGCTTAAAAGTAATTGCTTGGTAACAGGACAGCCTGATTGGGGCAGTGTATCAATCAGCTATGTAGGCGTACCGATATGTCATGTGGGCTTATTACAATATATTGTTAGCTTACGCAACCACAACGAATTTCACGAACACTGTGTAGAGCGTATATTTATGGATATTTGGCAGCGTTGTAAACCAGCCCGCTTAACTGTTTATGCACGGTATACGCGTCGCGGTGGTTTAGATATTAACCCTTACCGTACTAGTACACCTAATGTTTTACCTAAAAATATAAGATTAGCACGGCAGTAGATTTATTGAGTTTAATCCCCCATTTTTACTATATGAACTATATTTTATGTGTGTAACACTATATTTTTACGGAATTAATAATGATAGAAAATCCATTTAGCGACTTTATTACAGAGATTGTTAATAAATATGGTGAAGAAAATTGGGTCACTGTTTATGAAACTATACCAAATAATGGTGGTGATAGTGACGGTGCTACGTATTGTGCCTTAGTTAGCTTGGATAGAGCTAAAGAAATATTTGACAAAGGTCATTGTTGGGATCTTAGTATTGGAAGTATCTATCCAGGTTTTTTATCTGTCTGTAAAAATGGGATAGAGACACCAAAGTATTACGCTAATACTGATAAAGAAGGTTATCTACGGTTAATTTTAAAAAGAGAGTTCCACAGCAGGAAAGAAAGCTACATAGAAATTCTTGAAGAGTTTAGGCTGTTTCATAACCTTTATTATGACCAAGACACGTCAAACCATGTTACTTTTGACGATACTGGCGATGAAGTAGAGGTTATTAAAATGACACAACAAAAAATACAAATAAAATTTAGCTATCTTAAATCATTTATGGCTGCAAAACAAATGCATCTTTTGCTATTTTTTGAGCGTAATAGACATTTTAAAAATGAAATGTATTTTTCTGCTGATGAAAGTAATTCAACACTGATTTATACTATTTATTCAAATTTTTTTTCTTACTCAAATGGATATAAATCTCATTCTAGAATTATGGGAAAAAAACTCATTTTGTGTGGGAAAGTTGAAGAATCTAAGGTTTGGCCTTTTGAAGAAAAGAAAAAATTTATAGAATATATAATTGGTGGTAATGATGATGCCCCAAAGATGTTTACGTCAAACCCTGAATTACTAAGTAATGATTTTGGAGCGAATCCAGAAGCACCCCACTATCTTACACCTGTATTTTTTAAAAAAGAGGTAATGCAAAAATATTATCGCTCACCTTCAGAGTACGAGGTTTGTGATAGTAGTCTATCAAGGCGGGGTGGTTGGAATCTTAGATTTGATAATAATTTAGTTGATTGTGTATCTGTATTTTTAGGTGATCTTGGAAGAGGACTACCAGAAAATGAGCAAAAATACTGGGCTACTTTTAATATTATTCCAGATGGAAGGCAGATTAGTGAAACAAATATTCAAAGAAATTTGATGGGAAATTTTTTTGTTCCAGAAAGCCCAGAACATAAATTTAAAAATGAATTTAGAAAACTTCAAAATCAGTGGCTTAAAAGATATGGCTGGAGTTTATTTTTACCGCTATGTGAAAAAGATGCACATTATTTTTTATCTCTACGTTCAATGATAACCAATGAACAAGCTGAATTTGACGAGCAAATTTTAGCTTTAACAAAAATAACTATAGATTCCGTAAATGTAGTGGAATTGAGAGAATTATTAAAAATAAATAATAAAGAAGCTAAGTCTATTTTTTTAATTGAGAAGCTATTAGAAGTAAAAAATGTAACAAATGTGGAACATCACATTAAATTACTGAAAACTATTCAAGGACTACGATCTACTGGTGTAGCTCACAGAAAAGGAAACAACTACGATAATGTACTAATCAAAAGTAGTATCAATCAGAAAAATTACCAAGCTGAATTTGATCAGTTTTTACATAATTTAGTTAATTTATTTGAAGAAATTTTATTGTTATGCACACCTAACTAACTTTAGTTCAACCAAAAAAATATTATTTTTAGCTATTATCTTTTAAATTTATAGTACTATACGATAAGTATTTTAAGCAACAAAATTACCTTAATAAAAAACCACTGCAATGACGAAGTGGTTTTTTATTTAAGCTTATTAGCTTATTGGCTTTTATTTAACTTTAATCTCAACTTCTACACCTGCAGGTAAATCTAACTTCATCAAAGCATCTACTGTTTTATCAGTTGGGTCTAAGATATCCATTAAACGTTGGTGTGTGCGAATTTCCATTTGATCGCGTGCTGTTTTGTTTACATGCGGTGAGCTCAACAAATCATAACGGGCAATGCGTGTAGGCAATGGTACTGGACCACGAACCACTGCCCCTGTACGCTTGGCTGTTTCTACAATTTCAGCGGCTGAACGGTCGATTAACTTATAATCAAATGCTTTAAGACGGATACGAATATTTTGACTAGACATACATTAAATTCCCAAAGAACACGCTAAACAAATAAATAATAATTTAATTTTTAGCAAATCAAAGTAGCGGTATAAACAACTAAATTATTTAAAACCGCTACAAAAGAACAAAAACCAAGAAACTAAGTTAGGTAACTAAATAACTAAAAATAAAGTAATACTAAGAATTAAAAATAAAGTAATTAATAATTAATAGTTAATGATTAATAGTTAATGATTAATAGTTATAACAAAGTTTATATTAAGTATGAATAATACTTAATTAAGCCATAATTTTAGCAACAACACCCGCACCTACAGTACGACCACCTTCACGAATAGCAAAGCGTAAACCTTCTTCCATCGCAATCGGGGCAATTAGCTTAACAGTGATGGATACGTTATCACCAGGCATAACCATTTCTTTACCTTCTGGTAGTTCAATCGCACCTGTTACATCAGTTGTGCGGAAGTAAAACTGTGGACGGTAGTTGTTAAAAAACGGTGTATGGCGACCGCCTTCATCCTTAGACAACACATAAATTTCACCAGTAAAATGTGTGTGCGGTTTAACAGAAGAGGGTTTGCATAATACTTGACCGCGTTGTACGTCTTCGCGCTTAGTACCGCGTAATAATAAACCAACGTTATCACCCGCTTGACCTTGATCTAATAATTTACGGAACATCTCTACACCCGTACAGGTAGTTTTGACTGTATCCACTAAACCAACAATCTCAATTTCTTCACCGACTTTAACAATGCCGCGTTCAATACGGCCCGTTACAACAGTACCACGTCCAGAAATAGAGAATACATCTTCAACTGGCATTAAGAATGCCCCATCAACAGCACGTTCTGGTGTTGGAATATATGAATCTAAGGCAGCGGCTAAACGAATGATTGATTCTTCGCCCATCTCGCCTTTATCACCTTCAACGGCTAATTTAGCAGAGCCGTGAATAATCGGTGTGTCATCACCAGGGAAATCATATTTATCTAATAACTCACGCACTTCCATTTCTACTAACTCTAGGAGTTCAGCATCATCAACCATATCGCATTTATTTAAAAATACAACAATGTAAGGTACGCCTACTTGACGCGCTAATAAGATATGCTCACGTGTTTGTGGCATAGGGCCATCAGCAGCAGAACACACTAAAATTGCACCGTCCATTTGTGCCGCACCTGTAATCATGTTTTTAACATAATCGGCATGGCCTGGGCAATCAACGTGTGCATAATGACGATTGCCAGTTTCGTATTCAACGTGGGCTGTATTAATTGTAATACCACGCGCTTTTTCTTCAGGGGCAGCATCAATTTGGTCATAAGCTTTAGCTTCGCCACCAAATTTAGCAGCCAAAACCATTGTTAAAGCCGCTGTCAATGTTGTTTTACCATGATCAACGTGGCCAATTGTGCCGACATTGACGTGTGGTTTATTACGTTCAAATTTACTTTTTGCCATGATAGGGTCCTTGATAATAAATTTATTTGAAAAATTAAAAATTAAAATAACGTAGACTTAAATTACTAAACTGTTTAATTATTAAATTATTAAATTATTAAATTATTAAATTATTAAATTATTAAATTATTAAATTATTAAATTATTAAATTATTAAATTATTAAATTATTAAATTATTAAATTATTAAATTATTAAATAAGTTA
>JBEDNN010000058.1:0-26336 GCA_041170585.1 Pseudomonadota bacterium | reverse complement strand
ATATACGAATTAACCATATTAAAGTAGCGGTAATGTTAAATTTTAACTTTTACAATATTTATATTGGTGTATTGTCTTAGTGATTTTACTAATTACTTCTTAATTATTAAATTTCTTGTATCAGTGCTATTTGAACATTACCAAAGTAGCAATGCCTTAAATTAATTAAACAATTAAGTTAAAAACATATAAAACTATATGTACATTGATTGTACAGATTGTTTATAAAATCTATAATCAAAAATATAAAAAATGTGACTAATTTAACATTTATGATGATTTGGTATCACTACAGTAGATTTATTTGAGCAATTTATAATTGCCTGTAATATAAATACCTCTACATACTAACTGTATACTTACCATACCAATATAGCAATGCTAAATAATTAAAAGTTAGTCTTTTTCACGGTATTCTATACGTGTATTAGGTGCAAGGTAGCCTGATTTTTTAAACACCTCTTGTACCATTTGATACGTAGCAAAACGCAAATACATGTGGTGAGCCGTATGACAAAACGGCCGTATTGCTAAGCTAACACCTTCTTTAGTAATGTCTAAAACACCAATTTGAGGGGCAGGTATTTCTAATACATTAGGTATAGTTTTGAGTGCTACTCTCAATTGTTCAATCGCTTCTGTGATAGGTACACTGTGGTCAATTAAGACAACACAATTAGCCCGCCGATAAGGCTGGTTACTATAGTTTCTAATTATTTCAGAAAATACTTTACTGTTTCCGACAATAGTCGTGACATTGTCTACTGATAATACCGTTGTTCCAAACAAGCCTAGTTCTAATACATCGCCTTCTACGCCGCCGATATCAACATGATCACCAATTTTAAAAGGACGCAAAATTTGTAAAAATATGCCTGCTGAAAAATGAGTCAATAACCCGCCCCATGCGGTTCCAATGGCTAAACCTATACCTGCCAACAAAGCAGCCAGCGAAGTAGTTTGTACTCCCAAATAACTTAAAATAGCTATAGCTAAACCAATACTTAATACGCCTGATAAAAATGAAGCAATATATTTTGAAATGGTGGTATCAACCTTTTCATTATTAATTAATAAGCGGGTCAAAACTTGGCGTACCAGTTTAATTAACCAACGGCCAATAATCCAAGCAGCAATCGCTACTATACATTTAACTGCAATCGTTGTACCGTTGCTTAACAAGTAATCAGCAGCAAAGTTAAGATCTAATTTCATAGTTTATATTTCACATTAATAAATTGCTACATTAATAAGTTAAGCATTGCGCAAATGTATATCCTTAAAATATATCTAAAATATATTTAAGTAGTAATCGTCATTATTTTATACGCCATTTTTTTTAATCGTATTGTTTAAACGTGCCATTAATGCTGCCATGTGAGCGCGAGTGTCTATCACAATAGGTGCAGATACAGTAGTATCGTCAGCCATCACGCCCAATTCTTTTAAAAAACGTGAAGGCTTACGTTGTTCCCAGTCGCGTCCCTTTTTACGCCGTTGGCAGTATGACACAGTAAGCGTATTGCGGGCACGAGTAACGCCCACATACATTAGACGGCGCTCTTCTTCCAATCGTTGTACGTTGAGTGTTGTTTCAATCTCAACTATAAAACTATTTTCATCTACTTCATTTATTTCATTTATTTCATTTATTTCATTTATTTCATCTAACGCATTTAATGTACCTAAAGCATTTAACACAGTCGTAGCATCAGCGGTTAAATCAGCATTATTATGGCCATGGTGTGGCAGTAAACCTTCTTCACAGCCCACTAAATAAACATGTCTAAACTCCAATCCTTTTGCGGCGTGTAAGGTAGACAATCGAACGGCATCGGGATCATCTTCTTCAGTGTCCATCATTGACAATAAAGTGACTGCTTGCGCGACTTCAGCCAAAGATTTTTCATCGTTTTCTGCTTTTGTAGACAACCAATTTAAAAAATCTAATACATTTTTCCAACGACTATGAGCTGCTTTACCATCAAAATGTTCATTAATAAACGTTTCATATCCAATACGATTAACTAATTCATATAACAGTACGCCCGCAGGCTCACCTTTACTCTGTACTGATTGTTTAGTGCTTAAAACGTTTGAAGACTGTTTATTAGACTTGCCTTTTAAACCCCCACGCCATTGAAACTCTTGGATTAATTCAGCAAAGTCTTTAATGGGCTGGTGTTGCCTTTCACTGATTTGTGCTGCAAACCCGTGTTCAAAGGCTGCTTGCATTAAGCTACATTGCCTCATAGCACTATAAGTACCTAAAGTTTCTAATAAAGCAGGCCCTACACCACGACGTGGTGTATTGACAGCCCGCATAAATGCTTGGTCATCGTCATCATTAACAATTAAACGTAAATAAGAAAGTATGTCTTTAATTTCCGCACGCTCAAAAAAGCTTTGTCCACCTGATAAAACATAAGGTATTTTTTCCGCACGAATTTTCTGCTCAAATATACGGGCTTGATGATTGCTACGATACAGCACAGCATAATCACTAAAGCGGCTTTGAGTATAAAATTTATGGGCTAACAACTTGGTGACTACCATTTCAGCTTCAGCGTCTTCATTTTGGGCGGATAAAACATGTATCGGGTCGCCAATACCGTGTTCACTCCATAATTGTTTGGCGTGTAATTTAGGGTTATTCGCAATTAAAGCGTTGGCTGCTTTTAAAATAGTGTTTGTGCTACGATAGTTTTGCTCTAGCTTAATAATTTTAAGTTGCGGATAATCACGTTCTAACTCACTTAAATTTTCTATGGTTGCACCACGCCAACCATAAATAGCTTGGTCATCATCACCGACAGCGGTAAACATCGCCCGTACACCGACTAAATACTTAAGCAAAGCATACTGTGTTGCGTTGGTATCTTGCACTTCATCTACTAAAATATAGCGTAGCTTATTTTGCCAGCGTTCACAAACAGACTCATTTTCTTTTAAAATCTGAACAGGCAATCCAATTAAATCATCAAAATCTACAGCTTGATAAGCTCTTAACTGCCTAGAATACGTTGCATAAGCGAGTGCAATATTTGAACTGTCTTCATCGGTGGCTTGATTAAAAGCCTGCTCTGGTGATAATAAAGCATTTTTCCATAAACTAATTTGACTGTGTGCAGCACGAATGTTGGCACGGTCATAATCGCCTAACGCATCTTGTAATAAGTTCGCACTGTCACTGCTATCCATAATCGTAAAATTGTTTTTTAAGCCCACTAAGGCGTGTTCTTTACGTAAAAAATTCATACCCAAGGCATGAAAAGTACTAATGGTTAATCCACGACTGGGCGCTTGTACAGAAGTTAATAAGCTTTTTGTACGGTGGGCCATTTCTTTAGCCGCTTTATTGGTAAAGGTAATAGCGGCAATATGTTGTGGCTTAATATGAGCTGCCCGTATCATGTGGGCTATCTTTGCAGTGATTACGCGGGTTTTTCCACTGCCTGCTCCTGCCAACACCAAACAAGGACCATCTAGGTAAGTGACTGCTTCACGTTGGGCAATATTTAGTTTATCAATAGCCAATTTAATTTATACTCACACAGTTAAGACTAACAAACTAATAAATAATAATAAATAATAAATAATAAATAATAAATAATAAATAATTTAATTAGCCTATAAAAATAAAATATTTTAGCGAAATTACAATTGTTTCACGTGAAACAAATATATATTTAAATCAGTTACGATAGTTATTAGTACAATAATTTTTTCTTACACTTGAGCTGCCATTTTATGCCTAACTTACATACACCACTTGGTATTCCTGGTATTCCAAAAGCAACTGCTTATGCTATGCACATCGACGTGCAGCCAGAATATCTGATTGAACGATCAAATCCTAAAGAGGATATTTTTGTATTTGCTTACCATGTCAGAATTACTAATATCGGACAAATAGCAGCCCAAATCATTAGCCGTTACTGGGTGATTAAAAATGCCACAGGTATCATTGAAGAAGTCAATGGTTTAGGTATCGTTGGACGGCAGCCCTTTTTACAACCGGGTCAAGGCTTTGAGTACACCAGTGCTTGCCCATTGAATACGCCAAGCGGCAGTATGCGTGGTAGTTTTTTTTGTGTTGCTGAAGACGGCGAACGGTTTGATGTCGCTGTTTTACCTTTTGAGTTATTTGTTCCCAAATCTTAAAATTAAGGACTTATAGTTAAAGATTAACTGTTATATTTGCCGTAATAGCTGTTTAGTTACTTCGTTTTTACTATAGTTTTTATACTACAGTTTTACTATATATTTATATATTTGTTTTTTATTTTTTATTTTTTATTTTTTGTCGAATTTGTGTGTCGCTAGAAATTGTAGGGTGTGCTGCATCAGCACCTTTCATAGTCCACCACATAATAAACACAATAATTGATAAAGCCAATAGCATTTCAACTAATAATAACCACATAAATACTCCTAATAAGCACCATTATTTTAATTTTTTTTAATTTTTTTTAAATTTTAAATAATAAGCCTTGTTTATTTTAGTTTGCAAATACTTCAAATACTTCAAATACTTCAAATATTATAAATACTGTAGATATTGTAGACACTGTCAATTTAAACATTATTAATTATTTTTAATTATTTTTAATTATTTTTAATCCATTAATCACTTCTATTTATATTTATATTTATATGATTGTTCTATATGATTGTTCACACTATTAAAAATACCGTCTATCAAATTTATCAAATTAAATTAAGTATATTAGCCATTTTATTAGCCAGTGTAGCCGCTTGTACCAGCTATCAAAAACCTACGGCTACACCTATAACGCCAGCTGTTATTTCGCCTAACTTAAACAAGTTACCGCCATCAAATAGCGTTGAGCAATCATTAAGTATTTTACCCAATTGGAGTCAAGACAATTTATTAGAGGCATGGCCGGCTTTACTAAACAGTTGTCAAAAAATAGGCGACCGTCCTGTGTGGCAAAATTTTTGTAAAGCGGTTCAATTAACACCCAATAGCCCTGATGAAGCACGTGATTTATTACAAAAATACTTGATTGCAACTGTAGCTTTAAAAGACCATACAACACCTGACCGTAATATTGCAACCGCTTACTTTGAACCTGTTTATTCAGCCAGCCTACAACCAGTGGGTGTTTACCAATGGCCATTGTATGCTGCCCCACTAACTACTACAACTTTGAAACGTAACGAATTAACGCCCGTAGACGGCAATGTTCATCGTGTTTTACAAGGCAAAGAACTCGCTTACCTAGACAATCCAATAGATGCTTTTTTGGCACAAATACAAGGTTCAGTACGGTTAAAACTACAAGATGGTTCAATCATTAGATTAGGATTTGCTGCAAAAAATAACCAGCCGTACCAATCTATTGCTACTACTTTAATTGCACAAGGTGTATTTAAAGCCCATCAAGCCAGCATGGACCGTATTAAAGAGTGGGCTAAAAATCAACCTGATAAAACAGTACAGACCGTATTGAATACCAATCCTAGTTTTGTATTTTTTAAAGTAGTCAATATTCCTCATCAACAAGGCCCAATCGGTGCGTTGGGCGTTTCTTTAACCCCTATGCGAAGTGTTGCAGTTGATACAACTTATATTCCGTTAGGATCTATTATTTGGTTAGAAACTCAAACAATAAAGGGGACTTTATCACAACTGATGTTGGCACAAGACACGGGTGGGGCAATTAAAGGCCCGTCAAGAATTGATATTTACACGGGGACAGGTGAGGTAGCTGGAAAATTAGCCAGTGGGCAAAAAAGTACTGCTAAAGTATGGTTATTAAGTCCTAAACCGTAAATTGTTTTTTGGTTTTATTTGGTTTTATTTGGTTGTGCTTGGTTTTACTTGAATTTACTTTGAATTGAATTTATTTGAATTTAGTAAAATATAGCTTATATTTTTAGCTTATATTTTTAATGTATATTTTTTAACATTGAGACAGTTATGACACTTAATACAGGTACACGTTTAGCTGCCCTAGATTTAGGGTCTAATAGTTTTCGTCTTGAAATTGGTTCTTATGACAATGGAATTATTTATAAGCAAGAGTACTATAAAGAAGCCGTTCATCAAGGTGCGGGTTTAGACGATAATAATTTATTAAGTGATGCCGCAATGCAACGTGGCTGGGATTGTTTGGCACGGTTTGCCGAACGTTTAGCAGACTTTAAACACGCCCAAGTACGTGCAGTCGCTACACAAACTTTACGTGAAGCCAGTAACCGTGAAGTATTTTTAAGCCGTGCGCAAACTATATTAGGTTTTCCGATTGATGTTGTATCAGGCTATGAAGAAGCACGTTTAATTTACCAAGGCGTTGCACACAACCTGCCACAATCAGATGAAAAACGTTTAGTGATTGACATTGGTGGGCGTTCAACCGAGTTTATTTTAGGTCAAAGCTTTAATGCTAAAGTGATGCAATCTTACCATTTAGGCAGTTCTGCATGGAGTCAGCGTTATTTTACTGATGGTCAATTAACAGAGGCAACTTTTCAAAAAGCCCGTGTAGCTGCGTTAGCGATTTTAGATGAAACAACGAGTCTATTTGGTCGTTTACATTGGGATATTGCTTACGGTTCATCAGGCACAGTCGGTACAGTAGCCAGTATTTTAAACTATGAACAGTTTGATAAAGACAATATTGACCGCTTAAAACTAACTATTACAGATATAGGCGATGGCATTATTACACGGGCGGGTTTGCTCAAATTACAGTCAGTACTATTAAAATTTAAACACGTTGATCATATAAAATTTGAAGGTTTAAAAGACGATAGAAGATTAGTTATTGCAGGTGGCTTAGTTATTTTATTGGCTATATTTGACTTGCTTGACATTGAATATATGGTAGCAGCACAAGGTGCTTTACGGCATGGTGCTTTATATGATTTGGTTAACCGCAGTGATTTAAGCCGTGATATACGCTTGGCAACGGTTAATCGTTTGGCTATTAATTATCAAGTAGATACCCAGCATGCCAGTAGAGTCAGCTCTGTCGCCCAACTTTTATTTAAACCAGCAGCCCATTATTTAGAAAAACAAGCGGTTGATACTGCACCATTAATAAAAAAGCTGGTGTGGGCGGCTCAACTACATGAAATGGGCTGCTTAATTTCACATGACAACTACCACAAACATGGGGCTTATATTTTAGACCACGTAGACGCTCCGGGATTTGCCATTCATGAACTTCACCGATTGAGTCTTTTGGTACTGGGGCATCGTGGAAAACTTAAAAAAATAGCCCTAGATTTGGAACGACCTGCGTTTTTAATGCAATTAATGTGTCTGCGTTTGGCTGTTATTTTATGTCATGCTAGAACTGATGTATCAGCCAATACATTAACAGATATTGTATTAGTGCTTGAATATCAAAGCCCTCAAAAATTATTTTTTAAGCTCTTGTATCCCATACAATGGAATCAAACTTTGCCACAAACTATTTTCTTATTAGAGCAAGAAAGTGAAGCGTGGGCAAAAACTGTTCACCCACTTTATTTAGAAGCCATTATTTAGTTTACTCAAAACAATTCAGTTAAAATCACTGATACTATTATTTAAGTATATATTGATACTTTATTAATGTTTTTAATGCTTTATTAATGCTTTATTAATGCTTTTTGTTTAAATATATATTAATACTTTATTTAATACTTTATTGGTACTTTATTGATGCCTTACTTTACAATCCAAAGGATTTTATGACTACCGCTACTAAAACAAAAAATGCCACAAACAAACTGATACAAGCCTCTACAGCAAAATTACCCAATGCAAAAAAAGTTAAGCCAGTGCCTGAAAAAACAACTGCCGTAGCGACTGTAAAAACAAGCACGGTTGTGCCAGTAAAAATTAAAGCCCCTAAAAAAATAAAATTGGTACGTGATAGTTTTACGATACCCACATCAGAACGTGTAGTGTTAAATACTTTAAAACAACGTGCCTTAGAATTACAAACACCTGTGAAAAAAAGTGACTTAATACGCGCAGGGATTCAAGTATTAGCGACTATGGACAATACCGCTTTTATTGCTAGTTTAAAATCATTGCCTTCTCGTAAAATTTAATTATTTATTGACATAGTATGACTTTTGTTTAAAATAAAATTTACTTATTTATTTATTCACTTATTTACTTACTATTTACTTACTATTTACTTACTATTTACTTACCTATTCATCTACCTATTTACTTTATATTAATTTAACCCTTTAACTACCTTTATTATGTACCAACACGTTACTATTCCTGCAGGCGGCGCAAAAATTAGCTTTGATACTAACCATCAATTGATAGTGCCAAACAATCCAATTATCCCCTTTATTGAAGGTGATGGCACGGGCATAGATATTACCCCTGTTATGATTAAAGTCGTTGATGCTGCTGTGGCTAAAGCGTATGAAGGTGCTAGAAAAATTCACTGGATGGAAATTTATGCGGGAGAAAAATCAACCCGTGTTTATGGCCCTGATGTATGGTTGCCTAAAGAAACCTTAGAAATAGTTAAAGACTATGTTGTTTCTATTAAAGGCCCATTAACTACCCCTGTAGGCGGAGGCATTCGAAGTTTAAATGTTGCTTTACGACAAGAGTTAGATTTATATGTGTGCTTACGTCCCGTACAATATTTTAAAGGTGTACCGTCACCTGTGAAGCAGCCTGAAAAAATCAATATGGTTATCTTTCGTGAAAATAGCGAAGATATTTATGCAGGTATTGAATACGCTGAAGGCTCGGCTGAAGTTAAAAAAATGATTAAATTCTTAACTGAAGAAATGGGTGTTACAAAAATCCGTTTTCCTGAAAGTTCAGGGATTGGTATTAAACCCGTATCACGTGAAGGAACAGAGCGATTAATCCGTAAAGCGATTCAATACACAATTGATAATGATAAGAAAAGCTGCACGATTGTGCATAAAGGCAATATCATGAAATATACCGAAGGCGGCTTTCGTGATTGGTCTTATGCACTGGCACAAAAAGAGTTTGGTGCTGAACTGATTGATGGTGGTCCATGGTGTAAATTTACTAATCCTAAAACAGGGCGTGAAATTATCATTAAAGATGTCATCGCCGATGCGTTTTTACAACAAATTTTACTGCGTCCAGCCGAATATGATGTCATCGCTACTTTAAACCTAAACGGTGATTATATTAGTGATGCTTTGGCTGCCCAAGTCGGCGGGATTGGCATTGCCCCTGGGGCTAATTTATCAGACAGTATCGCTATGTTTGAAGCGACTCACGGTACAGCGCCTAAATATGCAGGAAAAGATTACGTCAATCCAGGTTCACAAATTTTATCTGCCGAAATGATGTTGCGCTATATGGGTTGGAAAGAGGCAGCTGACCTGATTATTAGCAGTATGGAAAAATCTGTTTTAAGTAAAAAAGTAACGTATGACTTTTCACGCCTGATGGACGGTGCGACACAAGTCACTTGCTCTGGCTTTGGTGATGTGATGATTAGCCATATGTAAACCACACAATTAGTTAAATAATTATCCTAATCAGGATTTTTAAAATTTACGGATTTTGAGAGTTTTTTAAAATCTTGTTCATCTTTTAATCTTAAAAAATCCTGATTAGGAAAAATACTTCTTAATTTAGCTCAACCATAAATTTAAAGTATCTAAACCGCCATAATTAATGACCGCCATAGCTTTGGCTTGAACAGCAGGCTTGGCATGGTATGCCACCGATAAACCTGCAATAGCCATCATCGCTAAATCATTACTGCCATCGCCTATAGCAATAGCCCGTGTTGTTTTAATTCCCATTTGTTCACACAGCGACTGTACTTTATCACACTTAGCTTCAGCGTTTACAATTGGCTCTTGCAATGTACCGTCTAATACAATGCCATTGTGATTTAAAGTATTACTGTATGCATATGTTAAGCCTAAGCGGGTTTGCATAGCATCAGTGAAAAAAGTAAAGCCGCCACTGACTAATAAGGTTTTTAATGCGTGTTGATGTGCCGTTTTAACCAACACCTCCGCACCAAGATTAAGTTGCAAACGTTCATCCAACACGGCTTGTAAAGCCGTTAAAGGTAAACCCTTTAGCAGTGCAATCCGTCTACGCAAACTTTCATTAAAATCGATTATTTCACCCCGCATAGTGGCTTCAGTGATTTTAGCGACTTCATTTTTTTTACCACAGTAATCAGCAATTTCATCAATACATTCAATATTAATTAAGGTACTATCCATATCCATAGCCAATACTGAAAAGTCTCGCCATGACAAATAAGGGCTTAAATGTGCTACATCGTGTTCAGCCTGTTGAGCGGCTTGCATTAATGCTGCATTAGCCCGTTTTTCCCACACTGCATGGCGATCATTTGTGCGAATTGGCTGACCTAGTGCCTCAATAAACCATTGATAAAGTGTATTATCCAATATTGGGTGTAAGCCAGAGGTTAAATGTGTGTGTGTATGTGTATTCATTGCAAACATTCTATTGTGAATAAGTTAAGCCGCTTATTTAAAAAGCACTAAAAAAATATTAACTGACCATTTGTACTGATAACCACTGCCGTGCATTCAAAACATCTTGTGCAATGGCATGTTGTAAGTCGGGTAAATGAGCATAAACGGCTTCGCTGCGTAATTTATATAAAAATATAATGTTTACAATTAACCCGTAGGCATCGCCTGACCAATCTAACACGTGGACTTCCAAACTAAAGCGTTGGGTTTGTTCTACTGTGGGGCGTATTCCTAAATTAGCAACGCCATATAAACGAGTGGTAGCCCGTGAATTTAAGCCTTCAATTTGCACCACAAACACACCGCGTAAAGCAGGATTGGGTAAATGCGGATCAATATTAAGTGTGGGAAAATTTAAAGTGCGTGCCAGTTTTTTTCCGTGAATAACCCGTCCAGATAAACTGTATGCGTAACCTAATAATAAATTTGCATCTTGTAAATGCCCCGCATATAAATCATGGCGTATCGCTGAACTAGAAATACGCAATGCCGCATTGTCTAAAACCTCTTCAAAGCAATGAACTGCAAAACCATATTGCTCGCCCAAAAAACACAACAAAGCCCAGTCACCCGCCCGTTGATGTCCAAAACGTACATCACGTCCGACTAAAACATGTTTTGCATTACACGCTTTCACCAATACATACAACACAAAATCTTGTGGTGAAAGCGTTGCTAACTCTTGATTAAACCGTAATAAATGCACATAATCAACACCCATTTTATTTAAATACATTAAGCGACTACGCACACTACTAATGTTTAAAACAGGCAAGCCACGCCCTTGTTTTGCAAAATAATCTCTTGGATGGGGGGTAAACGTTACAACGTGTGTGGTTAATTCATTGAGTGCAGCTAGTTTTTTTAAAGCCACAATTAAAGCACAGTGTCCTAAATGCATACCATCAAAATTACCCAGCGTGACTACCCCACCTTGTGAGTTTGTTATATTAGTGATGCTATGATTAGAAAACTGACGACGTAAATACATAAAGTGCTAACAAAAATTAATTTAAATTTAAATAATATTGATATTAATATTGATATTAATATTGATATTAATGTTGATATTAATGTTGATATTAATGTTGATATTAATGTTCTGCAACTAATAAAGTATTTCGTCTTAAATGTACTAATATCAAAGACAACGAAGCGGGTGTTACACCAGAAATTCGGCCTGCTTGTCCTAATGTTTCAGGTTGGTATGTATTTAATTTTTGCTGAACTTCTTTAGACAAACCACGCACTTGGGTATAGTCAATATCAGCAGGTAACCGTGTATTTTCATTGTGTAGTTGTTTGTTGATTTCTATTTGTTGCCGACTAATATAGCCTTCATATTTAATTGAAATCTCAACTTGTTCACACACTGCGTTGCCATTGGGTGTTATCAACAATGTATCGTTGAGTACAGTGTCTGAAACCCATGTACCTGTTGTATTTTTTAAACTCATTAACTGGCTATAAGTCACTTCAGGACGACGTAATAAATCGGCTAATGTATATTCTTTTTCAATCGTTTTACCGAACACACGTTCAGCTTCAGCCGCATCAATTAAACGTGGGTTCACCCAAGTTGATTTTAAACGTTGAATTTCAAGGGCTACGGCATCTCGCTTACGACAAAAAACGGCCCAGCGTGCATCATCAACACACCCTAACAGTCTACCCTGTTCAGTTAAACGGGCATCGGCATTGTCTTCACGCAACTGCAGGCGGTACTCTGCCCGCGAAGTAAACATACGATAAGGTTCATTAACCCCTTTTGTAGTTAAATCATCAATCAGTACTCCAAGATAGGCTTCATCACGACGTGGACACCAAACACTTTTATTTTGTGCCTGCAAAGCAGCATTTAATCCAGCATGTAAGCCTTGAGCAGCCGCTTCTTCATAGCCCGTTGTACCATTAATTTGCCCAGCAAAAAATAAACCTGCAATGGCTTTAGACTCAAAACTACGTTTTAAACTGCGTGGGTCAAAATAGTCATATTCAATTGCATAGCCTGGACGCAAAATATGGGCATTTTCTAAACCACGCATACTACGCACCATAGCGTATTGAATGTCAAACGGTAAACTGGTGGATATACCGTTTGGATAAATTTCATAAGTAGTCAAACCTTCTGGTTCTAAGAAAATCTGATGGCTGTCTTTATCGGCAAAACGGTTGATTTTGTCTTCTACACTAGGGCAATAGCGCGGGCCTACGCCTTCAATTTTACCCATAAACATAGGGCTACGATCAAAACCGCTGCGAATAATATCGTGGGTACGCTCATTGGTATGGGTAATCCAACACGGTAATTGTCGTGGGTGCATAGCCGCATTACCCATAAAACTAAATACAGGGATTGGGTCTAAGTCGCCTGGTTGAACCGCCAAAACATCATAATTAATTGTTTTACCATCAATACGCGGGGGAGTACCCGTTTTTAAGCGTCCTTGTGGTAGTTTTAATTCTTTGAGACGGTCTGATAAACGGATTGAAGCGGGGTCTCCAGCCCTTCCACCGACATAATTATCTAAACCGACATGGATTTTTCCGTCTAAAAAAGTACCCGCTGTTAATACCACTGTTTTTGCTTGAAAACGAATACCAATCTGTGTAATTGCCCCAACTACTCGGTCACCCTCAACGATTAAATCATCAACCGCTTGCTGAAATACGGTTAAATTAGCTTGATTTTCTATACGCTGACGAATCGCCGCTTTGTATAAAATACGGTCTGCTTGGGCGCGTGTTGCACGCACTGCTGGCCCTTTGCTACTGTTCAAAATTCTAAATTGAATACCTGCTTCATCAGTAGCTATAGCCATAGCCCCGCCCATAGCATCGATTTCTTTTACCAAATGCCCCTTACCAATGCCACCAATACTAGGGTTACAACTCATTTGCCCTAAAGTCTCAATATTATGCGTCAGTAACAAGGTTTGACAACCCATACGGGCAGCAGCTAAAGCGGCTTCAACACCTGCGTGTCCACCGCCAACGACAATTACATCAAAATATTTAGGATAGTTCATACACTATTTTACCCGTTGCTCCAAAGTCATAAACGACTGTGTTAAAAATATAATTGTATTCTTTAGAACGATATGGTTGCTATTAATATGGTTGCTATTAACTAACTTATTAATTGATTAATTACTTGATTCATTAACTGAGTCTACAGTACATGACTTAAACCAGTTTAACTGGGATTGGTATACCGCAGTCTGTACATTTAATAGACCCAGCATACTATAAAATAAATGATGATGACTCAAAGGTGTTTCTTTTTGTTGGTGCAAGCAGCTCATATCAACCCCACGTTGCTTGGCTAAATTGGCTGATAACCACACAATTAAAGGAATATGTGTTTGTGCTTTAGGGGCAAATGAGTACGGTAATCCATGTAAATAATTACCGTTTTCACCCAAAGATTCACCATGATCGGACATATAAATAAGGCTAGTGGCAAATCTATCATCTAAAGACTGCAACTGTTTAATAGCACTAGACAACAAATAATCAGTATAAACAATACTGTTATCATAAGCATTTATGACATGCTGAACATCACACTGTTGTAATGCACTACTAGTACATTCAGGTTTAAATTGTTTAAAAGACTCTGGGCTACGTTGATGATAAGCAGGGCCATGGCTACCCATTTGATGCAATACGACAACAACCCCTTTAGTCGTAGATTTTAGTGTTTTATCTGTATGTGCGGTGGCTATCGTTTTAATTCTATCAGACAAATCATGTATTAATACTTCATCAAAGCACCCTTTACTATGGCAATATTTAGGGTGTTGAGTGCGGGTTAAATCCTCACTAGGCACTCTGGCACACACCCCTTTACAGCCTGAATTATTGTCTAACCACAGTATTTTATAACCCGTTTTTTGTAAAACATCTAAGATATTTTCATAATTGGCTTGTCGTGCAAAAAAATCAGTACGGTCTAAATGTGAAAACATACAAGGCACACTGTCAGCCGTATTAGTACCACATGAAGTCACTTGGGTAAAACTCACTAACTCGGTATTTTTAAAAGTATCTAAATAAGGCGTAGTGCTAACATTTACACCTATTTTACTGTTAGAACGGTAACCATTAAGACTAAAATGATCACTACGAGCTGTCTCACCTAGAACTAAAACCAATACAGGTAACGATGAATTGATACCCACCGCTTGTGCAGCGGCTAAAGTTTTAAAGGGTAACTTAGCACGTTCACCGACTATGACACGGCCAATACTGTACATAGCATTAAAAGGCGTTATTTGATAGCGTAAAGTTTTATGGCTACGCATCAAAGTTGCCGTATCAGATTGAATGACGAATACACTAAGTACCAAAGCAATCAGTGCAGTAAACACTACAATGATGTTACGCTTAAATGCTTGAAGTAGACTGTAGCGTTCAAATGATTGTACGAATATCCAATAAAAAGGCACTAATATCGCAAAAAAAACGACTATAAGCATAGTCAAATTCATTAAGTCACGGACTTCACGTATATCAGTTTGTAGTGCATTGCGTACCATTGACGCATCAATCACCACCCCATAGCTCAACATAAAATACTGTGCAGGTACTGTTAAAATGAGCAATATACAGGCGATTAATTTAGTGGTGTAACGCCCTAAAAAAATGCCTTGTATAAGCATTAGTAATGCAGTCAGTGCAATGCCAAAGCCACACGTTAATTTAAGTTGTGTCCATACGCTTAACTCTGGCAATGCCCACAAAGACTGCCAAAAAGTATAGTTACCGAGTGTTGAAATAAAAATACTAATTAACAAAATAAATACAACGGCGTAATTAACGCGTATTTTTTTTATATTTTTTTGAAGCACTTTTTTATTTACCTTATATATTTATATTTTTATACATTTGTATATAAATATATTTGTCTATTTATATTGATACTTCGATACTTTTAACGAAAATAAGCATCGTAAGCTGTCTTGATAATAAGTGCTGTAACGACCCCAATAAAAAACTTACGCACAAATTTATTGCCATATTTAATAGTTACTTTAGTGCCAGCCAATGCACCCATCATATTGAATACAGTCATCATTAAACTCAATTGCCAATATACTTGACCGTGTCCAGCAAACCAAACAATAGAACCCAAATTAGTGGCCAAATTGACCCACTTAGCATGTGCTGTGGCATGCATAAAATCAAAATCGTAGGCTTTAATCCACAACAAAGCTAAAAAACTACCTGTTCCAGGACCAAATAAACCATCGTATAAGCCAATCAGTCCCCCCAACAATATTCCCATCAAAGGTGTCTTAGTCTGTAATTCAACGGCCTGATTTTTTTGCCCTAATGTTTTATTAAACAAAGTGTAAATTAATAAACCTAATAAAACTGGCGGTAACATCTTTTTAAATACATTAATGGGTATATAAGCGACTAGCCAGCACCCTAAAATAGCTGCCAAGCAAGCAGCAATCATCGCAGGAATAACTAAACGGCGATTAATTGATATTTTTTTTGCATATTGAAAAGCAGCAGCCACTGTTCCACCTGCAGCAGACAGTTTATTTGTACCTAAAACAACAGATACAGACGCGTTGGGCAGCACAGTGAACAAAGTGGGAACAGTAATCATTCCCCCACCGCCGACTGCTGAATCAATAAAGCCAGCCATTAATGCTGACAATAAAACAATGATCCATGTAATTAAATCTAATTCTGGCATCATTTTACTGAAAAATATTTTTACTAAGAAGTGTTTTTACTAAAGACTATTTCTAAGGTTAATAGCTATTAAATCTTGCTATTAAGCGTCAATATTATCCGCCAACAAAGCGTTGGTTTCAATAAATCTACGGCGCGGTTCAACTTCGTCGCCCATTAAAGTCGTAAAAATCTCATCAGCAGCAATCGCATCTTCAATTTGTACACGCATTAAACGGCGTACTGTAGGGTCCATCGTCGTTTCCCATAACTGTGATGGGTTCATTTCACCCAAACCTTTATAGCGTTGCTTGCTGCTTAATGAACGCTCGGCTTCGCTATGCAACCAATCAACCGCTTGTGCAAAGCGGTCAACTGTTATATGTTTTTGTTTGTCACCTTCGCCTCTTTGTACCGTCGCTCCTATCCGGACTTGGCTGGCAATCGTAGCAGCCGTATTAGCGATTAGTTGATATTCAGGTGTACGCGTGAAGGCGGTATTTAATTGCGTCGTTTTGATGTTGCCATAGTGTAAACGTTCAATTTTAATAATAGGCAACTGATGCTCATCAGTATCAACTGTTACTGTAATATTTCGTTCACTGGCTAAAGAGTTTTTTAAAGCCTCTGCGGAAGTATGTGCCGCAGTGATATGACTCACATCAATCACAACGCCGTTTAAAATAGCATGTAATACCGCTTCATCAGTGGTACGTGCCATACGGCGTAACACCCCACGGGCGACTTTCCATTGTTTAATCAACACTCTTAATGTACTGCTGTCAATACGAATATTATCAAGGTTAGTAATACTAGCATTTAAAGCGGCCAACTCAATCATAAATGCAGTTTCTTCTTCTTCATCTTTTAAATACCGCTCATCTTTACCTGCTTTTACTTTAAATAAGGGCGGTTGAGCAATATAAATATGCCCACGTTCTACTAACACAGGCATTTGACGGTACAGTAAGGTTAGCAATAAAGTCCGTATATGTGCCCCATCAATGTCAGCATCGGTCATAACAATAATACGATGGTAGCGTAACTTATCAATATTAAAATCTGGACCAATACTAGTCCCTAAAGCAGTGATTAAGGTAGTAATTTGTTCACTGCCAATTAATTTATCAAAACGTGCTTTTTCAACATTAAGTACTTTTCCACGTAACGGCAAAATCGCTTGAAATTTACGGTCTCGGCCTTGTTTAGCACTGCCACCTGCGGAATCACCTTCTACGATATAAATTTCACACAAAGCGGGGTCTTTTTCTTGGCAATCAGCCAACTTACCAGGTAAACCAGCTCCTTCTAAAACACCTTTACGGCGTGTCATTTCTCGTGCTTTACGGGCAGCTTCACGGGCGCGGGCTGCATCTATAATTTTGCCACAAATTATTTTCGCATCTACAGGCCGTTCTTGTAGATAATCTGACAGCATTTTAGCGACAATTTCTTCTACAGGCAGACGTACTTCACTACTGACTAATTTATCTTTTGTTTGACTTGAAAATTTTGGTTCTGGTACTTTAACACTTAATACGCACGCTAAACCCTCGCGCATATCATCACCACTGGTATCTACTTTAGCTTTTTTAGCGAACTCATTTTCTTCAATGTATTTATTCATTACGCGAGTCATTGCTGCACGTAACCCCGTCAAATGAGTACCACCATCGCGTTGTGGAATATTGTTGGTATAGCACAATACTTGTTCACTATAACTGTCATTCCATTGCATAGCGACTTCAACGGTAATTACTAAGCCGTTGTCTATTTGTTTTTCACCTGCAGCGTAAAATACATTGGGGTGCAACTGTGTCTTAGATTTATTAATGTACTCAACAAAGCCTTTAACACCCCCAGAGAAAGCAAAACTATCTTCTTTACCGGTACGTTGGTCAATTAATTTGATATGTACTCCGTGGTTTAGAAAACTAAGCTCACGAATACGTTTTGCTAATACATCGTAATGAAAATCAACTTGTGTAAAAATAGTTTCATCGGCTAAAAAATACACCTCTGTTCCTTGTAGCTCGGTTACACCCATTTGCTTCATCGGTGATACTAAAACACCTTGTTGTATTTCTTCAAGGCGATTTTTAACAACACCTTGGTTAAACTCTATTTGATGACTTAAACCGTCTCTGTGAACTGTTAAGCGTAAATATTTTGACAGTGCATTGACACAACTAACCCCCACACCATGAAGTCCACCAGAGACTTTATAGCTATTTTGATTAAATTTTCCGCCCGCATGCAATTCGGTTAAAGCGATTTCAGCCGCACTGCGTTTAGGTTCGTGCTTATCATCAAATTTGATCCCTGTCGGAATACCACGGCCATTATCAATCACACTAATTGCATTATCAGGGTGAATCATGACTTGTATTTCACTACAGTAACCCGCTAAAGCTTCATCAATTGAGTTATCCAACACTTCAAACACTAAATGGTGCAAACCTGTACCATCAGATGTGTCGCCAATATACATACCAGGTCGCTTTCTGACAGCTTCTAAACCTTCTAAAATTTGAATACTGTTAGCGCCGTAATCTTGACTATTTGGATTAGAATCTTTAGCGGAAATGGTAGTGATGGGGTTATAACTATCAGACATTGTAGACCTATTATTAATTTTAAATTAATTTAAAACAAGCTAACTCAATATAAAAAAATTAGTATTTCAATCCGTATTTCAATCCGTATTTATTTAAATTCTCATAGGCATTACAACGTATTTAAACGATAAATCGTTTAAGACAGTAAGCATTGCAGAAGCATTGGTATCGCTAAAGTGTAATTGTACTGTTTCAAATTTAAAATTAGCCAATACATCTAGCAAGTAATTGACATTAAAACCAATGTCCATAGCTTCGTGTTGATATAGCACATCTAATTCATCGTACGCCTCTTCTTGATCGGCATTATGAGCACTAATTAATAAAGCATCAGTACTTAGTGCTAATTTAACGCCTTTAAATTTATCTGTGGTCATAATGGCTGCACGCTGCAAAGCAGATTGCAAAACTATTCGATTGATATCAATTACTTTTGAATGCTTTTTAGGAATAACTTTATTAAAATCTGGGAATTTGCCTTCAATTAGCTTTGACATAACTGTATGACCAACAAACTCAAACTGAATCATTTGGGCAGTTGCTTTTATCGTAATAATCGCTTCAGATTCATCCAATTGTCGTAACAATTCTAATACTGTTTTTCTAGGTATGATTAATTCTAATTTAGGTAAATTTACAGTATTATTTTTATTTGCACGCTCATCTAAACCAAGGTGGGTTTCGCAGTAAGCCAGTCTATGCCCATCAGTTGCAACGGTACGCAAGGTTTGACCTTCAATACTAAGTAATAAACCATTTAAATAATAACGAATATCTTGTTGTGCCATGGAAAAAGAAACTTGGTTTAAAGCATTTTTCAAGGCTTTTTGCGACATACTCCATTCTGCTGTCCACTCTTTGGGCGCAGTCATTGTTGGAAAATCAACTGCTTCCAAAGTTTGTACTGAGAATCGTGCTTTACCACTTTGTATGATTAGTTTTTTTGCGTCATAATTTAAAATAACTTCGTTACCTTCTGGCAAGGCTTTTATTATTTCTAATAATTTACGTGCAGCGACTGTTGTTGTACAAGTTCCTTTTGTATCAGCAAAAGTCTGTGTTGTAATTTGAATTTCTACATCTGTAGCTAAAAAATGTAAAGTGTCTTCTTCTTTTCGTAGTAACACATTAGCTAGAATAGGTAAAGTATGTTTTCGTTCAACAATACCTACACAATTACTTAATGGTTTTAGGATAGCGTCACGAGATGTTTTTATAAGTTGCATAATAAATAATAAGTTAATTTTTTATAAGTTAATTTTTAATTATTTATAAATAATTGAATAGTCTTTTATTTTACCCACAATTCATAAATAGTTATCCACATTACATGTAATAAATTTTATTTTTTATTTTTTATTGTCTTATGTATGGAGGTAATTACTTGTTTAGTTTATTTATATTTATCTAATAGTAATAATAGGAAAGTTAAAAAAACGCGGATAACTAAATAATATTGTTTTAAATCAATAGTTTAGCTTGTTATTAAGCTGTATATTATTTTTAGTAAAAGTTGTGGATAACTCTAGTTATAAATGAATAAAAAATACATATCCACAATTTATATTATTTATCCACATACTTATACACATACTTATCAACAAGTTATTATGTGAAAATAAAAAAAGCCATTAATAAAATTAATGACTTTTTAAACTAAAGGTGTTTATAAACTCAATTTTTTTAAGTAAAATAATACTATTTATCCCCCTAAAGTTTGTTGAATAACATGAATTTGATGACTAAGTTGTGGATTATTTGCTTTTTCTAAAGCAATTTTACGAACCGCATGTAATACAGTTGTATGGTCACGACCGCCAAATGCTTCGCCAATGTCGGGTAAGCTTTTTTGAGTCAATTCTTTGATTAAGTACATAGCAACTTGTCTTGGTAAAACAATACTTGCTAAGCGACGTTTACCACATAAATCTGCTAATTTAACTTTGTAATAGTCAGCCACTATTTTTTGGATTGTTTCAACAGATAAAATACTACGAGGCCCACTAATTACATCACGTAAGGAAGTTTTTGCCATTTCCAAGGTAATATGGCTATTTTGAAACCGACTGTACGCCAATAATTTATGCAACGCGCCTTCAAGCTCACGGATATTAGAGCGCAAATTTTTGGCAATATAAAAAGCAACATCTTCTTGCAAGCTAATAGAGAGTGATTTAGCCTTTTCTTGCAAAATGGCTACACGCATTTCTAATTCAGGCGGATCAATTGCAGCAATTAAGCCAGCACTAAATCGGGAAACTAAACGATTTTCAATATCCTCTAAATCTTTTGGAAAAGTATCACTGGTCAAGATAATTTGGCTACGATTGGCAACTAAAGTCTCAAAAGCATAAAATAACTCTTCTTGAGTACGCTTTTTATCAGCAAAAAACTGAATGTCATCAATTAATAAAACATCTAAGCCGTGATAGTAGCGCTTAAATGAGTCAAATGTTTGACGACGATAAGACCCAACCACATCAGCAATAAATTGATTGGCGTGAATATAACGAATTCTAGCATTTGGATTATTAGCCAATACAGTATTGCCAACGGCGTGTACTAGATGTGTTTTACCTAAACCAACGCCACCGTATAAAAAAAAGGGATTATAAGACACACCTGGATTATGTGCTACGTGTTGTGCCGCAGCATGTGCCATTTGATTTGCTTTTCCTACTACAAAATGCTCAAAGGACAAACGGCTATTTAAGCCTGTTCCTTCATGTGTACTTGATTCAAACGAGCTTTCGTTATTGTTTGTATTTGTACTAGAGTTTAAAGATTTTAGGGTGGGGGTATGTTTGGTTTCACTTGTAGAGTCTAATTCCGTTGTAGAAGGATTGGCTTCTAATAAGCTGCCTTGTATTGCCTTACTAAAGCTATCTGTTGCAGCAGCTAACAGAGACCATTCAACTGCATGGCCACATAATTGGTGGCACTGCCGTTCAACGATTGCTTGAAACTGCGACATAATAGCATTGATTTTTTGTGACTGTTTTGTTTGACAAGTTAATAATATCTGCGTGTTATTTGTACTTACGGTTTGAATTAATGAGAGAGGCTCAATTGCACGCAACCATAAATTAATTTGCGTTTGTGGTAAATTAGCTTGTAAGCCAACTAAGCATGCTTGCCATAAGGCTTGAGATTGGTCTTCGTTAGCGTTAGCGTTGTAAACAAACATGTGCAGCAGTCTTTAAAAATGGATAATAATGAGACAAAATATAAATAAATATATAAATATATAAAAATAAATGATAAATAAACAAAAAATTAAATATAGTCTTTTTATTTTATTTTACGGTTTTTAAATTTTATTAACCTAATAAAATCAATGCTGTAGGTAATAAAAAATCTTATTTTAAAATGTAATGACTATATAGTGGATATACTTAATAAAATAAATCAATAAGTGAGCTTTAATTTAGCTTAAACCTTGACGTATTTGATATTTTCGTGTGTAATAACGAGTTACCTATTTTAAATGATTATTTATCGGATCTGTCATGAAACGCACTTACCAGCCCTCAAAAATTCGCCGCGCCCGTACTCACGGCTTTTTAGTTCGTATGAAAACAAAAGGTGGCCGTGCCGTTATTCGCGCTCGCCGTGCTAAAGGCCGTGCTCGTTTAGGTTTATAGTTTATTGATAAATTATTTGCGTATCTGCTTAATCAAGTCATGTAAAACAAGTTTCTGTGCCTAAACAGCTACAAGCCTTATTAGGCGAAACCCATTTTTCTGACTTGATGCGTACCAAACCTTTAGCCCGTACAGACGCGTATTTTCTTCATATAAAAATCACGCCTTTACAAGATAAATTAAACGAAAAACTTAAAGTAAACCCAACAGTTTACTTAGGAATTATTGTACCTAAAAAAGCCTATCCTTTAGCGGTAGACCGTAATCGCATTCGCCGCCTTCTTCGCGCACACTGCGTTACATATTTAGTTGCTTTAATTCAGTTAGCATCAACCAAAAACTGTGATTTAGCTGGGTCTGTGGCTTTAAATGTACCGTATCACATTCAACACAATATTCGTTGTTTGTTTAGAGTAAAAAATCTTCCTAAACAAAAAACACTGTTTAAAAATCAACTGATTCCTCATCAGTCTTACCTAAATCCACACAGTGCTGTTTTTTCCCAGTGCCTGCGGACTATGTTTGAGCAGGTTGTACAACAATTGTTACGCACGTATCCTTCATTGATTGAAACAGGCATGCAATGATACGTTTTTTATTTTTAAGTATTATTAAAACCTATCGCTACCTATTTAGCCCTTGGGTCGGTAAAGCCTGTCGCTTTACGCCAACTTGTTCATGCTATGGCTTAGAAGCTATTACCCGTTATGGTGCAGCTAAAGGTAGCTGGCTGACTGGCACACGGATTGTACGGTGCCAACCTTTTGCTAAAGGGGGTTATGACCCTGTTCCGTAATTTAAGATTGGCTTACTTGTGCCACTAAAGTCTGTAATTCACCTTGTTCAAATAATTCATTCATAATATCGCTACCACCAATAAACTCACCTTGAATATACAGTTGAGGAATAGTCGGCCAGTTAGAAAATGTTTTAATTCCTTGTCTTACGTCATCATCAGACAATACATTAAATGTAACAATATCTTTTGCCCCGCATTGCTTAAGTAAAGCGATGGCTTTTCCTGAAAAACCACATTGAGGAAACTGTGCTGTGCCTTTCATAAACAACACAATAGCGTTGTCTGTTACAGTTTTTTTTAAAAAATCTTGTACGTCTAAAGTCATATATAAATTCCTTAAAAGTAAAACAATAATAAATAAAATTATAAAAAAATTATAAAAAAATTATAAAAAATAAGGCTTAATAAAAAATAAGGCTTACTAAATTAATATTCTGCCTACCATTATATTATTTACTAATATTATTTACCAATACAAAAATTATTTACCAATACAAAACTGACCAAAAATAACACCTAGTAGATCATCACTAGTAAACTCACCCGTAATTTCACCTAAATACCGCTGTGTTACACGCAAGGATTCGGCAAATAAATCCAAAGATCTATCACCCATTTGAGCACAACTATGGGCAACACTCAACTGTTCTTGGGCCGCATTGAGTGCTTGAATATGTCGTTCTCTAGCAATGTATATACCTTCACCACTTTGATTGATTTTCCACCCAGCAAGGCGTAATAACTCTGTTTTTAAGGTGTCTAATCCTTGTCCTGTTTTTGCAGAAATAGCTAAATAATTAGTTAATTTATTAAGCGTTTGTGGGGCAGCATCAATTTTATTTAAAACATGTATTACGGGCAAAGATGAAGGTAACTTTGCCTCTAAATCTAAATGGCTATGTGTTGTTTGAGTAGCATCGTATAAACGCAAAATAACATGTGCTGTTTTGATTTGAGCCCAAGTACGTTCAATTCCTAAGCGTTCGACTTCATCATCGGTATCACGTAGACCCGCTGTATCAATCATATCTAATGATACGCCTTCTAAAACAATGGTTTGTGTAATCGTATCTCGCGTTGTGCCTGCAATAGCCGTAACAATGGCAACATCTTGTTGTGCCAGTGCATTTAATAAGCTACTTTTTCCTACATTGGGTTCACCGACCAATACAACACGTATGCCATCACGTAACAGTGCACCTTGTTTAGTCGCTGCAAAGACTTCATTAAATTGTTGTTGAATACGCTGTAATTGTCCAATAGCGTCAGCAGTTTGTAAAAACTCAATTTCTTCTTCAGGAAAATCAAGTGTGGCTTCAACCAGTACGCGTAATTGTGTTAGTTGGTGTACTAAAGTGTGTATTCGTTGGCTAAATGCACCACTTAATGCGTGGCTAGCAGCTTTGGCAGCGGCTTCGGTAGAGGCTTCAATTAAATCCGCAACACTTTCAGCTTGGGCTAAATCTAATTGTCCATTTAAGAAAGCCCGTTGAGTAAATTCTCCAGGTTGTGCAATGCGTAAGTTAATGTGGTGTTCAGCAGCAATCGTTAAACAATGCTTTAATAACAACTGTAAAACTACAGGGCCTCCATGGCCTTGTAGTTCTAAAACATCTTCACCAGTATAACTGTTTGGTGCTGGAAACCATAGCGCTAAACCTTGATCAATCATTGACTTTTTGAGCGTACTATTTGCTACACCGCTATTCATAGTCTGCGGCGTTTTGGCATCTAAAAAAGGTGTATAAGTTGCATAGCGTGGAATCAGTTTTTTACCCGTTAATTGATAAGCTAATTGATGCAGTACATTTTTACCGCCAGATAAACGTACAATGCCCACTCCACCGCGTCCTGCTGCTGTCGCGATTGCAATAATGGGCGAGTTATCAGGCTGCATGGTAGGCAATCACCCGTTCAACTTCGTGCTTACTGCCTAAAAAAACGGCTACACGTTGGTGTAATTCGGTGGGTTGTACATCTAATATACGTTCAGTGCCTGTTGATGATAGCCCTCCCGCTTGCTCTACCAGCCAACTCATAGGATTGGCTTCATACATTAAACGTAACTTACCAGGTTTGTTAGGTTCACGGCTGTCCCAAGGGTACATAAAGATACCGCCACGATTTAAAATACGATGCACATCTGCGACCATTGCAGCGACCCAACGCATATTAAAATTTTTACCGCGTACCCCAGTTTTTCCTTGAATACACTCATTAACATACTGTTGAGTTGGGGCTGCCCAATGGCGTTGATTGCTCATATTAACGGCAAATTCTTGCGTATCTACAGGGATAGTCATGCGTTCTTGCGTTAATATCCATGAGCCTAACTCGCGGTCTAAAGTAAAACCGTAAACACCATTGCCTACCGTTAAAATTAACTGTGTTTGAGGGCCGTAAATAGCATAACCCGCCGCCACTTGTTGATGACCCGGTTGTAAAAAATCACTTTCTGTAATGGTGCGAGGTAATTCAGAAATAAAATTATTAGAGTTGTTAGGATTATTAGGTACTTTTAATACACTAAAAATAGTACCGATAGACACGTTAATATCAATATTACTGCTGCCGTCTAATGGGTCAAACAATAATAAATATTCGCCTTGTGGATAACGGCTAGGAACAGCGACAAAGGTATCCATTTCTTCACTGGCCATTGCGGCCAAATGACCACCCCATTCATTGGCTTCCAATAATACATCATTAGCAATGACATCTAATTTTTTCTGTGCCTCACCTTGAATATTGCCTGTACCTGCTTCACCTAAAATATCACCCAATGCACCTTTACTCACAGCGTTGCTAATGTGTTTACACGAACGAGCTACGACTTCTAGTAACAAGCGTAAATCACTTGGAATTGTGTTGTTAATGCGTTGTTCTTCAATTAAATATTGAGTTAAGGTTTTGCGTTTCATAAGCGAGGTGAGTTTTTTTTAATAAATATTTAAAGTTTTGAACTAATTAAATAATGGCATTGCTACTTTAATATGGTTAAAGTATATATTTCTAAAATTTTCTTAGCAAAATAAAGCTTGCGTAAGATAAAAAACACAATAACTATTTTTAAGTAGCAATACC
>JBEDNN010000057.1:0-15600 GCA_041170585.1 Pseudomonadota bacterium | reverse complement strand
GGGAAGAGGTGCCGAGCCGTATAACCGAAAGAGAAAAATACGTGGAAAAATTAAAAAACACTTATGACTATTTCATTTTTTATATTTTTTATATTTTTTATATTTTTTATATTTTTTATATTTTTTATATTTTTTATATTTTTTATATTTTTACGTCATTATTCAAAATTTTATGATTACTTCTTCACGCACGAACTACTGCGGCTTAATTACTGAAGCCTATACTAATCAAACAGTTACTTTGAAGGGGTGGGCACACCGTCGCCGTGACCACGGTGGTATCATTTTTATTGATTTACGTGACAGAGAGGGGTTGGTACAAATTGTATGTGACCCTGTTAATGTTGATATGTTTTCTGTTGCAGAAAAAGTCCGTGGTGAATTTTGCTTAGAAGTAGTCGGTATAGTACGTTTGCGTCCAGAAGGTACAGTTAATTCAGAATTAAACAGCGGTGCTATAGAAGTTATCTGCCAGCATTTGATTGTTTTAAATCCGTCAGTTACCCCTCCATTTCAATTAGACGATGACAATTTAAACGAAATGACACGCTTAGAACACCGTGTGTTAGATTTACGTCGTCCCCTAATGCAACGTAATATGCGATTACGCTATAAAGTAGCGATGTTGGTGCGTAATTATTTAGATCAACTGGGTTTTATTGATATTGAAACACCGATGTTGACAAAATCAACGCCTGAAGGGGCACGCGATTATTTAGTCCCAAGCCGTGTTCATGACGGACAATTTTTTGCTTTGCCACAATCACCACAGTTATTTAAACAATTGTTGATGGTATCTGGTTTTGACCGTTATTATCAAATAACCAAGTGCTTTCGTGATGAAGATTTACGCGCTGATCGTCAGCCCGAATTTACACAAATTGATTGTGAAGTCAGTTTTTTAAACGAACAAGACATTCGTGATATGTTTGAGGATATGGCACGTCATGTGTTTCGTGAAGCTTTAAACGTTGAGTTACCTAGCCCATTTCCTGTAATGAAGTTTTCTGATGCTATGTATCTTTATGGTTCAGATAAGCCTGATTTACGGGTACAGTTGGTTTTAACTGAATTAACCGATGTAATGCAAACTGTTGATTTTAAAGTATTTAATGCTGCTGCGAATATGCAAGGTGGCCGTGTTGCTGCGATTAGAATTCCTAATGGTGTCAGTATTTCTCGTAAGGAGATTGATGAGTTTACTCAATTCGTTGCTATTTATGGGGCCAAAGGTTTAGCTTGGATTAAGGTAAATGACCTTTCAAAGGCCAATGCCGCAAATGCAAATGAGGGCTTACAAAGCCCCATTGTGAAAAACCTTCATCAAGTAGCCATTGACGCTATTTTGCAGCGTACTGGCGCACAAACGGGTGATTTAATCGTGTTTGGTGCTGATAAAGCTAAAATCGTTAATGATGCTTTAGGGGCATTGCGGGTTAAAATAGGGCAGAGTGAGTTTGGTCAATCAACGGGTTTATTAGTAGGGCAGTGGGCACCTTTATGGGTAGTTGATTTCCCGATGTTTGAATATGATGAAGATAGCCAACGTTGGAATGCAATGCATCACCCGTTTACAGCCCCTAAAGATGGGCATGAAGATTATTTAGACAGTGATCCAGGCAAGGCAATTGCTAAAGCTTATGATATGGTACTCAATGGTTGGGAGCTAGGCGGTGGCAGTGTGCGTATTCACCGTGCTGATATACAAACTAAAGTATTTAAAGCATTAAATATTCAAGCAGATGAAGCACAAGCTAAGTTTGGGTTTTTATTAGACGCTTTGCAATACGGTGCGCCGCCGCATGGTGGTTTAGCTTTTGGTTTAGACCGTATTGTTACTTTAATGACTGGATCTGAATCAATCCGTGATGTTATTGCTTTTCCAAAAACACAACGTGCACAATGTTTACTCACTCAAGCCCCTAGTTTGGTTGATGAAAAGCAACTACGTGAGCTTCATATTCGCTTACGTAACACAGCAGTTATAGCTAATTAAGCATCAAATTAAGGCATTATTAAATTTAAGTAAGAAAATTTTATAAAAAATTTTATGACACTACTCGCCAATCCAGCCCATTTAATTCCGCCATGTTACGAATTTTCTGCTGATCAAGCTAGATTTAATATGATTGAGCAGCAGATTCGTCCTTGGGGCGTTTTAGATCCAAAGGTGTTGAATTTATTACGTCACGTAAAGCGTGAGTTGTTTGTACCGCACCACTCACAGGCTTTGGCTTTTATAGACACTCAATTACCACTTGAGCAAGGACAGTTTATGTTGTCGCCTAAATTAGAAGCAAGGCTGTTACAAGCCACTAATCCCAGTGCCAGTGAGCGAGTATTAGAAGTGGGTACGGGTTCAGGTTATATGGCTGCGTTGCTTGGGTTTGCGGCGGCACAAGTGGTTACGTTTGAGACTATTCAATCTTTAATTACGCCCGCCCGTGATGTACTAAAGCAGTCTTTGTTAGACAATGTTAATGTTGAGCAAGGCTGTGGTTTTCAGGGGGCGATACAACACGCGGGTGAGCGTGGTTGGGATTTAATAATGTTGTCAGGCAGTGTGCCTAGTCTAAACAGTTTATCACAAGATTTTTTAAATACACTGTCTATTAAAGGAAGATTAGTTGCGGTAGTCGGCGATGTTCATCACAGTCCAATGATGCAGGCGGTGCGTATTACGCGTAACAGTGAAACAGTGTTTAGCAACGAATTTTTGTTTGAGTGTGACGCACCTGCATTAAATGGAATATTTTCTACGACATTTGTGTTTTAACAGTTTTAAAAGGGTTTATTTATTAAGCAAGTAGTTCAAGCCGACGTATATCAGCCATAATTTTACTAGCCAGTATATAAGCCATATTGACAGGAACAGCATTGCCAATCATTTTATAGCCATTAGAAATATCACTGTAATAAAAATGAAAATCATCAGGAAATGTTTGTATTCTTGCACATTCACGGACACTTAAACGCCGATATAAATGTTCTTGCTTTGGTACAAATATACGTATATTAGGTTCTACAAATTGGAATTTAGGGGCTTGCGGGTGACAAGGGGCATGTCTAGCACCCGCTTGTATTGTAAATGAAACTTCATTCCAAGACCTAATTCTGTTTCTAGACATATAAATACTTGAAAATCCCCCCAGCATATATTCATGGTTTGGAATTAATAGTTTTTCACGGTTAAGTATATTGCCTTGTTTTGAAGGCAATGAAGTATGTTCCAAATCACCTATGGCTTGTTTCAGAGTTATTTTAGAGTGTTCACCCAAATGAGTGGGTTGTGGAAAAGTAAACTCAATCCCTAAATCAAGGTGATAACCAATAAAAAATACACGTTTTCTGTCTTGAGGAATACCAAAATCGGCACAATTTAACATTTTAAAAGCAAGGTTATAACCTGCTTCACGAAACATTAATTTAATATTGTTTAAGGCACTGCCATGCTTTTCTAATAACATTCCAGAAACATTTTCTGCAAGAAAAAATTTAGGCTGTTTGTCTTTTAAAATTCTAATAAAGTCAAAAAATAATTGTCCACGTTTATCGCTTATGCCACGCATAGCACCCGCTTCAGACCAACTTTGACAAGGCGGGCCGCCAATAATACCGTCGCAATCAGGCACGTCTGAAGATGATATATCAGTAATACTGCGTTTGTCTAAAATAGTATTTTTATGGTTTTTTTGATAGGTTTCCCAAATACTTTTATCATATTCATTCGCCCATACAACATCAAAACCTGCATTTGAAAAGCCTAAATCTAAACCACCTGCACCAGAAAAAAAGGTTACAACTTTCATTTTATGCCTGGTTGCTATGATAGGTTATCAATTTACAGTCTATTAATTGTGCGGGGTTATTAGGATTTTTTATTTTAACGTCATTAAAAGAATAGCCTACTTGTTTATGATTTTTAAGTGCTTGTTTGTCTTCATCAGAAAATTGGTCAAATTTAACTGTTTTCATTAAGCAAATTATCTTAAAATCGGTGTTATCTAAATCTTTAATTGGTTTTAAATAGCTAAATATTTTATTTGGATTGTCTATATGCCACATACCTCTGACACGTAACGCCGTTATACCTAAAGGGTCTACTTTATTAATTCTCGCCAACTCATTAGTTTCAGATAATTCTACATCAGGTATCTGATTAATGCCTATCGTGATGATATTTTTGATTTTTTCATACACGCTTTTATCTGCACAAAAGCAGTCACCATAAATGAACCAAAGGTATTTAATAGTAGTCGCTTCTATGTGTCCAACGACATACAATAAATCTTTTTCAATCCAATCTTCCACAGTCTTACAGTTATTCGTAAGCATTGGATTATTGGCATACAGTTTATCTTTAGGGTAAGAACTATTCAGTGCTAGACTAGCATTAGCAGTTTGTATTTTCTTGATTTCAATTGCATCGCCATGTTTAATCATTAAATCAGGAGGATTATTCTGATTGCCTATATAAGAGAAAGGCTGATTATTCAATTGTGATTTTATACAACTACTTGTGTCAATGGCTTCACAAAATACATTTTGTATATAGCATTCTAAAGATTGACCAACAGCATTAATTCTATTAGTACTATCACTATTTTTACTGTTTATTTCAGTTACAGGATTATCAATAATAAATTTAATTACTTTTAGCAGGTTAGACATATTATTACCAATTCATTTTATTCAAAATAAGTTTTTATATTTTTATATTATTTTAGGCACACTTAACATACGTTCTAAATACCGAGCCACTAAATCAATTTCTAAATTGACATCATCACCTGGTTTTAATTGACATAAAGTAGTGTTACTCCACGTATGCGGAATTAAGTTAAAAGATAAGTTACACCCCGTTTTATGGTCATCAACGGTATTAACAGTTAAAGATACGCCATTAATTACAGCACTGCCTTTAATAGCAAAAAATTTCGCCATGGTTAATGGCGTTGTTATGACTAATTGCCAGCTTTCACCTACGGCTTGAATGTATGCTACTTGACCCAATCCATCGACGTGGCCTGTCACTAAATGGCCGCCTAACGGTGTAGACAAACTTAAAGCCTTTTCAAGATTGACATCACCTAAAGTGCTTAAACCTGTTGTTTTAGACAATGATTCGTATGAAACATCAACTACAAATCCATTGACAATATCCGCATCGCTACACAAGCGAACAACAGTCATACATGCCCCTTGTATAGCGATACTATCGCCCAAAGAAACGCCAGCCATAAACATGGTATTGGCTTGAACTGTGAGTTGTAAGCCCGCATAACTAAGGTGTTCAAAGACCTCAATATGACTAATATGACCGACTGTTTGGATAATACCTGTAAACATAATGTATTTTATTTATTGTGAATAGTATGAATAAATTGTTTTATTAAATGAAAATTGTACAATTTTTGCTAAAAATTGGCTATAAATGTTATTATCGTTTTAATTAATAATTTTAATAAATTTAATAAAATTAATAGTTTATATATTTTTTATATCGCCTTTATATTTTTTAACTTTTACTCACTTTTTATAATGACTCAAACTGCTGCTCAAATAACACTTAAACAACGTGCCTTAGCCTATCATGCGGAAGGATTTGCTGGCAAAATTGCCATTACTTCTAAAGCGGTTGCCACCGCTGACGATTTATCATTGGCTTATTCACCAGGTGTAGCAGAACCTTGTTTGGAAATTGCCGCTAATCCAGCCGACGCCTATTTATACACCAATAAAGCTAATTTGGTGGCCGTCATTAGTAACGGTACTGCTGTTTTGGGCTTGGGCAATATTGGTGCTTTGGCCTCTAAACCAGTGATGGAAGGCAAAGCGGCTTTATTTAAACGCTTCGCTGGTTTAGACAGTTATGACATTGAAATAGATGAAACTGACCCTGAAAAATTAGTCAATATTATTGCAGCGCTACACCCTACTTTTGGTGCAATTAATTTAGAAGATATTAAAGCCCCTGAATGCTTTTATGTGGAACGTGAACTCAAAAAACGCTTATCAATTCCTGTATTCCATGATGATCAACACGGTACAGCCATTGTAGTGGTAGCGGGTATGCTTAACGCCTTAAAATTATCTAATAGAACTTTAGATACAGTCACGTTGGTGGTTAATGGTGCAGGGGCAGCAGCTATTGCTTGCTTGGAATTGCTCAAAGAGTTTGGATTAAAACCTGAAAATACTTTAGTGGTTGATTCGCGTGGCATCATTCACGCCGAACGTACCGATTTAAATGAAGAAAAACAAGCTTGGGCAACGCATACCAACAAGCGTACTTTAGCAGAAGCTTTAGTTGGCGCTCAAGCATTTTTAGGTTTATCAGCCCCTAAACAAATTAGCCAAGAAATGATTAAAACTATGGCAACCACACCGATTGTGTTTGCTTTAGCCAATCCTGAACCAGAAATTCGTCCTGAATTAGTTTACGATGTAGCCCCTGATGCTATTGTCGCCACAGGCCGTAGCGATTATCCCAATCAAATCAATAATGCCTTATGCTTTCCTTATTTGTTTCGTGCGGCATTAGATGCCCGTGCGCCAGCTATTAGCGAAGCCATGAAGCAAGCATGTGCCAAAGCCATTGCCGCTTTAGCCGCCGAATCGCCACAATTTGGGGCTAACTATATTGTGCCAAACTTGTTAGATGACCGTTTGTTTGATGCCTTAGTCCCTGCTATTAAAGCAGCGGTTTAAAATTTAAATATATATTTAATTTAAACTTAAATTTAAACTTAAACTTAAACTTAAACTTGAACGTACTTTAAAGTATATTTTTAAGTGTATTTGATTATCTAAAGGAGTGTTATGTCATTATTTAGCTTTATTCGTAAACAATTTATTGATGTCATTCAATGGACAGAGCAATCTGGTGAACAACCAGCCGTTTTATCATACCGTTTCCCCTTAGATGACAATGAAATTCAATATGGAGCATCATTGACTGTACGCGACTCTCAAATCGCAGTATTTGTTAATGAGGGCAAGGTCGCTGATGTTTTTACACCCGGTATGTATAAATTGACTACAAGCACTATGCCTGTTTTAACGTACTTAAAAAACTGGGATAAACTATTTGAATCGCCGTTTAAAAGTGAAGTATATTTTTTTAGTACCCGTGTGCAATTAGACAATAAATGGGGTACACCGCAGGCGATTACATTGCGTGATAAAGACTTTGGTGCAGTACGGATTCGGGCTTTTGGTAACTATAGTTTTCATTTAAACGATGCTAAATTATTTTATACTCATATATCAGGAACGCGCGATATCTGCACTACAGCTGATGTTGAAGGTGCAATACGCGGTGCTATTTTACAAAGTATGAGTGCAGCAGTTGCTAATAGTGGGGTGGCTTTTTTAGATTTAGCAGCCAATCAGTTATTGTTTGCAAAATTGCTAAATACCGAATTAGCCCCGCAGCTGCTAGAAATGGGCTTAAAGTTAGACAACTTTACAGTACAAAACGTTTCATTGCCAGAAGAGCTGCAAAAAATACTTGACCAAAAAATCGGTATGGGCATAATTGGTAAAGATATGAATCAATTAATGCAGTTCCAAACAGCACAGTCTATTCCTGTGATGGCCAGTAATAGTAATACCAGCGGTATTGCAGGCGATGTAATGGGTTTAAGTGCAGGTATGGCAATGGGACAAGTTATGGCACAACAATTTCAAACAAGTTTGAATCAGCCAACTCAACATTCTATTCAACCGACTCAACCTGCTATTAGTTCATCTAATCCCGTAGTGAGTAGCCAAGATATATTTACACAATTAGAAAAATTAGGTGAGTTAAAAACAAAAGGTATTTTGACTGAAGAAGAGTTTAATATTAAAAAAGCAGAGTTATTAAAAAAACTATAATTATTTATATTAATATTGTCTTGGTTTGATTAATGAATGCAATGCCTGTTACTCAACGAACTTATCAAACCCATTGTTCAAACTGTGGTGCAATTACGCTATTTCGTGCAGCCAGTACAACGCATACAGTCTGTAGTTATTGCTCTAGTACAATCACACGTAGCGGCGAAGTATTAAGCAACACTGGCACAGTCGCCAGTGTATTTGAAGATTACAGCTTATTACAAATTGGGACTCAAGGTCAATTTCAAGGCATTCACTTTACTTTAATGGGTAGGGTGCAGTACGAAGCCAGTGCAGGGCGTTGGACTGAATGGTTGGTATTGTTAGACAATACAGCAGATGATAGAGATATTATCGCGATTTTAAGTGAAGACAACGGCAGTTATGTGTGGATGCAACCAAGCGATGGTTTAAATGCTACACAGATACCGCCTGCTCATTCATTAAGTTTAGGTAAAATAATCCCTTATTTAAATAGCAGTTATGTTGTATCAGCAGCATACCAAGCCCGTTTGATAGCCGCTCAAGGCGAATGCGGTCAATTACCCGTCTTAAATGTTACTTTTGATTATGTTGAACTACGTAATCACAAAGGACAACTACTCACTGTCTCTTATCATATATCCAATGATATACCGAATAAAATTCCTAGTATTTATTTGGGTGAAGCCATTGATTTAAGCGTATTAAAATTAACTGGTTTAAAAAGCTCTGCTTCAATTGCAACCCTTTCTGGGCAATCATTTGATTGTCCAAATTGTGGTAGTCCCGTGACTATATTATTGGATTCTAGTAAAAGTATCACGTGTAAATCTTGTAATAGTTTAATTGATTTAAGTCAAGGTTTAGGCGCTCAATTGGTTTATGCCTTGCAAGCAGAGCCCATCAAACCACAAATTCCTTTAGGCAGTTTGACTATAATTGCGGGCAAATCTTGGCAAATTACGGGTTATCAACACCGTATGACAGTGCTTAATCAAAATAGTATTGATGACGAACAAGAAGGTTGGGAAGAGTATTTATTGTACAACGCTCAATTAGGCTTTCAATTTTTAGTCAATTCTAATGAGGGGTGGAGTTTGGTGCGTCCTATTACGGGTGTACCGAGTTTATTATCTAATGGCAGTGTTAGTTATTTAGGACGAATTTATCTCCCTGCTCCACGTTACAGTGCGTGTACTGAATTTGTTTTAGGTGAGTTTTATTGGCCGCTTAAACGAAATGATAAAACATTCAACCAAGACTTTTCAGTCAATCAGTACCGTTTAAATTATGAACAAAACACTCAAGAAACAATTTGGTCAGCAGGGCAAACGGTATCAGCCAAAGCGGTTATTCAGATGTTTAATATTTCAGCCGACCAAGCCAAGCATTTTAGGAGTGACATTACGCCCTTTGCTTTAACAGCCAATACCCTGAAGTGGGCAGTCATCATTATATTAATATTAATCTTCATTGTAATTAAAATCAAGGCAGATAGCCCTAAAGAAGCGTGTCAAAAACAATTTAATCCTTATAGTACTGTGTCGGCAGAGCAGCAAATGCAACAATGTTTAGCCAATCATCAGCAACGTAGCCGGAGTGGCGGCTCGTATGGTGGCTTTTATATGGGCAGTGGTGGACACAAATAATGTATATTGTTTTACTTACTTTTTTATATTCAACACGTTTTAATACTCACTTATTAACACTTACTTATTAACACTTACTTATTAACACTTACTTATTAACACTTACTTATTAACACTTACTTATTAACATTTATTTATTAACATTTATTTATTAACATTTATTTATTAACATTTATTTATTAACATTTATTTATATTTATATGACTTTATTTATTCCTCACTTACTTGATTCCTTAATATTTGCTTTATTGGGTGTTACCTTGTTTTGGTTATGCTTTATCATCATTGATTGGATAACACCCTACCAACTATGGGTAGAAATCATTGAAAAACAAAATCTAGCTTTAGGTGTAGTCGTAGCTGCCATGTGTTTAGGCATTTCTTTAATTGTTGCTGCCGCTATTCATGGTTAAGTCTGAAGTTATTACTTTAGACACACCACTGACGGCTAAATTAACACCACACACCACTGAATTGGTTTTACTTATTAGTGTTTTTATTGTTGCAGCCTGTGGATTATTGTATGAACTCGCTGCTGGTGCAATTGCCTCTTATTTATTGGGCGATTCCATCTTGCAGTTTTCCACTATCATTGGGGCTTATTTATTTGCTATGGGCGTAGGTTCGTGGGTGTCTCGCTACCTTGACCGCCAAATAATCGCCCATTTTTTACGTATTGAACTGTTAATTGCTTTGTTAGGTGGTTTAATGCCTGCTGGATTATTTGCAATTAATGCTTATGCCCCAGAAGGGTTTCGTTTTATTCTATACCTTTGGGTTATGCTCATTGGCACTTTAGTTGGAATAGAGATTCCTTTAGTTATGCGTATTTTAAAACGGCACACTCAATTAAAAGAAGTAGTGAGTCAAGTTTTAGCCTTTGATTATTTAGGTGCATTGGCTGTTGCTGTCGCCTTTCCTTTATTATTAGTCCCCCAATTAGGTTTAATTCGTACGGGCGTATTATTTGGTATATTTAACGCCCTTGTAGCGGTATGGGCTATTTGGTTATTTCGTTTTGAATTGCGTGTTAAATGGTCTCATCAAATGGCTGCGGGTTTTACTTTACTCATATTAAGTATTGCATGGTTGGCGGCTAATACCATTACAACATTAACAGAAGACAAATTTTATCAAGACCCAGTTATTTTTAAAGCAACATCGCCCTATCAGAAAATTGTCGTTACCCATGGTAAGCAAGGACACCGTTTATTTTTAAACGGCAATTTACAATTTTCTCAACGTGATGAATACCGTTACCATGAAGCACTGGTTCACCCTGTGATGTCAGCCCACGGTGCGCCTAAACGGGTTGCTATTTTAGGTGGCGGTGATGGTATGGCTGTTCGCGAAGTACTAAAATATGATAGTGTAGAAGAAATTACGTTAGTTGAATTAGACCCAGCGATGACCCAACTATTTAAAAATAAGCCTGCTTTAGCTGATTTAAACAACGACTCGCTTAAATCACCTAAATTAAAAATTGTCAATCAAGATGCGTTTAAATTTTTAGAAAATACATTGTCAAGCGATATTAAGCAACACGCTTTATATGACATTATTATTGTTGATTTTCCAGACCCTAGTAATTACGCCATTGGTAAGCTGTACACGACTAGTTTTTATGCGTTGATGGAATCACACTTAGCTGCTAGTGGTTATGCAGTGATTCAAACCACTTCGCCTTTAATCGCACGGGCTAGTTTTTGGACTGTTGCTAGTACTTTAGAGGCAGTTGGATTAAACGTTGCCCCGTATCATGCACATGTCCCTAGTTTTGGTGAGTGGGGGTTTATAGTCGCGAGTCACCGCCCTTTTAACTTATCAATTACTGGGCGTTTACCTAAAAATTTACGCTTTTTGAATAATGATAATATTATTACTTTGTTTAATTTTCCTAAAGATATGTCAAAAATTGCAATGTCTGCCAATCGTTTAAGCAATCAAACATTGGTCAATACCTTTGAGCGTGAGTGGGGCGGCTTTAGTCCTTAGAAAGAATTTAATTTTAATTTTGTAGTCAATTAGTATTAACATATTAAGTTATCAACTTATTAAATTATCAACTTATTAAGTTATTAAGTTATTTACACAATACACAAAAATATAGAGTACACACTATTATGAAACTAGTAGACCATTTTTTAATTAGTATGCCCAGTATGGCCGATACATCATTTAAAGATACCGTTATTTATGTGTGCGAACACAATGAATCGGGTGCAATGGGCGTCATTATTAATCAAGCTACTGACATTACTGTGTCAGATTTATTTGAGCGTATTGATCTTAAAGTCCCCAGCGGCTTAACTCAAAATGGCGAACATTTTGATAAAATGCCTGTACTTAATGGTGGTCCAGTACAACACGAACGTGGTTTTGTTTTACATGAATCACCGACTAACTATATTGCCAGTATTGTGGTGGGCGGCACAACTGCCACTAGAGCCTTAACAACATCACGTGATGTACTAGAAGCGGTTTCCGAAGGTACTGGCCCTAACTGTATGTTGATTGCTTTGGGATATAGTGGTTGGGCTGCTGGGCAACTTGAAACTGAAGTCTCTCAAAATGCTTGGTTGACTATTCCTGCTGATACGGGTGCAGCGACTATTTTATGGAATACGCCGCTTGCCGAGCGTAAAAATGCTGCTATTCGTTTGTTAGGCATAGACCCTAATAGATTAATTAATCAAGTAGGTCATGCTTAATTTACCTGTCATTCAAACTGTCTTATGCTTTGACTTAGGTATGTCGCGTACGGGTTTAGCCATTGGTAATACTTTAACGCGTCAAGCACGCGGTTTAAAAGTACTGCATGCCACCAATAAATTAATGCGTTTAGCATGTGCGCAAGCGGCCATTTTAGAATGGCAACCTAACTATTTGGTTATAGGATTGCCTTGTTACCCTGATGGCAAACCACACGATATGACACGTGCTGTGGTTAATTTTACAAAACTAGTCTCTTCAACAACAGGATTAGCAATTTACTGGGTAGATGAGCGGTATAGCTCTGCTATTGAAGGGGTTAATACCGACGCCGATGCGGCTGCTGTGATTTTGCAACATTATTTTAATGAAGGTGGAGTACTGTTTACACCGTCTACTTCTTAAAAAGATTACTTTATTTTTTTAGAAATTCTAATATTAAGTTTTCTTCAATAGACGTCTTTCAAAACTGTATTTACACGAGAAAATCTTTGGCTTTAAAAGCGGTTTATTTTATAAATAAAGCTTAGAATCAAGATTTTTAAGATTAAAGGATAAAGCAAGATTTAAAAAATCCTTAAATTTTGAAAGTCTTGATTTAAATTTTAAGTTTGAAAATAATTTCAAAAGAAGTTTAATTAAGTCTAACATTAAACAATACTAATTAAAGGTAATGTTAAATTTTAACTTTTATAATATTTATAGTGGTGCAGTAGCCTGTTAATTTTACTGGTTACTTCTTAATTATTAAATTTCTTGTATCAGTGCTATTTGAACATTACCTAATTAAACAATACTAAACTTTCTTCAACACTAAGTTGGCAATACTATCCACTAATTCAGTGGGCAGTTGCACACGCCACGGCACTACACGAATACGTGCGACTAAATTATCAGGTACGTTGGTATTAACCCGTAACTTAATAGCATCTTTTTCTGTCACCACCAACAAAGCTTGCGGTGAAACATTCATTAATTGTGTCGCCGTTAAACCTGCATGGTCTGCAATAGGTAAAGTTTTAAACTGCATACCAGCAACAGATAAACTGGTATAAAAACTATCGGGTTGTGCTAAACCTGCTGCAACTTCTATGGGAATTTTTTGTTGTGCTTGAATATCAGCCAAGCCATGTAAAGTTTTTTCTGGTGCTATATCTCCATTAAGTAACTGTAATGGTGCATGTTCGCCACTAATTAACCAGCAAGGTACTGTATTTGATAAATGGGGTAATTGCATGTGTGGTAATTGTTCTTGCCAACTAACAATGGCATTAACTGTATTTAAACGTTTAATGGATTCGCGTAAAGGACCGCTAGGCAAACAGCGTTGATTGCCTAAGCCGCGTTTTCCAATAACACACAACTCAAAATCACGGTGTAAACCCGCGTGTTGCATACCATCATCAGATAATATAATATCTACTGTATATTTGGTAATACCTGGCTTACACAGTAGTAATACTGCATCTCGCCTATGCCTTGCAACAGCAATGGGGGCTTGAGTTGTTTTAGCCAGTAAGCACGGTTCATCACCAAATTGTTTAGGGGCATTGATATCAACTAATTTTGCTTGTACAACTGTTCCACCATAACCACGGCTTACAATGCCTACTTGAAAACCGCGTGTTTGCAACGCTAAAGCCAATGCTTGCGTAACAGGTGTTTTACCACTACCCCCTACTACTAGGTTACCTACGACTACTATGGGTACAGGCAACGCTTGGTTACGTTCTACTGATTTTTTACGCCATAATCGCTGTGAAAAGTATTGATAAAAAACACTTAACGGCATCAGTAATACACCCAACCAAGTGTATTTTTTATCGTACCACAGCGAGTTAAACAGTTTTTCTAAAATATAACGCACAACATACTTTATTTACTTTATTAAAAAGGTATATAAAAACTATATTTATGGGGCAGTATTTTTAGTAGCAAAAGCAATACGTGATAAATTTGCTAAACGGGCTGCTTCCATTACATTCACGACGGCTTGGTGTGTAGCAGCACCGTCTGCGTGAATAATAATCACACTATCAGTACGGTCACCCGATAAAGATTTCAATGAAGAAGCAAACTCTGAAACATCAGCAAAAGTCTTTACTTGAGTGTCAATCGCATAGCGGCCATCACTAGTAACAGCAATATGAATTTCTTGCGGTTTAGTTTCGGATTGATTGGCTTGTGCGCTGGGTAAAGTGATTTGCAAACTAGCAAATTTTGCAAAAGTACTGCTTGCCATAAAAAAAATTAAAATAACTAACAGTACGTCAATGAGTGGAATAAAGCTAATTTCAGTACTATGTTCAGCACGGGTATTACGACGACGCAAATTCATACAAAACCTCTAACTTGAGCCTCACGCAACAGTCTTCCTGCAGTTGCTTCAATGACCATAGTAAAATATTCTACACGTGAGCAAAAGTAGCGGTGTGCCAACATTGCCATAATCGCTACAAAAATACCTAAGGCGGTATTGTATAAAGCTTCGGAGATACCTGCTGACAATTGTTGTGTATTCATAGCCCCTGGTTGTGCTACAAAAATATGAATCATACCAATGACTGTGCCAAATAAGCCCAATAAAGGTGCAACAGTAGAAATGGTAGACAGTGCAGGTAGGTAACGGTTCAGTTTGTGTAATTCTAAATGTAGGGCATCTTCCATAGCTACACGCATTGCCGCAGTTCCTTGTGGTGCTGCATATACGCCTGCCGCCATTACAGGCCCGATGTTTCCTTGCGTAGACAATTGCGATAATTCAGATGGTTCAGGTGTGTGTGATAGTAAATTAATCGCTTGACGTAGTGCAGTAGCTGGCACTATTTGATTTGTTCTTAAGGCTCTGAACCTTTCAAAAATTAAAGCAACCGCTACTATAGAAGCTACAATTAAAAACCAAATCGGCCAACCCGCCGCTTGAACAATAGACCACATAAGCAATTTCCTTTAAATAAAATAAGGTGAAACACAACAAACATCATACATAATATTATGACTAAAATCGTATTTTAAGGCTATTTTTTACTAACTATGCTATTAAAGTAGCTTTAACAAATAATTTTTAGTAAATAATTTTAGTATTGCTATTTAAAAACAGGTATTAAATTTTTATCTAAGATAAGCCTTTTTTATTAAAAATTGTCTATAAATTTACACTTAAACTATATTAAAGTAAAAGTGTTTTATTATTTAAGCCCTCAAACTTAGAATCAGGATTTTCAGAATTTAAAGATATTCAAGATGTTTAGGGGTTTTAAATCTTGTTTATCTTTTAATCTTAAAAATCCTGATTCAAAGCAGTGTCTATAAAATAATTTTTTATTTAAACCCTACACACACGCAAAAATACTTATAATATATTGTTACGAAA
>JBEDNN010000056.1:0-12472 GCA_041170585.1 Pseudomonadota bacterium | reverse complement strand
GGTAATGTTCAAATATCACTGATAAAAGAAATTTAATAATTAAGAAATAATTAGTAAAATCAACAAGACAATATACCAACATAAATACTGTAAAAGTTAAAATTTAACATTACCGTAAATTTTTATAAATTGACCATGAACAAACTTGAAATAGACGTAATAAGGCGGACAGTAAATGCCACGCTAGACCCTCAAAAAAAAATCAGTCTAGGGCAGTACATGACCCCCAGCGTAATTGCGGACTTTATGGCAGGATTGTTTGAAAAACTCAACAATGCCACATTGTTGGATTGTGGGGCGGGCATTGGTTCGCTCGCACTTGCTGCAGCTAAAAGATTGGAATCAATTTCAAAAATTGACCTTTGGGAACTTGACCCCATCATGACCAACCAGTTAGACAAGAATTTAATCCGACTGGGTGCGCCCTATGAACTTCACCAGCGAGATTTTATTTTTGACGCGGTGGAGAGTATCCGTTCAAACTCAGGGGAACGCTACACACACGCGATTTTGAACCCGCCTTACAAAAAAATAAACAGTGATTCAAAGCACCGCGAGGCGTTGCGTGAAGTGGGGATTGAGACGGTTAATCTGTATTCAGCCTTTCTAGCCCTCACCATCAAACTGATGAGCAAGGAAGGCGAGGTTGTCGCCATTGTGCCGCGTTCGTTTTGTAATGGCACTTATTATAAGCCATTCAGAAAAATGTTATTGAACGAGTGTTCAATTGAACACATCCATGTTTTCAACAGCAGAAACAAGGTTTTCCAAGAGGACGATGTACTGCAGGAAAACATCATCATTAAACTGGTCAAAGGAAAACGGCAGGGACAGGTAAACATTACACAGTCAACTGACCACCAATTTAATGACCATCAAACGCGAAACGTCGATTTTTCCGACGTGGTGAAGCCCAGCGACCTGCAGGCGTTTATTCATATCCCGCTTGAAAAGCAGGAAGAGAATCACACACTGTTTGCCGTGTCGTTGCCTCAATTGGGGTTAGGCGTAAGCACGGGGCAAGTGGTGGATTTTCGGATGAAGAAATTTTTAGAGCAAGACCCGACCGAGGGAGCAGTTCCGTTGCTCTACCCGCACCACTTTGAAAACGGTGAATTCCAGTATCCCAAAAAACACAAGAAACCAAACGCCATAAAGGTGGCCGCAGATTCACAAAAATGGCTAATGCCGAACGACGGATTTTATGTCATTGTGAAGCGGTTTTCTGCCAAAGAAGAGCGCCGCCGAGTGGTGGCGTACATCGTCAACCCCGAGGAAATCGGGAAGAAATGGATAGGCTTTGAAAACCATTGGAATGTCTTCCATGTTCAAAAACATGGGTTAGAAAAAACCACCGCCCTAGGGCTGGCCTGTTTTCTAAATAGCACCGTCCTAGACAATCACTTCCGTGTCTTTTCTGGTCATACGCAAGTCAATGCAACCGACCTAAAAAACATAAAGTACCCAACCCCGCAATTTTTAAACGCGCTTGGAAAAGAATATCACCCACGCATGAGACAAGAAGAAGTGGATTTTTTAGTGGAGCGTATCAATGACTAAAGCAGACGAAAAAATGCAGCAAGCAAATCAAATTTTGATTGAGCTGGGACTTCCCAAAGCACAACAAAACGAACGAACCGCCCTTTGTTTGTTGTGCCTGCTAGACCTTAAACCCAATCTATCCTGGAGCGAAGTAAGCAGCCCATTGGTAGGCATTACGCCCATCATGGACTGGAGCAGGGCAAACTATGCGAAGGACTACGCACCCAACACACGTGAAACCTTTCGTCGTCAATCCATGCACCAATTCATGGAGGCGGGAATTTGTCTTTACAACCCTGACAAACCAGACAGACCAGTGAACAGCCCCCATGCAGTCTACCAAATTGAACCGATCTTACTGGCTTTGCTGAAAACCTATGGCACGGCAGACTATCAAGCGAAGCTTCAGACCTATCTGCAGCACAAGCCCACACTAGCCCAGAAATACGCCCGAGAACGGGACATGCACATGATTCCACTTCAATTGGAAGACGGGCAAACCATTCAACTGTCAACGGGTAAGCACTCGCAGTTAATCAAGGATATTGTGAACAGTTTTGGGGCGAGGTACGTCCCCAACGGAAAACTTGTTTACGTGGGCGACACAGGGGACAAGCACGGCTATTTTGACGTGGCTTTTTTAGCATCCCTAGGCATGACCTTAGACAATCATGGCAAGTTGCCCGACGTGGTGATGTACAGCTCAGAAAAGAACTGGCTTTTCCTAATTGAATCCATCACGACACATGGTCCAGTTGACCCCAAGCGATACGGAGAACTGACGGCGCTTTTTGCGAACTGTAGTGCGGGACTGGTGTTTGTTTCTGCTTTTCCTGATTCAAAAACTTATGCCAAGTATTCAAGTCAAATTGCATGGGAAACCGAGGTTTGGATTGCCGATGCGCCCACCCACATGATTCACTTCAATGGAACGCGATTTTTAGGTCCATATGTAAACAACTGATCTGCCACCAACTACGCTTACATGGAAACTTTTATTAAAGCCATGCAAAAAGTGGTCATTAAAAACGTGGTGGATTATTTGGATACCCGTATTAATACAACAGCGGGGGTGATTGGATAATAAAAAACCCGCTTATGGGCGGGTTTTCATCTTAAATTAATATGAATTAAGCGGCCAATAATTCTTCTTGAAGGTGGTCAAAAGAATAAAAGGCATTTTTTAATTGCTCTTGTGTCATAGTACTAAAACATTCATTTAAAGCTTCCCGCACTAAATTTTTAAATTGTATTTGTGCTTGTTCAGTCATTTTAAATCTCCTGTATTAATAAAAAAATTAATTATGTTCAATCATTAAAAATCTGCCTTGCATATCAATATTTTTACATACACATATTATATATTATATAATATTAAATATACTGTAATATGTATATTTTAATTTATCAATATAATTACTTATACTAAAAAAAATATACGTTTAAAGCAGTGCATAAGCTGCTAAACCTTTTAATACAGGCATTTGTAGAACCGTTGCGTATGAAAAATAATCTTGAATATAAGACATTGCACCCCCCGATAAATATAACTGCGGTGTTCCATAAAGCCGTTCTGTTTTTGCCATTAATACCTGTATAGCCCCTATTTGTGCAGCAATTGCACCTTCAAACAAAGCACTATCAGTGGTATTAGGAATAGCCGTATTAAGTGACTGTTTAAAAGATTTATTGTCTATCCATTGACTAATATTAGGTAATTGAGCTGTATTACTGGCCAATGATTCCAAACTGTTTTTTAATCCTGCGATAATAATACCGCCTGCAAAATAGGCTTGATTATCATTCCAATACAATACATCTATAGTTGTTGCCGTGCCTAAGGTCGCTAAAACACAAGGTATATTATGAATGGGTTGTTGCATATTTAATAGGCTATACATTGCTAGCCAACGGTCTGCTCCCAGTGTATGCGGCGTTGCATAAGCATTATGCAAACCTTGTAATTTTATTTGCCCTGTTAACCAAGTAATAGAATTAACACCACGCAAGCAGGGGATATAACTGGATAATTTTTTTTCAATAGTATGAGCAATACTGATACCTGCAACACAGACACCAATAACACGGTCTATTTTATTAAATAGTAAAATTTTATTAGTAAAAAAATCATTCCATATTTTAGTATCTTCTTGACTTATATGAGTAGTGATTGCACCTACATACTCAAAATAGCCTTCCTTGTTTGATATATTATTTTTTAATATATGACTACTAGTATTGTTACTATTACTGCTAGTATTATTATTTTTATTATTATTGTTAATACTTAATATATTATTATTTAATATATTGTTTGATACATTGTTTGATACATTGTTTGATATATTGTTTGATATATGACTAAAATTATTTTGAATATTAATAATACCCATTTTAATACGGGTATTACCCACATCGATTAATAATATTATACTCATAATAAAAATGAATTATCTTTATGAAGATGAATTAGCTTTAAAGGTATTAAAAGTAACTTCTCCACTGTGTAACCAGCGTAAGCCTTGTTTAGTATGTATACCCAAACAACCTTGGGCGTTAATACCTTGAGCAATGCCTATGATAGGGATATTATTGTTTGATAGAGTATGATGTAAAGTGACTTCTTGCCCAGCCAATATATCAAATGGGGCAAATTCACAATGCTGCTTACGCTCTGTCCGTTGCCATGCAATATTCATCGCACTTAGTAATGCAGCACAGACTGATTCCGAATCAGGCAAGGCATACATATTATCGGCTACACAGGCTGTGTTACGGTTAAGTATATCAGGGGCTGCATACCAATTTATACCTAAGCCCATTACAACGGCAGTTTTTTCTGGTTGATATTGAGCGGTATCTAAACTTCGAGTTTCAATTAATATACCGCCAATTTTTTCAAACTTTTTTGGACACCCAGTCCTTAATACCAAGTCATTCGGCCATTTTAAAGCAATATCTAATCCTAAGCCTTGCAAATATTGTGCCACTGCAACCCCTACTTGTAACGACAATACAGTTAAATGTGATAAAGGTAAAACTGTAGAAAATCCAATACTTGCCGTAAACGCTGTATTTTTATGAATGCCCACATTATGAATGCCCGCATTATGAATGCCCGCATTATGAATGCCTGTACTTTGATTATCTGAAATCCATTTACGCCCTAAACGCCCACGGCCTTTACTTTGTTTTAAAGCTAAACAGGCGACAGCTGGTTTAGGATACAGTGGTAAATAATTTGCTTGTGCTAATAATAAACTATTGGTTGAATCAGTTTCTGGTATCACTTGTACCGTTAGTTGTGTATTTGTGCTTAGTCTTTGTGATAAATCAGCCAATCGTGATATATCAAACGCTTGAATATCAAACATATATTTATAGTATATTGCTGTGCCATTGCCGAATAGCGGCTTTCACTGCTGGGGCTTGATTAGGGTGTAATGAGAAAGTACGTAAACCTAACTCTAATAAAGTTGAGGTATAACGTACATCACCTGCCATCTCTCCACAGACAGAAACAGGTTTTTTAGCTGTTTTACACGCATTAAACACGTGTCGTAACAATTGAATAATCGCTGGGTGAACAGGGTTGTATAAGTGCGATACCGCTGCATCATTACGGTCTATAGCCAAAGTATATTGAATTAAATCATTAGTGCCTACACTACAAAAATCAATGTAGGGCAATAAACATTCAATTGCAATAGCAGCTGCAGGAATTTCAATCATGATGCCTAGCTCTACTGTACCGTAAGCAATATTTTCAGTACATAATTGTTGTTCAGCCTCTAATAAATAACTACGGCAACGCTGTAGCTCATCTAAACTCGCAATCATAGGTAGTAATATTTTAAGTGTACCTGGTATTGTATTGTGTGCGGCTCGCAGTAAAGCCCGCAATTGTGTCAAAAATAATTCAGGATTCGCTAAACAATAACGGATAGCTCGCAACCCCAAAGCAGGATTAGGACTATCGTTGGACGATTGCATCGTATTAAGTAATTTGTCTGCACCCACATCAAGTGTGCGTAATACCGCAGGTTTACCCTTTAAAGCGTAAATAACCTTGGTGTAAGCCGCCGTCTGTTCTGCTTCGCTCGGTAAGTGATCTCGCCCCATAAATAAAAACTCTGTTCTAAACAAACCGACACCTTCTAAGTGGGCAGCCAACACTGCCGTAATATCACTCGGTTGTTCAATATTACCTAAAACAGTAATTGTTTTTCCACATTGAGTAATAGCCGCTTGCGATACTTCATTATTGGCACTTATTTGTGATTCAGTCCAAATAACTTGTGCTGCACGTAATATAGACAACTGTACTGCGTCAGGATTAATCCACAGTTCACCTGTATGGCCGTTTAAAGCCAATAAATCACCTGTTTTAATCAGCTTTAACCCACCGCTAACCCCCAACACCGCAGGAATAGAATGGCTTCTAGCCATAATGGCTGTATGACTGGAATATCCGCCTAATTCAGTCACTAAGCCCGCTAAACTATGAGGCTGCCATTGTGCAAAGTAAGCAGGTGGTAAATCTTGTGCAACTAAAATAATCGGCGCGTCGCTTGCAGATAGGCTTAAAGTGTAATTCCAAGTGCTGCGTTGTGGCGTCAATAAATGGCTAAGTAAGCGTTGTCCCAATTGTCGAATATCTAAGGCACGTTCTTTAAAGTAGTCATCTAACAATTTTTCAAACTCTGCCGCTAAATATTGTATTTGTTGGCTTAAAGCCCAAGCTGCATTGACTTCTGTTTCTGCTATATATGCCAATGTAGCGTCATATAAAGCGGGGTCATCTAGCATCAGTGATTGAACTTCTAATAAAGTGTACACTTCTTCGTGTGCCAGTCCCTGTGCAACTAAATTTTTTAAAGGTTCTGATAGTACACTTAATTCATGGTGTACTGATTTAAATGCACCCGTTAATAAGGTTTGCTCGTGTTTAATTTGTGAAGGTTCAACACAATAGTAAACAGCCGTGGGTACGTATGGGTTTAAAACCTGTGCAGTAGCAATTGCCCAGCCGTTGCTGGCAGCAATACCAGTAATATTTGAAATGTTACTAGTATTTTGATTCACAGTAACTCAAGAACCTTCACCAAAGTAAGTGTTAATCAAAGTACATAAAGCAAGCAAAGCATTGTCTGCTTGGTCGCCGATAGTTTCAATAGTGATGGGGGTATTAATACCTGCCGCCAACATCATGACGCCCATAATTGATTTACCATTGACACGTTTACCACGTGCTGAAACCCAGACTTCGCAGGGAAATCCTGCTGCTGTTTGAGTAAATTTTGCACTAGCACGGGCGTGAAGCCCTAGTTTATTAATAATAGTCAGAGATTGTTGTGGCATATAAAGAGTGTTTAGTAAGTGTTTATTAAGTGTTTAGTAAGTGTTTAATAAATATTTAGTAAGTATTCAATCCATATTCAATGGGTACTTATTAAGCATAAGAGTTTTAAACAAAACGAACTAATACGTAAAGTATCACAAAAATAGCTAAAGTAGAAGTAAAAGGCAGATGTAATTTAAATTTTTTATAGACACAATAAATATCACCAGGTAAATACCCTAGCCGTAGATATTTTGATAAACGGGTTCGTGCTAATATGAATAAAATAAATACAGTAATAATTAGCCATTTAAACATATCAAAATTATTAAAGTTATTAAAGTTTTACAATTATAAAACATTCAAAATGCCTAGTCTATGAGGCATCTATCATAAAAATACGTTATAAATTCGACTTTTAGATTTTAAAAATTATCACAAAAATCATTGAATGGTAATAGTACCAAAATAATAATACAAAATATTAATATGACTTATACTCAATCTAAAACAAGCAATGATAATATAAATTCTGATGATAATGTTGTGAATAACAATGGCTCAAAAAAATATAGCCATCTATTTTATTTTAAATTATTAATCATATTATTATTAATTAATACATTGTTTTTTTTATTTTTAACACGCGAAGGTGTAGCTTTAGAAGGCGGCAATGATTCACCTGTCTTAAACGAAATATCAATAGACAAAATTGTATTGCCTACACAAACAACAAATGATAATCACCGTAATCAAGGGGCTGCAATACCCATAAATAGCTGCTATTTATGGGAGTTTTTTAGTGAGACAGATTTAAAACGTGCTAAAGCCGCATTAGCTAACCCGATATGGGGTGAATTTTCGCCTGAACTGGCTCAAGCACCCCCAACATTTATGGTGTTTTTAGGACCTTTTATTAATAGCAATCAACTCAATGACATACTTAAACAGTTAAAGGAATTAGAAATTCAGGAATATGATATTCTATCTAGCAATGAAATTTCTTTAAGTATTGTAAATACTCGCGAAGCTGGAATTGCTTTTAAACAATCATTAACGACACGGGGTTTAAAAAATGTTGATGTTCGGGAACGAGACAGTAATAAACAACGTTTGCGTTATCGTTTTAATCAATTAAACATTGACCGCCAACAATCTTTAATAAAAATTGCTGGTAGATTACGTCAGTGTGATGATGTTTAAATAAATATTTAAAATACAAATATAAATACAAATATAAATACAAATTTATTATAAATATAAATAAACTTTGGAAAAAACGTCATTCTTTAAATTTAAATGTATTAAAAATATTAAAAATCAATGATTTAACATAAAAATATTTAAAAAAGGCTAAAATTGAGGGCTTAATTATTTATATATTATTTGAATTATTTTAAATAGTATGTAAGTATTTTAAGTAAGCAGTCTTATTTTATATGTATAAAATTAAGGCTATTTTTTTAATACCGCCCTAATGCTTTTATATAAAAGCATAGTGGTGTGAACCCGAAAGATTTAATTCCATGTCTGAAAGTTTTGCAACCCTGTTTGAAGAGTTAATTCAACGCACTGAAATGCGTAGTGGTGAAGTTATTACTGCTGAAATTGTGCGTATTGAAAAAGGTTTTGTTGTTGTCAATGCGGGTTTGAAGTCAGAAGGTTACATTCCTGAAGAAGAATTTAAAAATGATGCTGGTGTTCTTGAAGCTATCATTGGTGATTTTATAGCTGTATCTATAGAATCAACTGACAATGGACACGGTCATATTTCATTGTCGCGTGACCGCGCTAAACGTTTGTCAGCTTGGATGGCTTTAGAATCAGCCATGGAAAAAGGTGAAAATGTTTCTGGTTTAGTAACAGGCAAAGTTAAAGGTGGTTTAACCGTCATTTTAAATGGTGTGCGTGCCTTTTTACCAGGATCATTAATTGATACACGTCCCATTAAAGATTTGAGTCCGTTTGAAGGCCAAACGATGGAATTCCGTGTTATTAAGTTAGACCGTAAACGCAATAACGCCGTATTAAGCCGCCGTGCTATTGTAGAAGCCAGTATGGGTGCAGACCGTGCCAAAGTAATGGAGAGTTTATCTGAAGGTTCTATTGTAACAGGTGTTGTTAAAAATATTACTGACTATGGTGCATTTGTTGATTTAGGTGGTATTGACGGTTTATTACATATTACTGATATGGCATGGAAACGTGTTCGTCATCCAAGTGATATGTTACAACCAGGTCAAGAGGTAACAGCAAAAATTTTACGTTTTGATAATGAACGCCAACGAGTATCTTTAGGTATTAAACAAATGGGTGAAGACCCGTGGAATGGTATTGCACGTCGCTTTCCAACGGGTACACGTATGTTTGGGAAAGTATCTAACATCACCGATTACGGTTGTTTTGTTGAAGTTGAAGATGGCATTGAAGGTTTAGTTCACGTATCTGAAATGGACTGGACTAATAAAAATAGTGATCCGAAAAAACTGGTTACTTTAGGTCAGGAATGCGAAGTAATGGTGCTAGAAATTGACGAAGAACGTCGCCGTATTAGCTTAGGTATGAAACAATGTAAAGCCAATCCTTGGGATGAGTTTGAATTAAACTTCAAAAAAGGTGATAAAGTAACTGGTCCTATTCGCTCAATCACTGATTTTGGTTTATTCTTAGGTCTACCAGGCGGCATTGATGGTTTAGTTCATTTGTCTGATTTATCTTGGTCTGAACCCGGTGAAGTCGCTGTACGTAAATACAAAAAAGGCGATGAAATAGAAGCCGTTTTACTCGCTATTGACACTGATAAAGAGCGTATTAGTTTGGGTATCAAACAATTAGATGGTGATCCATTTAGTAATTACACATCAGCCAATGACAAAGGTGCTATGGTTAGTGGTACCGTTAAAACAGTTGATTCTAAAGGGGCTGTTATCGCTTTAAATGACGATGTTGAAGGTTATTTACGTGTTGGAGAAATCGCAACCACACGTACTGAAGATGCAACATCAGTATTAAAAGAAGGTCAAGTTTTAGATTTGTTAATTATTAATGTAGATCGTAAAACGCGTTCAATTCAATTGTCCATTAAAGCTAAAGACCAAGCTGAAACAGCCGAATCTATGTCTAAAATGGCACAAGGACAAAATGCTGCGAGTGGTGCAACTAATTTAGGGGCTTTATTGCGTGCTAAATTAGACAAGTAAGCAAATACTTTATTTATATTTGAGTGAAGTGTTTTTTAAAAAGCCGCTGGTTTTATTCCAGCGGTTTTTTTATATACTTAATGTTTAATATTTAATGTTTAATGTTTAATATTTAATGTTTAATACTATTTTTTATAAAGCTATTTATTATTATGACTAAAGCAGAACTTATTGACCGTATTTACGAACGTATGCAAGAAAAAAATATTAACCTTCCGATGAGTTTGGTAGATGCAGCAGTCCGCACAATTATTGACAGTATTAGTGAACAATTAGCACAAGATAAACGCGCTGAATTTCGTGGTTTTGGTAGTTTTAGTACCACAAGACGTAACGCTTATACTGCACGGAATCCGCGTACAGGTCAGACCGTAACTGTACCTGTTAAACGTATTATCCACTTTAAGGCAGGTCGTGAATTACGTCACTTGACGCATTCATCAATATTTTCTTAATGTGTTTAAAATTTACACATATTAAATTCATATTATCAAATTCATATTATTAATTTACATATATTAAATTTATATTATTAAATTTATATTACTATTTAAAGAGTTATTTCATGCAAGCCAGTACTTGGTGGCTATTAGCCATACCCCTGTTATTTGCTTTAGGTTGGATTGCTGCTAAGCTAGATTCAACTCAATTACTGACGCGTACACGCCGATTACCTGAATCCTATTTTCAAGGACTTAACTTTTTGTTAAACGACCAATATGAACAAGCGATTAAAGCTTTTGAAGAAGTGGCACGTTTAGACCCAAGTATTGCCGATTTATATTTTGCCTTAGGTAATTTGTTTCGTAGACGCGGTGAAACAGAGCGGGCTATTCGGATTCACCGTAATTTACTAGAACGTGCTGATTTACCAGAATACTCTCGCCAAAAAGCACTGTTTTGCTTAGGGCAAGATTATTTAAATGCAGGTATTTTTGACCATGCTGAATCTGTATTTAATACATTAGCTAATACCGATTACGCATTACAAGCACAACGAGAATTAGCAAAATTATATGAAAAAGAAAGCAATTGGCAAGCAGCTATTGATGCTTTACAACGCTATCAAACAACACTAAACACTCAACTTATAAACCCTATTAATGTCATTGCCAATACTGAAAGTGATTGGTTGAATGAGGATTTATCGCATTACTCTTGTGAGTTGGCAGAGTTATATTTACAAACAGGTGAGTTTGTACAAGCTAAAAAAAGCTTAGATTTAGCTGAAGCAAGTTATCCATTAAATCCAAGGATTGTATTTTATCAAGCACGGTTGGTTTTATCCGCTGCTATATCAAATATACAAGAAGTTGTAGATAACACCGTACAACAGTTAGACTATGTTTTGAGTAAAGATAATAAATTAACGGCACTGGCATTAAACACTGTACTGGTATATGCTAGTAGTCATCAAGCATTGACTGATAAAACTTTATTTGTTCTTAAGCGTTGGGCAAATAATTATCCTAATTATCAAGTAGTTAAGCAACTATTGCCTGTGTTAAAAAACAATAATGATATAGAAGGGCAATTGCAGTTATTGCATTCTTTGGCTTATCATTTAAAATCGCCCCCTCAACGTTTATCAACGATATATTTATTACTAACCTATAGTTTAGATACTCTTTATAGTGATTATGCACAACAATGGCAAGCACAAGCTATTGATTCAATGGATTTATTAATTAAGTACACTGATAAATTAGTGTGTAAACATTGTGGCTTTAAGGCTTCTCGGCACCAATGGCGTTGCACAGGGTGTGGTCGTTGGAATACTTTACCTTATAATAATGATTAACATTAGTATACTTAGTGATGCCTTTAATTTAATTTAGGGTATTGCTACTTAAAAATAGTTATTGTGTTTTTTATCTTACGCAAGCTTTATTTTGCTAAGAAAATTTTAGAAATATATACTTTAACCATATTAAAGTAGCAATGCCTAATTTAGTTGTAATTAAAATTTTTTATTTTTATTTTGATTGTCTAATTTAAAGGTTCATAGACTAAGATTCTGTTGTTATTTACTATAATTAGTACGCAGTAAAATTTATATTTTTATATTTTTAATTTTTATATTTTTAATTTTTATTTAAAAGGAATATCATGAAAAGAGTATTATTTGCTTTAACGACTTTAGTCGCTGCTATGTCAGTATCATTTGCCGCGATTGATGTCAATAAGGCAAGCGCAGCTGAACTAGACAGTGTTAAAGGTATTGGTCCTGCAATGTCGAAAAGAATTATTGACGAACGATCAGCAAAAGGCTCATTTAAAGATTGGTCTGACTTTGATATGCGAGTCAAAGGAATTGGTGAAAAATCTAGTATCAAATTATCTAGTGCGGGTTTGACTGTTAATGGTCAAGCAATGGCAAATGCACCAG
>JBEDNN010000055.1:0-26562 GCA_041170585.1 Pseudomonadota bacterium | reverse complement strand
TGGTAATGTTAAAATATCACTGATAAAAGAAATTTAATAATTAAGAAATAATTAGTAAAATCAACAAGACAATATACCAACATAAATACTGTAAAAGTTAAAATTTAACATTACCGATTTTATTACCAATTTTTATCAAAATTATTCAATAGTATACAGCTTAGACCTTATTTTAGACCTTTTAAATATTAATGCTACATCAGTGGAATCAGGCTTTGACCATTGATAACCCTCTTTATTAAAACTTTTTAAATTATCAAAGTCATTAATAGATTGATCTAAAATAAACCGTGTCATCATTCCACGTGCACGTTTAGCAAAAACTCCAATTACTTTGTATATTCCATTTTTTTCATCTAAAAATATACAACTTATAACAGGTACTTTTATTTTTTTTACTTGAATCACTTTAAAATACTCATCACTGGCTAAATTCAGTACTACTGAATGTTGGTATCGCTCAAGGTCCTGATTTAAGCGATTTGTAATGTCTTCCCCCCAATATTGATACAAATTTTTACTATTTGGTGTGGTTAAACGTGTTCCCATTTCTAAGCGGTAAGGTTGTATTAAATCTAATGGTCTTAAGACACCATATAAACCACTTAGTATTCGTACTTTATTTTGCACTTCATTCCATTGCTCAAAGCTTAATGTATTTGCATCTAAACCATCATAAACATCACCATCAAACATTAATAATGCACAATAAGCATTAAAGCTATTTGCTTCATTTTGAAATTTTTGGTATCTATGTACATTCAAAACAGTTAAAGTATCCGATAAACCCATTAAACGCGCAATATCAGACGGCTGTAGTTGCCGTAATTGCTGAATCAATATTAAGGCTTTATCGTGTTCACGCGGTAAACTCGTTTGAATATTTTGCGGCAATTTGCGATCAATATTTAAACTTTTAGCAGGAGATAGTAACAACAGCATAATGAACCTTATTTTTAAATAAACAATGCTCATTATAAAAATAATGGGCATTGCTACTTTAATATGGTTAAAGTAGCAATGCCTTAATATTAAATAATCAAATAACTTTTTAATCAAGAAATAGTTTTAAAATCCATTAAAACTACTAATTTAGACTTAAAATTAGATACGAATACAAAAATAGACGCAAAAACACACATACAATCTAAAGCCGTAATAAATTCAACAGTAGATATACTATCTTCTTACGAATATAAATTATTTATTCAATTTATTCACTATGTCCACACACCCTACACACCCTTTATTAGATTCACTAGCTAAAGCATTTGAACCTGCTACCCTAGAACCGCTTTGGAATGAGTTTTGGAATACTTTAAACCTTGCACACGCAGGAACACACGTTCATAATACTGAAACTAACTCACAAGGTTTTGCAATTCAGCTACCGCCGCCTAATGTGACAGGCACTTTACACATGGGGCATGCGTTTAATCAAACCATTATGGACGGTTTGACGCGTTATCACCGTATGCGCGGTTTTAATACTGTATGGATTCCTGGTACTGATCATGCAGGTATCGCAACACAAATTGTCGTAGAACGCCAACTACAAGCCACTGGACAAACCCGTCATGATTTAGGCCGTGAAGCCTTTTTAAGTAAAGTATGGGATTGGAAAAAAGAATCAGGCAATACTATTTCAGAACAAATGCACCGTATGGGTGCGAGTGTAGATTGGCAGCGTGAATACTTTACGATGGACAATGATTTATCAAAAACCGTTACTGAAACCTTTGTTAAGTTGTATCAACAAGGTTTAATTTACCGTGGTAAGCGTCTGGTTAATTGGGATCCTATTCTTAAAAGTGCAGTCAGTGATTTAGAAGTAGAAAATGAAGAACGCCAAGGCAGTATGTGGCATATTTTATATCCATTTAGTGATGGAAATATTGATACGCAAACGGGTTTATCAGGTTTAATTGTAGCGACAACCCGTCCAGAAACACTGCTGGGTGATGTGGCCGTGTGTGTTCATCCTGATGATGAACGCTATCAACACTTAATTGGTAAAAGTGTCATCTTACCATTGTGTAACCGCACTATTCCGATTATTGCGGATATTTATGTAGATAAAAATTTTGGTAGCGGTTGCGTTAAAATTACAGGCGCACATGATTTTAATGATTACCAAATTGCTCAAAGACACCATTTACCACTCATTACAATTTTGACATTAGATGCAAAAATTGTGAGTAACGATAAGCTCCACAGCCCTGAATACCTTATGCCAATTGATTATGTTGGCTTAGACCGATTTGTTGCACGTAAAGCTATTGTCAAGGATTTAGATGTACAGGGCTTTTTACAAAAAATAGTACCGCATACTTTAATGGTGCCGATTTGTACCCGAACTGGACAAATAGTTGAACCGATGCTTACCGACCAATGGTTTGTAGCGGTGAATAAAGTCTGTGAAGACCCAGCACAAGATACAAGCGGTAAATCGCTAGCTCAAAAAGCGATTGATGCTGTAGACAGTGGTGCAGTTAAATTTGTACCGGATAATTGGGTTAATACCTACAATCAATGGATGCATAATATTCAAGATTGGTGTATCAGTCGTCAATTGTGGTGGGGACATCAAATCCCCGCGTGGTACGATGCGGCAGGCCATGTGTATGTGGCTGAAAATGAAGCCGATGCCTTAGTGCAATCGGGTGGACAAGCACTCACCCGTGATCCTGATGTGCTAGATACTTGGTATTCATCGGCACTTGTACCATTTAGTACTTTGCACACAGCGACCGACCGTGATTTATATTTGCCATCATCAGTACTTGTCACGGGCTATGACATCATCTTTTTTTGGATAGCCCGTATGGTGATGATGACCACACATTTTACAGGTAAAGTACCTTTTAAGCATGTGTATATTCACGGCTTAGTTTTAGATGCCGAAGGCAAAAAAATGAGTAAATCAGAGGGCAATGTATTAGACCCTGTTGATTTAATTAATGGTATTGATTTACCAGCACTACTCAATAAACGTGTACAAGGTTTACGTCGTCCTGAAACTGCCCCAACAGTACGCAAAAAAACAGAAAAAGAATTCCCTGACGGTATTCCTGCTTATGGTGCTGATGCCTTGCGTTTAACGTTTGCTAGTTTAGCCAGCTTGGGACGTAGTATTCATTTTGCAGCCGATCGTTGCAACGGTTACCGTCATTTTTGCAATAAATTGTGGAATGCAACACGGTTTGTTTTAATGAATACTGAAGGAAAAGACTGCGATCTAAACAGTTTAAATAAACCTGCTAAAATATATACCGAACTTGATTTGAAAATGGCTTTGTCACCTGCTGACCAATGGATTATTGGCGAATTACAACGCACGGAACAGTTAGTCAATCAAGGCTTTGTAGAATACCGTTTTGACCATATTATTAATCACATTTATCGCTTTATCTGGGACGAGTATTGCGATTGGTATGTAGAATTAGCAAAAGTACAAATCGCACAAGGCACACCTATTCAACAAACGGCTACACGCCAGACTTTATTACAAGTACTAGAAACTGCCTTACGTTTATTACATCCAATTGCACCGTTTATTACCGAAGAGTTATGGCAAAAAGTAAGTTTAGTGCTAGAAATACGTAAAGCAAATCAAATTATTAGTATTCAGCAGCAAGGCTATCCGCAAGCACACCTTGAAAAAATAAACCCTCAAGCGGATGCTTGGGTATCACAACTAAAAGAGATTGCTGCGGCATTGCGAAATTTGCGTAGCGAAATGAAACTACAGCCTACACAACAAGTACCGATGATTGTACATGTCAGTGATACTACGCATACCTCAACTATCAACACCTATGCACCATTTTTACAGTCTTTAATCCGTCTATCTAGCATAAAATTATCAGATACTACGCCTGAAGTCGGCTTACCCACAGCGGTCATTGGTCATTTACAATTCAGTTTGTCTATTGAAGTAGATCCAGCCGCAGAACTGATACGCTTAAATAAAGAATCAATCCGTTTAGACACTGAAATAAGCAAAATCAATGCTAAATTAAGCAATGAAGCCTTTATTAAACGCGCACCCGCTGCTGTTGTTACACAAGAACAAGAGCGACTAATAGCATTTGAAGCCAGTTTAATACAAATTAAAGCACAAGTAATAAAATTAACAGTATTACACTAATATAATTTGAAAACACTGTAATAATTATCAATATCAATCATATCAATATTAATTAACCTATTCAGTTATTCAATTATTTAATATTGGCTGGGCAACTATAAATAAATTACCATGAAAAAAACAATTCTACCCTTGATTTTACTTAATATTATCAGTACCTCTCAAGCACAAATGTATTTAGAAATGAGCTTAGGCGTAACCAGCGTTGCTTTAGCTGAAAAATCTCAATATGTCTCTCTCTCAAAATCAGGTCAAGAACCAACAATGGGTACTGTTGGTGTTGGATTAGGCTATAAACTGCACCCCAACTTTGCAGTAGTTACTAAATATCAATCGTTGTATGAACAAAATGCCTCTACCGCTTCGCCCAAAATAAGGTCTCACGCAGTGTCTGTTCGTGCCGTAGGTATCATGCCAATTAATTCATTTATGAGTGTAAATGCTAAAATAGGTATTGGAAGAAACAAAATAACAGTTGATAAAGCTTGGTCTACTAATGGTATCAATTATGGTGTGGGTCTTGATTTTTTTGACAAAAAAAATGCGGTTGGTTTAGATATTGATTTTTATCCCACACGGTCTACAGGTTATTTCCCTGCTTTAAAACAGACAAATGTTAATTTAGTTGCCAAACAATACTTTTAAACGGTATTTTTATTTAAACGGTATTTTTAAATAGTGTTTAATGCAGTAAATGTAAATAAACCCGCTTAAATCAGCGGGTTTATTTATTATTAGAATAATTAGAATAATTAGAAAATATCACTAAAGATTAAAGAGTACAACAATGTAACAACATAATAATATATAACAATATATAAATTTATTTTGCTGCCATTAAAGCCATAGTGGTATCTAACATGCGATTTGAAAATCCCCACTCATTGTCGTACCAACTATTTACCTTGACTAATTTACCGCTGACTTTGGTTAGCGTCGCATCAAATACTGAACTGGCTGGATTATGATTAAAATCAACGCTTACTAAGGGTGCATCAGTATAATCTAGTACACCTTTAAGCATACCTTCTGAAGCAGTTTTAATTAAAGCATTGATTTCATCAACACTGGTATCACGTTTAGCGATAAAGCTTAAATCAACTACACTCACATTGATAGTCGGAACGCGCATAGAATAACCATCTAATTTACCATTTAATTCAGGTAAAACTAAACCCACAGCAGCAGCAGCCCCTGTTTTAGTCGGAATCATACTTTGTGTAGCACTACGAGCACGACGAACGTCATCATGATAAACATCGGTTAGCTTTTGGTCATTGGTATACGCATGAATCGTTGTCATTAAACCTGTTTCTATGCCCACAGTATCATTTAATACTTTTGCCAAAGGCGCCAAACAATTGGTTGTGCAAGATGCATTAGAAATCACGGTCATTTCACTGGTTAATACATGGTGATTTACACCGTAGACAACGGTTGCATCAACATCCTTACCACCTGGGGCAGAAATAATTACTTTTTTTGCACCGCCTTGAAAATGTTTAGACGCATCAGCTTTTGTTGTAAAAAACCCAGTGCATTCTAGTACTACATCAACACCTACACTGCTCCAAGGAATTTGTGCTGGGTCACGTTGAGCAAAGACTTTAATATAATCACCATTTACAACAATTGAATCACCATCAACGGTAACTGTACCTGGAAATTTGCCGTGGGCTGTGTCATATTGTGTTAAATGAGCATTGATTTTAGCATCGCCTAAATCATTAATCGCAACAATTTGAATGTCTTTACTATACTTACCGTTTTCATAATACGCACGTAAAATATTACGTCCAATACGTCCATAGCCGTTAATACCAATACGAATAGTCATAAAAATTTCCTTAATGATGAGTTAAAAATGTTTAAGTATTTAAATATGGCATTGCTACTTAAAAATAGTTATTGTGTTTTTTATCTTACGCAAGCTTTATTTTGCTAAGAAAATTTTAGAAATATATACTTTAACCATATTAAAGTAGCAATGCCTTAAATATTTAGATGTTTATATATTTAGATGTTTATATATTTAGGCATTTTAAGTTTAAATGTATACTAAAAATTACAACTATATTACATAAATACTAATTTGATACAAAATATAAGTTATAAATATAATTAAAGTTTTAAGCCTAATACACGGCGTACAGTATTCACAACGTTATCCGCAGTAAATCCAAAATGTTTAAATAATACGGGTGCAGGTGCTGACTCGCCGTACACGTCAATTCCCACTACTGCTTTACAACCATATTTCCACCAGCCATCAGTGACTCCCATTTCTACTGCAATTGTTGGCACATTTGCAGGAAGTACAGATAATTTATATTCAGGTGATTGACGGTCAAATACAGTAGTGCTAGGCATAGACACAACGCGTACCCAAATATTGTCTATAGCTAACATCGCTTGTGCTTCTAGCGCCAAACTGACTTCACTGCCTGTCGCGATAATCAATGCGTGCATAGGAACGGTATTTGATTCACGTAAGACATACCCCCCCTTGGCTAAATTGTCTATGTTTATTTTAGATACATAAGGTAAGTTTTGACGTGATAACAGTAAAGCACTCGGACTGTGTTTGTTCTTTAGTGCTGATGCCCATGCAGCCACTGTTTCACTGGTATCACACGGACGCCATACATCTAAATTCGGAATTAAACGCAAGCTGGCTGCGTGTTCAATACTTTGATGCGTTGGACCATCTTCACCCAAGCCAATACTATCGTGGGTAAACACATGAATCACACGCCGTTTCATTAACGCTGCCATACGAATCGCATTGCGTGAATAATCACTAAACGTTAAAAATGTTCCACCATAAGGGATAAAACCACCGTGTAAAGCAATGCCATTCATAATAGCAGCCATACCAAACTCACGCACACCATAATTAATATGACGGCCTAATTGACCCGCTGCATTAACGACTATATTGCCTGTAGCATCAACCCGAAAAGCAGGTGTACTGCTCGTATTAGTCAAGTTAGACCCTGTTAAATCGGCACTACCACCTAATAATTCGGGCAAAGCAGCCGTAAACACTTCTAAGGCTATTTGACTTGACTTACGGCTAGCGACTGTTTCTGCTTTTGTAACAGCCGCTTGCATAGCAGTATCAACTATCACAGCAAAATGTTCAGGAAGATGCCCCTGCATACGGCGTTGTAATTCATTGGCTAATTCAGGATATTGCCTTGAATAAATAGTAAACAAATCATTCCAATCAGCTTCAAGTTGCTCACCACTACTTTTGCAATCCCACATTGATTTTATATCACTTGGAATATCAAATGCTGCTGCTGTCCAGCCTAAGGCCGTTCGCGTTAATTCAATTTCAGCAGCCCCTAGCGGCTCACCGTGAGCTTTACTGGTATTGGCACGGTTTGGGCTACCCTTGCCGATATACGTTTTACAACAAATAACCGTCGGCTTGTCATTGATTTGTTTAGCCATAGCAATGGCTGCAGATACCGCAGCAGCATCATGCCCATCAACCGCCCGAATAACATTCCAGCCACAGGCCTCAAAACGTTTAGGCGTATCATCAATAAACCAAGGGGTTACTTGACCATCAATACTAATGCCATTATCGTCATACAGTGCAATTAATTTATTTAATTTCCAAGCACCTGCTAAAGCAACCGCTTCGTGACTAATGCCTTCCATTAAACAACCATCGCCCATAAATACATACGTATGGTGGTCTACAATATTTAAATTCTCACGGTTAAACTGTGCGGCTAATAATTTTTCAGCCAACGCCATACCAACAGCGTTGGTAATACCCTGACCTAAAGGCCCAGTAGTCGTCTCAATACCAGGCGTTATATCTACTTCAGGGTGACCTGGTGTTTTACTGTGTAATTGACGAAAATTTCGCAACTCTTCAATGGGTAAATCATAACCTGTTAAATGTAACAAAGCATAAATCAGCATACTCCCATGCCCATTAGACAATACAAAACGATCACGGTTTAACCACGCTGGGTTACTTGGATTATGTTTTAAATGCTTTTTCCATAAAGCAACCGCCATATCGGCCATTCCCATAGGTGCACCGGGGTGTCCGCTATTAGCAGCTTGTACAGCGTCTATTGTTAAAACACGAATAGCATTTGCCATCGTTAGTTCAACATTAAGATGGCTAGGTATGGCAGTAATTGAAGTCATAAAATGATAAAAGTTAATATAAAGTGTAGCCTATTATTTTACTTGAGCTATACAACTTAAATAGTTAATTGAGTAATTTAAGTAATTTAAGTAATTTAAGTAATTTAAGTAATAGATTAAGTAGTATTTATAAATTAGCATCTATAAATTAAATTGTATAAAAATTAAATTGTATAAAAAAACCGCCCAGAGGCGGTTTTTAATTTAACTTTTTGTCTTGGTTATTTTGTACTTGGTTAAGTAGTACAAAGCAATCAATTAATTACTTAGCCATTTTAACTGCATCAGTTACAGCAGAACCCGCAGCTTTAGCAGCATCTGTAGTTGCTTTAGCAGCATCAGTTACTGCACCAGCGGCACTCATAGTGGCATCAGCAGCAGTATTAACTGCTGTTGCAGCGGCATCAGCAGGTGTTGCTGGTGCTGGTGCTGCCGCTTCTGGTGCTGCAGTTGTTGCTGGCATTTCAGCAGCAGGCATAGATGGGGTTACTATAGTTGTTTCTTCTGCTTTTTTAGAGCAAGCAACTAAAGTGGTAGCGATTAAAGCGGCTAATATGATTGACTTAGTCATGTTTATTCCAGTAAAAGTTAGGGGTAAGGGTTAAAAATATAAAAATAATAAAACTATAAAGATGGTAAAACTGTAAAAATAATAGATATAGATTGGAGCTAATCTTTGTTAAAAACTAGCTAAATAATATTGATTTAAGCGACTATTTAATTAATAACTAACATTTTTAAATTAGTCTCATCAAATAATTATACGCATATCCTTTTCAAAAACACAAAAAAATACAGCCTATTATTATCATTTGTACTATTTAAACAACACATACTGTTATGTATGCCAGTTTTTTAATGATTATGTATGTGTTTGTGCTCATTGTCGCAGGCATGGTAAGGCATAGGTAAACTCTCTAAATTAGCACTCAATGCTAACTCGCCTTGAGTATATTCAATATCAAAACCCATATTTTTTAAATAATATTGTAAACTGGTGTCTTCAGCAATCAGTAGCTTGTTTTTAGACCAGCCCAAAGCACGCCCTTGTTTGTGTGCTACCAAAGCCAATTTAACCAACTGTTGAGTATCTGTATGCGTTACAGCTAAAACCGTTTGTACAGCAGCATCTACGCGTACCATCATACCGCTTGCATCTAACAAAACATCACCGGGATTAAGGTGTGTATGGTGAGGTAATTGTAAAGACACTGTCTCGCCAGTAGACAATATAACGTGTGTTAGTTTATCGGCTAAAACGCCTGCTACAACTGTAAAACTGGGCGCGCGGGCTAATATATTACTAGTCAAGCGGTTACTTGCATCTAGTTTTTTAGTTAAAGTACGGTGAGGCGGTAAATTATTTATTGAAGTCATTATAAAATATTTAATATTGAGTCGGTATTGAATTGATGTTAAATAGCTTAAATTTTGATGTTGAATAGCTTAAATTAAAACTACTAAAAAACTACTAAAAATTTACTACTAAAATAAGTCAAAGATAAGTCAAAGCTTAGCTTCGTTAATTTAGAAAAAATTAAATCATAATCAACGATAATCATAGTTTACTTTATATATTTTTATATATTTTTATATATTTTTATATTCTATCCTTTATATCTTTTATATCCTTTATATCCTTTTAATACATAAACAAATATATATGACACAACCTTTAGATTCTCAATTACGTAAAGCCGCCTTAGAATACCATGAGCAAGGTAGACCTGGAAAGTTACAAGTTGTTGCAACTAAACAAATGAGCAATCAACGTGATTTAGCACTGGCTTACTCGCCAGGTGTCGCTGCCGCTTGTGAGGAAATTGTCGCTGACCCTGCAAATGTGTTTCGCTACACCGCTAAAGGCAATATGGTAGGTGTTATTACCAATGGTACAGCCGTATTAGGGCTAGGAAATATTGGTCCTTTAGCCAGTAAACCTGTTATGGAAGGCAAGGCGGTTTTATTTAAAAAATTTGCAGGCATTGATGTATTTGATATTGAAATTAATGAAACCGACCCTGATAAATTAATTGCTATTGTTGCCGCTTTAGAACCTACTTTTGGTGGAATTAATTTAGAAGATATTAAAGCCCCTGAATGCTTTTATATTGAACGTGAATTACGTAAACGTATGAATATCCCTGTATTTCATGATGACCAACACGGCACAGCCATCATTGTGAGTGCAGCTATTCTCAACGGCTTGAAAGTATTAAATAAACGTATTACTGATATTAAGTTAGTCACCAGTGGTGCAGGTGCTGCCGCTTTAGCGTGTTTAAATTTACTCGTTGCTTTAGGTTTACCACGAAAAAATATTTGGGTTACTGATTTAGGTGGTTTAGTCTTTGAAGGGCGTACTGAATTAATGGACGCTGACAAAGCACAATACATTCAAAAAACCGATGCCCGTACCTTAAATGAAGTCATTGCTGATGCAGATGTATTCTTAGGCTTGTCTGCGGGAGGCGTATTAAAACCGACTATGGTTGCCAAAATGGCGACTAACCCTTTAATATTGGCACTGGCAAATCCAACGCCAGAAATTTTACCTGAAGAAGTCCTTGCCGTACGTAATGATGCCATTGTTTGTACAGGACGGACGGACTATCCTAATCAAGTCAATAATGTTTTATGCTTTCCCTATATTTTTAGGGGTGCATTAGATGTCGGTGCGACTACTATTACCCGTGAGATGGAAATCGCGACTGTTTATGCCATTGCAGAGTTAGCACAAGCCGAACAAAATGATGCCGTTGCTGCCGCTTATGGTGTCGGTAACCTTAGTTTCGGGCGTGACTATTTAATTCCTAAACCATTTGATTCGCGTTTAATTGTTAAAATTGCCCCAGCAGTCGCTCAAGCTGCTATGGATGCAGGCGTTGCTACCCGCCCGATTAAAGATATGGCAGCTTATATTGCTAGTTTGCAACAATTTATGTACCATTCAGGTAGTTTTATGAAACCTTTGTTTAATATGGCAAAACAAGCCAATGAGCAAAGCAATCAAAAAACCCGTATTGTTTATTGTGAAGGCGAAGAAGAACGTGTGTTACGTGCCGTCCAAATCGTCGTAGATGAAAAATTGGCCAAACCAATCCTCATCGGCCGCCCAGCCGTCATTGAAAAACGTTTAGAAAAGTTTGGTTTACGTATTAAAGCAGGTATTGATTTTACGATTGTAAATCCTGAACAAGACGAGCGCTATCGCACTTACTATACAGACTATTATCAAATAATGTCCCGCAAAGGCGTTAGTGAACAATATGCCAAAATTGAAATGCGTCGCCGTCATACTTTAATTGGGTGTATGTTAGTCAAGCACGGCGATGCTGATGGTATGATTTGCGGTACATTCGGCACACCTAGCTTACACTTGCCTTATATTGATTCAGTGATTGGTAAACGTAAAAACGCTACGTGCTATGCGGCTATGAACGGGTTGATGTTACCCAATAGAGTCGTCTTTCTAGTAGATACGCACTTAAACTTTGACCCCAGTGCGCAAGAAATTTGTGATATTACTCTAATGGCTGCTGCTGAATTGCAACGCTTTGGCATTAAGCCTAAAGTCGCTTTATTATCACACAGCAACTTTGGAACAGCCCATTCTAGTAGTGCATTAAAAATGCGTGAAGCCTTAGCACTCATTCGCACACACAGCCCGTCATTTGAAGTAGACGGCGAAATGCACGGTGATAGCGCTTTAGATGAACGTATCCGTACCAATAGCGTTAAAGATAGCCCATTAACTGACTCTGCCAATTTATTGGTTTTTCCTAATTTAGACGCCGCTAATATTTCCTATAACTTACTTAAAACAGCAGCAGGCAATAATGTCGCTGTAGGGCCTATATTATTAGGGGCTAATGCACCCGTACATATTATTACTGCCAGTGCAACGGTACGCCGTATTGTAAATTTAACGGCTCTAACTGTAGTAGATGCCAATGTAAAACGCTAATTTTTATACCTTAGGCACTTATGCCTTAGGTACTTATACCGTAAGCATAATGAACTATTTAAATAAACCATTTTCTACTGTTCGTATTTGCTTGGCACAACTCAATTTAACCGTTGGTGCAGTGGCAAACAATACGCAAATTATATTAACTGCTATTCATCAAGCTGCTCAACAACAGGCTGATTTAATTTTATTTCCCGAATTAGCTATTTCAGGCTATCCACCTGAGGATTTATTATTTCGTCCAGAGTTTGCCAAACAATGTCAAACCGCTTTAAGTCATATCACTGCCGCAACTATAGACTATCCTAATTTACATGTCGTAATGGGACACCCTGATTGGTATCAAGCACATACAATTGAAAATTTTGACACAACACGCATCACACATATTAACAATGCGGCTAGTTTATTGTGTGCGGGTAAAGTATTGGGTACTTACTATAAACACGAGTTACCTAATTATGGTGTCTTTGATGAACACCGTTATTTTAGTTTTAGTGGTGCAGGGGGTACTGAATATGAACCTTTTGTATTTGATATTAAAAAAACACGGTTTGCTATTAACATTTGTGAAGATGTATGGCTGCCCACTGCCCCACAAGTTGCTAAAGATGCAGGGGCTGAAGTGCTATTAGTCTTAAATGCAAGTCCGTTTTACTACGGAAAAATGACACACCGTATCAATACCATACGAAAAAATGTAAGCGCATTGGGTATGGTCTATATTGGCATTAACCATCTGGGTGGACAAGATGAGTTATTATTTGATGGCGGTAGCTTTGTACTCAATGCAGAGGGAGTTTGTACGACACAACTGCCACAGTTTGAATCTGCTGTTCACTGTATTGTTTTAAACAATGCTACACCACAGACTTCAGACATAGCCCCGCCTTTGAATGTAGAAGCGGAAATATATCAATCCTTAGTACTGGCGACCCGTGATTATGTTCATAAAAATGGATTTAAATCCATTGTATTAGGGCTTAGTGGCGGTATTGACAGTGCTTTGGTGTTGAGTATTGCCGTAGATGCTTTGGGTGCTGATGCGGTTCACGCCATTATGATGCCCACGCAGTTTACTGCCAATATGAGTATTGAAGATAGCCGTACAATGGCCGCACGTTTAAATGTTCATTATGAAGAAATAACGATTGAATCTTTATTTGAAGAGTATTTGGATACATTAAGTACGGCATTTACAGGGACACCTACAGGACTAGCCGAAGAAAATATACAAGCACGCATTCGTGGCACACTGTTGATGGCATTTAGCAATAAATTTAATCACTTAGTTTTAACTACAGGCAATAAAAGTGAAACCGCAGTGGGCTATTGCACTTTGTACGGTGATATGTGCGGTGGTTTTGCAGTATTAAAAGATGTACTTAAAACACAAGTGTATCGTTTGTGTGAATGGCGAAATAATCAAGCCATTGAACAAGGCTTACCCGCTATTATTCCACACAATATTTTAACCCGTACCCCTAGTGCTGAACTGCGTGAAAATCAGACTGACCAAGACAGTTTGCCTGATTATGCGGTATTAGATGCCATTATTAATGCCCATTTAGAACACAATTTATCTCTTCACGACATACTTGCTTTAAATATTAGCGACGAACATACCGTTAAGCGGATATTACACTTAATTCAAATCAATGAGTATAAACGCCGTCAATCTGCGGTGGGTACAAAAATTACGCCGCGTGCTTTTGGTAAGGATTGGCGTTTACCGATTACCAATGGATTTATAGCGGGTAAATTAAATATGAATTAAGGTAATGTTCAAATAGCACTGATACAAGAAATTTAATAATTAAGAAGTAATTAGTAAAATCACTAAGACAACACACCAATATAAATAGTGTAAAAGTTAAAATTTAACATTACCTGAATTAAATATAAATTAAATATATATTTAATATTTAATGCTATGACAATTAATCACTCCACCCATCTTTGCCCGCGTATTCGAGCATTGAATATTTTACACATTCAAGACCCTGCGGCTAAAACACACGCCACCTTGCAATTAGCAAGACAAGCTATATACAGTCATACCTGGGACTTAAATGCCCATTTAAGAGAGCCGCCTAATTTACCGGGTATGCCAACAGCTTTAATGCTAGTTCATGCTACAGACATTCGCCCTCAACCTTTACATACTCCACAAGGACGAGGTGCTTTACTGCATGCACTGGCACATATTGAACTCAATGCAGTCAATTTAGCTTTAGATGCAGTCTGGCGGTTTAATAATATGCCGTTAGCGTATTACCAAAATTGGTTAATGGTTGCGGGTGATGAAGCTTATCACTACCGAATGTTAGCCAAACGAATGAAAAGTGTGAACACTTACTACACGGCATATCCTGCACACAACAGTTTATGGGATATGGCAGATAAAACAAAAAATGATGTGTTAGCACGTATGGCTTTAGTCCCACGTTTATATGAAGCCCGTGGTTTAGATGCTGCTCCAGCAGTACGAGAAAAATTAATTGGTTGTGGTGACAATGACAGTGCCGCCGTAATTGCGGTCATTCAGCACGATGAAATTAACCATGTTGCCATTGGTAATCATTGGTACCGCTATTTGTGTGCAAAACAAGGCTTAGAACCTGTAACGCATTATCAGCAGTTATGCCAAACTTACGGTGCTGCCAAACCACGACCACCGTTTAATGAAGCCGCCCGATTAGCAGCGGGCTTTACACAAGCAGAAATTGATTATTTATATACCAATTAAGTAACTAAATAATTAAGTGATTAAATTAATAAATAAAATTAATAAATCAATAAAGCAATAAAGCAATAAATAAAACAATTAAGACTTATTTTTAATAATTTTTAACTGCAAAAATCTTATATAAAAATCCTATCTCTAAGGCGTTAATGTTTTATTTTTTAGAAAATACTAAACGTACCTCAAATCCTGCTCCAATCGCGCTATGCAAACTTAATTCAGCTTCATGACGTTTGGCAATTCTTGCGACAATCGCTAAACCTAAGCCACTGCCCTCACAACCATTGCGTGAACTATCACCCCGTACAAAAGGCTGCGTCAATTCGCTTAATTGTTCAGAATTAACACCTTCACCATTGTCTTTAATACTAAGAATAACCTCATTTTTTTGTTGGTAAATGTGTATAGTTAAGTATGCAATATTGTTGATTGTTCCGTATCTACAGGCATTTTCAATCACATTGCCCAATAAGCGTACCAACATCGCCTCGTCAGCATTAATAAATAGATTAGGGGTGAGATGGGTTGTTAATTTACACCGACTATCACGCTCATAGCGTAATAAAAAATCATCTATTAGCTCGGTTAAATTAAGCCGCTTAAGCTGTGCTTGGTCACTACCAATATAGTCTGTAAACTGTTTAAGTTGCATATCTATTTGAGAAATATCACCGTTCATAGCAGCACGTTGCTCATCTTCTAAAGGGGCAAATTCTAATTCTAAGCGTAATCTTGCCAAGGGTGTGCGTAAATCATGCGATAAGCCTGCTAACATTAAACGGCGGTCTGCTTCTTGACTGGCTAAAGCTTGTGCCATACGGTTCATGCCCGCATTCACTTTAGCAATTTCTTTCACGCTATGTGTAGGCAATGGTACGTATGGGACACCTTCTGATAAATTTTGAATACGTTTTGCCAATGCAGTCAGCGGCGTAGTAATTCGTTGTGTTAGCCAAGCTGCACCTAAAGCAGCCGTAACCAATGCCAATATTAACCATAACCACCACCAAGTGGGATTTTTTAAACGGGCTTCTATACGCTCTGGATCAACACGCAACCAATAGGTATGTAATCCTAAGGTAGTACCACCCATATCAAAACTAATCCATAAGCCTTCAATTTGATTGACTTCGCGGGCAAGTTGCGTATGTTGTCCTAATTTATTTTTTAATAAACTATGCAACCAGTGGTGCATGACTGTATCTTCTAATGAAACTATGGTGTCGTTGCCTTCGCGAACAAATACATCAACCCGCTCATCGGTATTTAGCTCTAGCAACAGCGAGGCACGGTTAGTCGATCTGGCGTGCATAATAGCACTACGCGTTAAATTAACCGCCGTAGTTAATTGTCCAGCCAAGGCTTGTGCTCTGGAGTATTCTTGACGCATAGTAAACCCATACGACCACAAAGCAAAGCCAACGCACATTAAAGCAAGCAACAAACCAAAACTTCGCCAAAATAAAGATAAAACTTTTAGGCGAAGTCGCCATTGTAAAAAGTAGCGAATGACAGTATGAATAGAACTATTTAACACAAATATAATTCATATCATTTATTAACAATTAATAACTTATTAGCAATTTATTAGCAATTTATTAGCAAAAGGTATATTCATTAATAAACTTATTAATAAGTTAGCATATTATAGAAATAATTTAACTAGAAACAGTAGCAGGTATTAAATTAATTGAGCGTCTTCATTTTTATTTAATACTTTAGCTGACTGTAAAGGTTTACGTGCCATAATATCATTAATTTGCTCGGCATCTAAAGTTTCATATTGCAGTAAGCCTTCTGCCATCACCGTCATAATATCAAGATTTTCGTTAATTAAACGCTTTGCCAAACTGTATTGTTGAGTCATAATTCTTTCAATTTCAGCATCAACCCGTTGCATAGTGGATTGCGACATATTAATTGCACTGCCTACTGAACCACCCATCATGGCTTGATTGTCTTCTTGGGTATAAATCATGGGGGCTAAATCATCACCCATACCCCATTGAGTAACCATATTTTTAGCAATTTGCGTCGCTTGTTGATAGTCTGATGATGCCCCTGAAGAAATATCATCTAAAAATATTTCTTCGGCTATTCGTCCTGCAAACGACACCGCAATGTCTGCCAACATTTTATTTTTATGGTAACTAATACGGTCAGCAACAGGTAAACGCCATACTACCCCTAAAGCTCTGCCCCGAGGAATAATAGTGGCTTTGTAAACAGGGTCTGAAGCAGGCAATAAACAGCCGACTACAGCGTGCCCTGCCTCATGATAAGCTACTGTGCGTTTTTCGTCTTGACTCATTACCATACTGGTACGAGCAACTCCCATATAGACTTTATCTTTAGCCTCTTCTAAATCATTCATCGTAATCACTGTACCGTTACGACGAGCAGCATGTAAAGCGGCTTCATTGACTAAATTAGCCAATTCTGCTCCTGAAAATCCAGGCGTTGCTTTAGCTACGTTAGAAACGTCTACACCAGGTGCTAAAGGCACTTTACGCATGTGTACGTGTAAAATTTGCTCACGCCCACGAATATCAGGTAAACCGACTTCAACCTGACGGTCAAAACGACCAGGACGCAATAAAGCTGGGTCTAAAATATTGGCTCTATTCGTAGCTGCAACCACAATGATACCTTGGTCTGAACCAAAACCATCCATTTCTACTAACAAAGCATTTAAAGTTTGTTCGTTAGAGTTGTTGCCCATACCGCCCGCACTGCGTTGCCGACCCACTGCATCAATTTCATCAATAAAAATAATACACGGCGAAGTTTTACGGGCTTGCTCAAACATATCACGCATTCTTGATGCCCCCACACCCACAAACATTTCTTCAAAATCAGAACCTGCAATGCTATAAAACGGCACTTTTGCCTCACCTGCAATCGCTTTAGCTAACAAAGTCTTACCTGTCCCTGGTGGTCCTACCAACAATAAACCGTGGGGAATTCGTCCGCCTAATTTAGTATATTTACTAGGTTCTTTTAAAAAATCAACAATTTCTTTTACTTCAAATTTAGCTTCATCACAGCCTGCTACGTCAGCAAACGTCGTTGTATTATTGGCTTCATCTAAAATTCTTGCTTTACTACGGCCAAAGGAAAAAGGCCCACCACCGCCTTTACTCCCTTGACGGCTCATATAAAAGAAAAAACCTGCAATTAATAAAATAGGCCCAAAGGTAAATAAGAAATTCATGAATAAATTTTTGTCCGCTGCTTTTCCTGACACTTCTACCCCTGCGTCAATAAAATCACGTACCATAAATAAATCGGAAGGGGCAATCACGGCATATTCTTTACCGTCTTTTGCTTTAGCGACCACCATTTGTGTTGAACCTTGAGGAATAATTTCAATTTTTTCAAGACGCTTTGCCTTGGCTTCCTCTTTAAGCTTACTATAAGGAATATTTTCTGGCGGCGTACGCATATCATCGTACATTTTCGGCAAACTAAATAAAGCGAATGCAATTGCTGCAGCAATTGCAAGTTTTCCAAAAGAAATATTCACAGTAAGACTCCAAAAAATCTAAACAAAAAACTTAAACTCAACAGTCATTATTAACACAACTATCAACTATTATTAACTACTGAATTGTGGCTTGTAAAGACAATAGTTTACGCGGGCTTTTAACAGTATTCACGATAATTAGCTTTAATTTAGCCTAATTTAAGTGTACGTAAGCTACTTAAAGTTAAGTAATTGTAAAAACTTACTAGTTTAGCAAAAATAGTGCTATAAACACAGTGCTATAAACAAATATTTTTATCACAATAATTTTACTATTTTTTATGATCATTTTTACGCGTATTTTTATACTTATTTTATTAATTGTGCCATTATTATTTGGCAGTCCAACTTGGGCAGCTGCTGACGTTAAATTAACACCCCCTATTCAAGATTGGCTACAAGCCGCTTCTATTCCCCAGCAACGGGTTAGTATTGCAATTGCACCCGCAGGCAATGCTAAAACACTGTTTGGTTTAAATGCCGAACAAGCACTTAATCCAGCCAGTTTAATGAAGTTATACACCACTTATGGTGCTTTGAATATTTTAGGGGCAAACTATTTTTGGAGTACTCAACTATTAAGTCAAGGCACTTTAAAATTTGATACAGATGTATTTATAGGTGATATTTTTATTAAAGGCAGTGCTGATCCCAGCTTAAAGCTACAAGATATATGGCGTTTATTGCGTGAATTACGTCTATCGGGTGTTAAACATATTGAAGGTGATTGGGTCTTTGACCGCAGTATTATTGAAAGCAATATGGATACAAATAATCCAAATGTGTTTGATGGCAGAGGTGAGAAACCCTATAACGTACAACCAGACGGTTTACTGATGAACTTTCATACAACTCGCCTGATATTTCAACCTGCATCACCCAACTGGCACATAGTCGCTGACCCAATGCCATTAGATTGGACACAATCAGGCAACATCACCAACACCCAAGGCAATTGTACTGATTGGCGTAGCACGTTTACTAGTCAAATTCAATCTTCTAATACTTTACTAATAAGCGGTAATATTCATTTTAAGGGCAGCATTCCAAATAGTTGTGGACAACAAAACTTATACCGTGTGATTACATCAAATAATAACTATACCAGTGGCTTAATTAAAACTGTGTGGCAAGAATTAGGTGGAACACACTCGGGACAATTTCGTACAGGCATAGCTCCCTCAAATAGTGCTGTTTTAGCACAAGTGGACAGTGAACCTTTGTCGTCAATTATTCGCGATATTAATAAACGTAGCAATAATGTCATGGCTAAAATGCTTTATTTAAATTTAAGTGCAACCGCTCCTTTTAATCAAATAGCTTCAGAGCAACGTTTGCGTCATTGGCTTAAATCAGTGGGTTTAGATGATCCTTCACTTCGTTTTGACAATGGCAGCGGTTTAAGCCGTATTGAACGCTCCAGTGGTTTAGCATTAATCAAATTATTACAACATGCCTATAACAATTCAATGATGCCAGAGTTTATGAGTTCTTTAGCGGTTGCGGGTCAAGATGGGACGCTTACCAAACGCTTAAAAAACATCACTGGTTTGGCACATTTAAAAACAGGAACGCTACAAGACAGTGTCGGTTTAGCAGGCTATGTATTGGGTAAAAGTGGTCAATGGTATGTGTTTACGGGAATTATTAACCATAACAATACTGCTGGTGGACAAGCGACTTTAGATCAATTAGTAGTGTGGTTACAGCTCAATGGCTAAATATTAAATAGTTGAATAGCTGGTATTGCTACTTTAATATAGTTAGAGTATATATTTTTAAAATTTTCTTAGCAAAAATAAAGCTTATGTAAGATAAAAAATATAATAACTGTTTTTAAGTAATAATGCCATATATTTAAATAATTGATAAAACAACACACCAACATAAATATTGTAAAAATTATAATTTAACTTACCAAATAATCAATTAAAAGTTATTAGGCACACTTTAAAATGTCATACATAATAATGCTAATATCATTAATACTTCAAACTGTGGCTAAACTTGTAGCTTAGTGAAAAATAATAATTCTATTTTTTGTTGGTTTTTGTTGGTTTTTTGTTACACATATTACAATTATTCAGTGATTTTTAGATAAATTAATCATCATTTAGTATTTTTTACATATTTTTTAGAGATAAGTAGACTGCTATTTTTTTAAGAATCGCTGTAGCAGTGTTAAACTACTATTAGTGTGATAACTAGACTGTTGCGTGTATAGTTTCGTTAATTGCTACTTATTGGTCAAATTTAGTAATTTACTAAATATTAAAAGCTCATAGCATCTTTAATATTTATATTTTACTTTCGCTCTCTTATTTTTAACCTTATAAAATCACAAGGTCTTTCATGAAACTATCTAATTTAGCGTTTGCAATGCTTGCCAGTGTTACAGCAACCAGCACTTTCGCCTATCAAACCGTTGGTCAAGTAGCAGGTCAAAAAATATCTTCTTATAACCAATCTGTTGGACAAGCAGTAGGTCAAGTAACAAACCAAATTACTACCCAAATACCGGGTCAAAGAATGCCATCATCACAATCCATCGGGCAAACAGCTGGTAGCATAATTACAGCAGACGAAGTCATAAATAATGGTGGTTATGTCCAAGATTCAAGTGGTTTTATTGTACGTAATTCCTCTGGATTGTGTGTACGTACGGATTATTGGACACCAGAATTGGCACAGCCTGAATGTGAAGGCGGCGTACCCACTGTTGCAGTACCTGTTGTTACTCCTTACGTAGCGCCTTATGTAGCACCCGTTGTCGTTGAACCTGTCATATCAGAGCCTGTTGTGATAGCTGAACCCGTTGAAATGCCTAAGCCTGTTGAAATGCCTAAGCCTGTTGTTAGTTTGGAAAAAGTTACTTTTGCTGCCGATGCCTTCTTTGATACAAACAAAGCCATTCTAAAATCAGAAGCAAAAGTTAAACTAGATGATTTAGCCCAGAAAGTCAGACTAGTTGCGTTAGAAGTGATTGTTGCAGTTGGTCATACAGACAGTGACGCTTCAGATGCTTACAACGATAAACTATCAATGCGCCGTGCAGCTGCTGTTAAAGCCTACTTAGTTAGCAAAGGTATTGATGCTAACCGTGTATTGACAGAAGGTAAAGGCGAAAAACAACCTGTTGCTAGCAATGCTACCAAAGCAGGGAAAGCAAAAAATCGCCGTGTAGAAATTGAAGTAGTCGGTACACGTAGCGTTAATAAGTAAACATAATTTGTTAATATGTGTATGTATTGCATTTACTAAATTATTTATTTTTATTATTAGTTAATGCGTAATATACGTTCATAACATTCAATCTAAATTAAAAAAGCCGCTACTTCAGCGGCTTTTTTAATTATCTCTTTAATTATCTTTTTAGTTATATTTAAAATTATTATTTTTATATGAAACGTACTATTGACGCTATTTCTTTTGATAACCAAGCAAATTTAACTCCCGTTAAGCCATGCAGTGCATATATTTTTGGTGCCACAACACACCTAGGCGACGCTTTGCTAAATCAAATACTAGCCAATAAACGCTATCAACAGGTGTACGTGTCTACGCATACCCCTTTGCCCAGTACTACCGTTCATTTAAATAGTTTTTTAATCAATGATACTTTTAGTTGGCAGACTGATTTAGAAAATATCGATTGCTTTTTGATTGTTCAGCCGTCTCTCGGTATGCAGCATATTAGCCGGTCGGGTATGCCACGTTACGACTCTCATCACGCGTTTTATAACCCTTTGTATGAGCAAGATGTTCCTGAATTATTAAATAAAATATTTAACGCAAAGCAATCTGTCAATAATCATACTTATTTAAATATACGCTGGTTGCTGGTTGCACCTAACCTTAATGCAGTAACCTTAAACTGCTGGTTACTTAAATATGCAAACAGTCTGCCTATTTTGACTTATAGTAACGATACTCAAGCTGATGTTGTGCAAGAACATTACCGCTTTCAAACCCAAGGGGTAGGATTTTTAGACCATATCGGAATAATGCTCTTAAACACGATTAGTTCGTCTGCCCATCTTATGTTGCATGGTAGGCAAAAATTCATATTAACCGCTGCTAAATTAGCACAACGCTTGTTAGAACGTTTTATTGAACTGCCGAATTCTAATTTAATCACGCATTTAACTCGAACAGATATGGTAGCTACGTTAAAATAGTTTTTCAATATTTATATTTGTATATTTGTATATTTGTATACTTGATTATGATTTATAGCCCTATTTACCCTACTCACTTGAATACTAACCATACAACAACCCGTACATTGTTACCCGCCCACAGTGCAGTCGGTAAAGTTACCTTACCAGGTTCAAAAAGTCTGTCTATTCGTGCTTTGTTATTGGCTTCGCTTAGTGAAGGAAATACAACACTCACTAATGTTTTAGACAGTGATGATACACACGTTATGATTGCAGCTTTACGGCAGTTGGGGGTCAATATAACTGCCATTGAAGCAGGCAGTTATTATGTGATAGGCGGCGGATTCAAACAAAATACTGCTGATATTTTTGTAGGTAATTCAGGCTTGTCTATTCGTACACTTACTGCTGCCTTGGCTGCTAGCGAAGGTACATTTCGATTGCACGGGGTAGCTCGTATGCACGAGCGGCCAATTGCTGATTTAGTCAATAGTTTGACAGCTTTGAATGCCCATATCAGCTATGAAAATACTATAGGCTATCCACCTTTATTGATTGAAGCCTATAAAACAAATAAATTACACTTAAACGGTACAGATTCTACTGAATATATAAAAACTATCAATGTCAAAGGCAATGCGTCTAGTCAATATTTAACTGGTTTATTACAAATTGCCCCACTGTTAAGTATTAAGTATCAGCAAGATATTACAATTGTTGTAAATGGCGAATTAATCAGTAAACCTTATGTTGATATGACTGTTCAACTGATGTCGCAATTTAATGTTAATGTTATTCGTGATGATACGCAGTACCAGCAATTTACTGTTCTCAAAAATAGCCGTTACCATAGTCCAAATATTGTTCAGGTAGAAGGCGATGCCTCTAGTGCCAGTTATTTTTTAGCCGCAGGGGCTTTAGGCTACGACTCTTTGACTGTGTATGGCATTGGGCTTAACTCTTTACAGGGCGATATTCATTTTGCAACTTTTTTAAGTACTATCGGTATAAAAATTGACTGGGATATACACAGCATTACAGTACACGGACGGGCAAATAAATTATTACCTGCATTTACTCAAGATTTTAACCATATACCTGATGCCGCAATGACTGCTGCAATAATAGCCTTGTTTACTGATGGGCCATGCGTGTTAAACAATATTGGTTCATGGCGTGTCAAAGAAACCGATAGATTAGCCGCTATGGCCACTGAATTACGTAAAATTGGGGCTATTGTAGAGGAAGGCTTAGATTATTTAGCAATCACTCCTCCGATAAACTTTGTTACCGCAAATGTTCATACGTATGATGACCATCGTATGGCTATGTGTTTTTCTTTGCTGCGATTTGCAGGCATTCAAATCACTATAGAAGACTCCGACTGTGTCAATAAAACTTTTCCTAATTTTTTTAAGGCATTAGACAGTATTAGTAAATAATTAATAACGTTTTTAGATAATGTTCAAATAGCACTGATACAAAAAATTTAATAATTAAGAAGTAATTAGTAAAATCAGTAAGACAATACACCAACATAAATAGTGTAAAAGTTATAATTTAACATTACCCGTTTTTATTGTATAAATAATTAAATAATTATTAGATTATTAGAATGAGGATTTTTTAAGATTAAAAGATTAACAGAATTTTAAAATCCTTAAAATCCTTAAAATCCTTAAAGTCTTTAAATTCTGAAAATCTTAATTCAAACTTTTATTTTTAAAGCTTTTAAAATATACATTAAATACTATGGACAGCAACATTAATAACAGCAACATTAATAAAACAGTTAAACAACCCTATTCTCTTCCAATTATCGCTTTGGTGGGTCTATGTGGTACTGGTAAATCAGAAGCGTGTGCGTATTTAGCTGCACAAGGCTATACTTTAATTTACTTTGGTGGTACTGTCGTTGAAGAAGTACAACGCCGAGGTTTAAGCGTTAATCCTGAAAATGAACGGTTAGTGCGTGAAGAACTCCGTAAAACTTATGGCATGGCAGCAATGGCACACATTAATTTACCTAAAATTAATACCTTATTGTCCGAAGGCAAAGCAATCGCTATTGATGGACTATACAGCATGTGTGAATTAGATATGCTGCGTAGCGAATTAAACGAACGGTTGCAATTATTAGCCATTCATGCACCCAAAAATTTACGCTATCAACGCCTAAAAAATCGGTCTATACGCCCTATGACTGCACAACAAGTTAATGAACGAGACACTTTAGAAGTTTTACATTTAGACAAAGCAGGCCCTATTGCTTTAGCAGATGCACACATTGTCAATGATGGTGATAAAAATGATTTGTATGTGCAACTAAGCAAACGTTTTGAAGAATTATGTATTAAATAGTTAAGTTAATTATGTAGTTAATATAAATATTTATAAATATTTATAAACCCTGTACTATTTTAATATGCAACAATACTTATTAACTTCTCAAGCAGGCGGTTTAGTTGAAACACCTATGCCCTCTACACTGCCTCAATGGTTACGCTTTGATGTTTCTGAAATCAATAGTATTGATGAATTTATTGCCACCGTACAACGGCTAAGTGGCATAACGATACAAGCCTTACACGTGCAAGATGCCATTAATCCTTTGCACCCCAGCCATTATGACGGTGATTTATCATACGGGCGACTGGTTTTTCGCAGCTTATTACCAAATAGTAATAACACTAATACTAATACTAATAATACTAATAATACTAATACTAATAATACTAACACTAATAATACTAACACTAATAATACAAAAAAATTTAATAAAATCAGAAAAAAAAATCGTTATCACTTGCCGGCCATTGTGACACAACCCGTCACTTTTTTAATCACACCGCATGTATTAATCAGTGTTCAACACAGTAAAAATCTTGATTTAATTGCGTGTTTTACACGGCTAAATGCCCTAATACAACCCAATAATAGTGACAGTGATGCGTCAATAATGATTAGTCCTTACCAACTATTTTTACGCTTTATCAATATACAAGTAGATGCCTATTTAGCATTAAGACAACCTTTGACCGACCAATTAGACCAATGGCAGCGTGAATTACTAGACCCACGCCGTGCATTTAACAATTGGGCATCTTTATTAGATGCGCGTTTAGAACTACGAAAACTTGAAGCCTTGTCTGAAGAGCAGATGGACGCAATTGCTGAACTGCGAGAAGAATGGTTAGATGATAGACAGCGGCCTTATAGTTCTCAAGAATACGATACTTTACGCGTCCGTTTAGCAGATATTATTGAGCATATCGCCCGTGTATTGAACCACGCTAAACGTTTAGAATCATCAGTTGAATCGGCTATTCAATTACATTTTGCGGCAGTCGCCCACCAAACTAACCGTACCGTACGCAATTTAACTATTTTGACAGGTGTATTTGCCCCTTTAAGTTTAATGACTGGTTTTTATGGCATGAATATACCTTTACCTTGGCAAAATAGCCCGCAAGCCGTGTGGTGGATTATCTTAGGTATGTTGTTGTCAGCTATTTTGGTATTGAGTAGCATTGTGGTGTCTCGTTTTTTAAACCATTCTATTTTTACAAGGTTTACTAATTTCTAAAGTTTGAATCAGGATTTCCAAGATTAAAGGATAAACAGGATTTGAAACCCCTAAACATCTTGAATATCTTTAAATTTTGAAAATCCTGATTTTAACTATTATTTTGTTTAACGTCCTTTTTCAGATTGCGTAATTAAGTACATCAAGTTAAAGCCCAACGCCCGTGCGGCTACGCGGTGTAACGGTTCTATTGTCGCCGTATTTGTTACGGTTGCATCGGCTGCAATCGTTAAACGGCGTTTTGGCGT
>JBEDNN010000054.1:0-41637 GCA_041170585.1 Pseudomonadota bacterium | reverse complement strand
TCAGAAAAAAAGAACGCATACCAGTTTTAGTGTAGACGACAAAGACAAAGAAACGCATAAAAAGCTGTTGCAGTTTATTACAACCCTAGAGCAAGAAAAGATTTTATATTTTATTTTGGCACAGACTAATCAAGTGCCTGTATTGGTCTGTAAAGCCCCCAGCGATACCAAAAAACAAAAACAATTTTTAGGTTATGAATGGAGCAACCGCAAAGGCAACGAAGGCATTCAATACCTTTCAAATAATAGCCAATCATCTAACCCAAGCAGTGCAGCAGATGACGTTGATGATGAAATGGATACTTTAATATTTGAACAAAAAAAGAATTTGAGCAATATCAATACGCCGTTATATAACCCGAAAAATAAGTTGGATAACAGCAAAATTAATTATTTAATTCATGCTAATTTTATCAACCCAAAAAATAAAACAACGCCTATTCCAACAGAGTTAAGCGAGTTATGTGAATATGTTCCATTGGTGAATATGCTTGATTTTTCAAGGGCTACGTTTAATAAAGCGATTTCACTCACACCGAAAGAAAACACCACGGTTGAAACGAAGTGGGAGTTGGTGAAAATTGAAGATTTGTGTGATATTGGAAGAGGTAAAGTAATTAATCACCAATATATTGCGGAAAATCAAGGTGATTATCCTGTATATTCATCACAAACTCAAAATAATGGCGTTATGGGATATATCAATACTTTTGATTTTGAAGGAGAATATGTAACATGGACAACAGACGGTATTTATGCAGGAACTTGCTTTTACAGAGAAAATAAATTTAATTGTACAAATGTCTGCGGAACGTTAAAAGTTAAAAATAAAAAATTATTAATTAAATTTTTACCACTGGTATTAAATGATATTACTCCGCATCATGTAGTGAAATCAGCTAATCCTAAATTAATGAATAATGTAATGGCAAACATCAAAATCCCCCTACCACCTTTAGCCATTCAAGAAGAAATTGTTGCAAAATGCGAAGCCATTTATAAAAATGTTGAAAGTGCGAAGGCTAAGATTGAAACAGCAAAGGGGGCGATTGAACAAATTATATTGACGACTTCTCAAAGTGATTATCCAATTAAGAAATTGGGGGGAATTTGCTCTATGCAAGCTGGAAAATTTGTTACTGCCTCTGAAATTAAAGATGATAAAGAAGGAAAATATATTTATCCTTGTTATGGTGGAAATGGTTTAAGAGGCTACACCCAAACTTTTACACATGAAGGTGAATATTCTTTAATTGGTAGACAGGGCGCTTTATGTGGAAACATCAATAAAGCAAAAGAAAAATTTCATGCAACTGAACATGCAATTGTGGTCACTCCAAAAGAGGATATTAATTTTATCTGGCTATATCATCAGCTTAAGACTTTAAATTTAAATCAATATGCCACTGGTTCTGCACAACCAGGATTATCTGTACAAAAATTATTAACAATAACAACATACCTGCCCCCCATCGAAACCCAAAAAACAATCATTGCCGAAATTGAAGTATTAGAACAAACAATTAACGAAAATAAAACCATCATCAACGCTGCCAGCAGCCAAAAACAAGCCATTATTAAAAGCTATTTGTAATCATTCAGAATCAGGATTTTCAGAATTTAAGGATTTTGATGATTTTAAATATGTTTTAAATCCTGCTTATCTTTTAATCTTAAAAATCCTGATTTTAACTACTTACTTATTATTACTTACTATCACAACAAATATGACTACTAAAAAAACAACTCGTCTAAACAAGTGTTTTAGCGCACTATATCTGTTATTGGCTTTGACCACTACAAATAGCTATGCTCAAACTTCAACTGTCGGTTTACAAGCGATGCGAACATTTATTGCTCAACAAAAAAGTATTTCTGGTGATTTTGTACAGATTAACAAAGACAAACAAGTCCCTCAATACGGACAATTTGCAATGAGTAAACCTGACCAGTTTCGCTGGCAAATCAAAAAACCATTTGAGCAATTATTAGTATCTGATGGCAAAATTTTAACGCAATGGGACGCAGATTTAAACCAAGCAACACAACGCAGCAGTCAAGGCTTATTAAACAATACGCCAGCTGCATTGTTAATGGGCGGTGCAAACGTAGAAAAGCAATTTGGCTTACAAGATGCAGGATTTTCTGAAGGATTAAATTGGGTAAAAGCCACACCAAATAACAGCGATAGTGCGTTTAAACTGATTAAGCTGGGATTTAAAAAGGGTATACCTGTTGTTTTATTAACGCAAGATGCTTTTGGCGGTGGTAGCCGTATAGAGTTAAAAAATATTAAAACCAACACTGTTAGCCCGAGTAGCTTTCAATTGTCATTGCCTAAAGACGCTGATATTGTAAAAATATAAAAATATAAAAATATATAGTATATATAAAATATATTACAAATATATTAATAATTAAAATATTAATAATTAAAGCATTTATTTTTAACTATAAAATTTTATGACTATTGCCGTTTACCCTGGAACATTTGACCCTTTAACCCGTGGGCATGAAGACTTAGTACGCCGTGCGAGTCGCTTGTTTAGTACAATTATTGTAGGGGTAGCCGATAGCCGTGCTAAAAATCCTATGTTCACACAAAGTGAACGGCTGATGATTGCCAATGAAGTGTTGGGTCATTATAACAATGTCAAAGTACTAGGTTTCAATGGTCTGTTGCGAGACTTTGTTCGTGAGCAACACGCCAAAGTTATTTTACGTGGCCTGCGAGCAGTGGGTGATTTTGAATATGAATTTCAAATGGCAGGTATGAATCGACATTTATTACCTGGTGTTGAAACTATGTTTTTAACGCCTTCAGATCAATATCAATTTATCTCTGGCACTATCGTGCGAGAGATTGCTATGATGGGTGCTGATATTAGTCAGTTTGTGTTTCCCAGTGTTGAAAAAAAACTAATGGAACGTTTTGAAGCCTTAAATTTATTGCCTATACCTTCTACGCCTTCTACACTTTCTTAATATGGCTACTATATATAATTTAATTAACGAAACTGCTACACAACTGATGTTGTCCTTAATAGAAGGTGAACTGGGCGTGTCTCGCCGTTTAGATTCACACGCTTTAGCCGCCGCAGATATGGTTGGTCACTTAAATATTGTTCATGCCAATCGGATTCAAGTGTTGGGTCAGCCAGAAATTAAGTATTATCAAAAATTGCGTTCAAATCAACGCGAACACATCAGTGATGAGCTATTTGCTGCTGGTATGCCTGCGATGATTGTGGCTGAAGGCTTGGAAGTCCCTGATGGTTTAAGAGCAAGGTGTCGTGTGCATCAAACACCGTTATTAACGACTATCTTGCCCGCTGCTAAAGTAATTGACGGTTTACGGATTTATCTGAATAAATTATTGTCTAAACAAGGACAACGCCATGGCGTATTGATTGACGTACTGGGTATGGGGGTACTCATTACGGGTGAGTCAGGTTTAGGTAAAAGTGAATTAGCATTGGAACTTATTTCACGCGGGCATGGTTTAGTTGCAGACGATATGGTAGAGATTATGCAAATTGGGCCCAATATGATTGAAGGACGTTGTCCACAATTATTGCAAAATTTACTAGAAGTACGCGGTATTGGTTTACTAGATATTAAAGCGATTTTTGGTGAAACCGCAGTGCGTCGTCGAATGCGTATTAAATTAGTGGTGCATTTAGCACGCTATAGCAGTAGCGCTGAAATTAATCGATTACCGACAGTGCTTCAATATGAAGAGTTATTAGGCGTCGCGATTAGAAAAGTAATACTGCCCGTGGCGGTAGGACGCAACTTAGCGGTATTACTAGAGGCAGCGGTTCGCAATACTATTTTGCAGTTACGTGGTATTGATACCGTAGGTGATTTTATTAAGCGTCAGCAGTTGGCTATGAATACACCGAATATTGACCCAGTAGATATAGAGCCAGTAACAATTATTTCACATGACACTAATGTGTTTTAATATATATTTAATGTTTATTATTTAGTATTATTTATATTTATTTATATTTATTTATATTTATTTATATTTAGTATTTAATTGGGTAATGTTAAATTTTAACTTTTGCACTATTTATATTGGTATATTAGTCCAGTGCTTTTGCTGGTTACTTATTAAGTATGAAATTACTTGTATCAGTTCTATTTGATACATTACCTTTAATTGCTATCTTTGTAACCAAAGCGACGCGGTCTATGTAAATTAACTGATTTTGCAATGGCTGCAATGTGTTCAGGGGTAGTTCCACAGCACCCACCTGCAATGTTTAAGAAACCACTAGCAGAAAATTCACCCATTAATTCACTGGTGTCGCGGGGTGTTTCATCAAAACCAGTTTCACTCATAGGGTTAGGTAAGCCTGCATTAGGGTAGCAGCATAAAGCAGTATCACCCGCTACTTTTGCGAGTTCTGCAATATAAGGACGCATTAACGCAGCCCCTAAAGCACAATTTAAGCCAATGCTTATGGGTTTTGCGTGGCGCACACTAGCCCAAAATGCCGATACGGTTTGACCACTTAAAATGCGTCCGCTGGCATCAGTAACTGTGCCACTAATCATAATGGGTAACTTAAATTGATGATTTTCAAAATACTCATCAACTGCAAAAATAGCTGCTTTAGCATTCAAAGTATCAAATACCGTTTCAATTAAAACAATGTCTATACCGCCGCGTACTAAAGCATCAATTTGGGCATAATAAGCGAGACGTAATTCTTCAAAAGTAACGTTGCGATAAGCAGGGTCATTGACATCAGGGCCTAAACTGGCTGTTTTAGGTTGTGGGCCTAAAGCACCTGCTACATAGCGTGGTTTATCAGGCGTTGAATATTGGTCGCAGGCTATTCTGGCCAGTTGTGCAGATTCATAGTTCATGGCATATACCACTGAATCAGCTTCTAATCCATAGTCTGCTTGAGCAATTCCTGTTGCACCAAAAGTATTGGTTGAAATAATATCGGTACCTGCTGCTAAGTACTGTTCATGAATTTCGCGAATAACATGGGGTTGAGTCAGCGATAATAACTCATTATTACCTTTTAAATCACTGGGATGGTGAACAAAATTAAATTCAATATTATTTTGCGTAGTCAGTGGTTTACCACGGTAATCAGATTCATTTAATTTATAACGTTGAATCATCGTTCCCATAGCACCATCTAAAATTAAAATACGTTGACGCATAGCGTCTTGTAGTTGAATAGTTGCATCAGGGCGAGGGTAAAACGGTAAAGGTGTAGTCATAAAAATGCTGGACTGTTATTGTAAAATATAAATAAAGCAAATAAGTAAATAAGCAAATAAGTAAATAAGTAAATAAGTAAATAAGTAAATAAAGTAATATTTTATATTGTAGTGTGCTGTATTTAAATAAAAAATTTGATTTTATAGGTAAAATGATAAGTTCACGGAAATTCGTCCGTGTCTCTTTTTTATACAAGGATTTAACATGTTCGCAGTCGTAAAAACCGGTGGTAAGCAGTATCGCTTATCAGTTGGCGAAAAATTAAAAATAGAACAGATTGCTGCTGAACCTGGTCAAATTGTTGCACTTGCCGAAGTATTGGCAGTAGGTAGTGGTGAAACAATTACTCTAGGTACACCAATCGTTGTAGGTGCAACAGTTCATGCAACTGTGTTGTCGCATGGCCGCGCTGATAAAGTACGTATTTTCAAAATGCGTCGTCGTAAACATTATCAAAAGCGTCAAGGTCATCGTCAATGGTTTACAGAAATATTTATTTCTGAAATATCATTGGGTGCTGATAGTGCTAAAGTAGCCGCACCTGCAATCGTAACTTTGGCGAAGGTAGGGTCAAGCCAAGATAATTTATTGTTGATTGAAGGTATTGGTGCTAAAATTGCCAGTATTTTTAATACGGCAGCCATCTACACATTCGCTCAATTAGCCAGTACGCCCGTCTCCCGTTTAGAAGATATTTTAAAAGCAGCGGGTTCACGTTTCGCAATACATAATCCAACGAGTTGGCCTGAACAAGCTGCATTGGCACGTGATGGCAAGTTAGATGAACTCAAAGCTTGGCAAGATACACACATTGCAGCCAAAGCTTAATTAACTATTCACGGGAGTAAGATACCATGGCACAAAAAAAAGGCGGCGGCTCTACGCGTAATGGTCGCGATTCAGAATCAAAACGTCTAGGCGTTAAAATTTATGGTGGTCAAGCTATCAACGCAGGTAGCATTATCGTGCGTCAACGCGGTACTAAGTTTCATGCGGGGGTAGGTGTTGGTATGGGTAAAGATCATACTTTGTATGCATTGACTGATGGTACGGTTAGTTTTGCCATTAAAGGGGCATTAAACCGTCAAACTGTTTTTGTAACCGCTACAGCGGCTTAATTTAGCTTTGCAATAAAAAACCCCGTTAGCCGATTTTTACGGTGAGCGGGGTTTTTTCTATTTTTGAAGAACCTCGCTTTATACTGTACATTTGAGTACTACACATATACAAACACTATGAAATTTATTGACGAAGCTACCATTGAAGTGATTGCAGGAGACGGCGGCAACGGCAGTGCGTCTATGATGCGTGCTAAATTTATTCCTAAAGGCGGACCTGATGGTGGTGATGGTGGACGCGGTGGGCATGTTTTTGCCATTGCTGACCGCAATATCAATACTCTGATTGATTACCGTTTTGCCCGTAAACACTTAGCCCATAAAGGCGAAAACGGACGCGGGGCGGATTGCTATGGTGCAGCAGGTCAAGATGTCATATTAAAAGTACCTGTGGGTACTATGGTATACGATGCAGAAACGGGTGGGTTATTATTTGATATGTCTATTCACGGTGAACAAGTTATTTTAGCCACAGGTGGAGCAAGTGGTTTAGGCAATATTCACTTTAAATCATCAACCAATAGAGCACCCCGCCAACATACCTCTGGAGGCTTAGGCGAACGTAGAAAAATTCGTATGGAGTTAAAAGTATTAGCTGATGTAGGATTACTGGGTATGCCTAATGCGGGTAAATCAACCTTAATTGCAGCAGTTAGCAATGCACGGCCAAAAATTGCTGATTATCCGTTTACTACATTACATCCTAATTTAGGTATGGTACGTTTAGAAGCAGACCGTAGTTTTGTAATTGCCGATGTACCAGGTTTAATTGAAGGTGCAGCGGATGGTGCAGGCTTAGGTATTCAGTTTTTACGCCATTTACAACGGACGCGTTTATTGTTGCATATTATTGACGCCTCATCATTTGATGACAGCATTGACCCTGTTGAAAAAGCAGTGAATGAAGCCATAGCGATTGTCAAAGAGCTTGAAAAATACGATATAAATTTAGCTGCTAAACCACGTTGGCTGGTCATTAATAAATTAGATATGGTTGAAGTTAGTAAGCGTGAAGCACGTGTAAAAGCAATTATGACGGGTCTTAACTGGCAAGGTTCTATCAATGATACAGTCTTTGGTATATCCGCTTTAACCCGCGAAGGGTGTATGCCATTGATGGGACGAGTCGGACATTTCTTAGAAGAGTTAAATAAAACTGCACAAGCTGCCCGCGATGTATTTAAAGACCCACGCTTTACAGACACATCACAACCGATAGAACCCGTGCCAACTCAACAAAATTTTACTGAAGAAACAGCCAAACAAGTTATTATTCATATTTAATATTAAATAATATCTACGTATTTATTTGCTTATTTGCCTAGCTGTTTATTTATTATTTATTATTTATTGACTAATACATTTATAAATATACTCCTTTAATGACTCATTTAATAACCAATACACTTTCACTATTAACAAATGCTCAACGCATCATCGTTAAAGTGGGTTCTAGCCTTGTAACCAATGATGGACAAGGTTTAGATTATGCTGCCCTAGAAAATTGGGCGATACAAATAACAGCATTACGGCAACAAAATAAGCAAGTTATTTTAGTCTCGTCGGGTGCAATCGCACAGGGTATGCAACGCTTAGGCTGGCTTAAACGCCCCACACACATTGCTGAATTACAAGCCGCAGCAGCAGTGGGGCAGGTTGGTTTAGTCCATGCTTATGAAACTATTTTTGCTAAACAAGGCATTGCGACTGCACAAATTTTATTAACACATGCTGATTTAGCTGACCGTGAACGGTATTTAAATGCCAGATCAACTTTATTAAAATTATTAGAGTTAGGCGTTGTACCGATTATTAATGAAAATGATACGGTAGTGACAGATGAAATTAAAGTAGGTGACAATGACACTTTAGGGGCTTTAGTCGCCAATTTAATTGATGCTGATGTATTGGTTATTTTGACCGATCAATCTGGTTTATATAGCAGTGATCCACGTAAAAACCCAAATGTTACTTTGATTCAACATGCAACAGCAGGTGATATTTCTTTAGAAAATATGGCTGGTGGTGCAGGCAGTAACCTTGGTAAAGGCGGTATGATTACTAAAATTTTAGCGGCAAAGCGTGCTGCTTATTCGGGTGCACATACTATTATTGCCAGTGGGCGTGAGCCCAATATATTGCCGCGTTTAGCCGCAGGTGAAAAACTAGGGACTCATTTGGAAGCAGTCGGCGACATTTTATCTGCACGCAAACAATGGTTAGCCGATCATTTACAACTACGTGGCAGTGTTATATTAGACACTGGGGCTTGTCAGGCTTTAACGGTAGACAGAAAAAGCCTACTGCCCATTGGTATTATCAGAGTTGAAGGCGACTTTTCTCGTGGCGAAGTCGTTGCTTGTGTTAATGAATTAGGTGTTGCAATTGCTAGAGGTATTGTCAATTACAGTGCAGCTGAAGTCCGTTTAATTATGCGCAAAACCAGTAGTGATATTGCGACTATATTGGGGTATGTTGCTGAACCTGAAGTGATACACCGTGATAATATGATGAATATTTAGAGTTTAGTGGCTTAAATTTTTATTTATATTATCTGTATTATTTATAATATTTATAATATTTGTATTATTTGTATTATTTGTATTGTCTTTAATATATAACTGTCATAAAATTATTATGAAACTATCGCTTTTAGTTATTAATTATAATAGTTACCGCGTAGTTTTACGATGTTTTATACTCGTTTTAAGCATAATGATTACACCACAAATAGCCTATGCTAAATGTGACAAGCCTTTTATTTATGGTATAAAAAATAGCTGCGAAGTAATACCCAATACACTATGGCGTGGCGGTAAGCCTGATATGGCTTCGGCTGCACAGCTATTAGAAAAAGATGTAAAAACAGTCATTAATTTAGAGTTACTGCATGATGATAAAGGTACTTTTACGGCTGCCCGTCCTAATTTAAATGTCGAATACACACTCAATTATTACACATTACCCGATTGGGAACCTTTAGTGCTGACCCCTAAAAAAAGTATTGACCGCCGCGTTGAAGATTTCATAACTATAACACGCACGGCACCATTGCCTATTTTTGTACATTGTCGTTCGGGACAAAACCGTACAGGTGTGATGATAGCTGCTTTGCATATTTTTAATGGTATGCCAATTGAACAAGCGATTGATGATATGTTAAGTTACGGTGGCTTATGGTCGAATCAAAATATAGAGTACTTACGCACTTTAACACCTAAAAAACGTGCCAAAATGGAGCAAAATATTGTGCTAAATATGCGTAATATTAAACCAAACACAGTGCTGTCTTGTTCTAGAATAGGCTGCTTTGACCCAGAGGTTTATCAACCATAATTAGGCAATGGCGGGTGTTAAATAAGTATTAATAGCACTGGCGCACTGACGCCCTTCTTGAATAGCCCATACCACTAAGCTTTGTCCTCGGCGCATATCACCACACGCAAATACGTTTGGAGTGCTGGTTAAATAAGCCTGATGTTCAGTGCTTGTTTTGGCATTGCCGCGTTCATCTTTAGCCACATTAAACGCATTTAATAGGGCTTGTGTCGGTGAAACAAACCCCATAGCAAACAATACTAAATCAGCGGGTATTGTAAACTCACTGTCTTTGACTTCTTGCATTGTGCCATTAACCCATTCTAATTTAGCACAAATAATGGCTTTGACAATACCACTTTCTTGACCAATACCACCTTCAAAACGTTTAGTCGTGATGGCAAATTCACGCTCACACCCTTCTTCATGGCTGCTAGAGGTTCTTAGTTTATAAGGCCAATAAGGCCATACTGCCCCTTTATTTTCTTGTTCTGGGGGTTTTGGCATCATTTCAATTTGTACTACACTGGCAGCCCCCTGACGGTTGCTTGTGCCGACACAATCACTGCCTGTATCACCGCCACCAATAACGACTACATTTTTACCTGTAGCTTTTATTTGTTTGGCTAAATTATCACCCGCATTGACACGGTTTTGTTGCGGTAAAAATTCCATTGCAAAATGGATACCTGCTAATTCGCGTCCAATAACGGGTAAATCACGCGGTTGTTCTGCACCGCCCGCCAATACAATGACATCAAATTCTGCTTGTAATTGGGCAGGGCTTATCATATATTGTGTTGAATTTGCCACGTTTGAGTCAATTGAGGAATCAGCAATCAATGTAGACAATTTGAAGCTCACGCCTTCAGCTTGTAGTTGTGTAACACGGCGGTCAATCAGGTGTTTTTCCATTTTAAAATCGGGGATACCATACCGTAGCAGTCCACCTATGCGGTCGTTTTTTTCAAACACAGTAACACTGTGTCCAGCCCGTGCTAATTGTTGCGCACACGCTAAACCTGAAGGGCCACTGCCTATAATCGCTATCTTTTTATCTGTTTTTTTAGTGGCGATATAGGGCTTAACCCAACCATTTTCCCAGCCTTTATCAATAATGGCTTGCTCAATAGATTTGATGCCGACTGGGGCGTTGTCAATATTTAAAGTACACGCGGCTTCGCAAGGGGCAGGGCAGATGCGTCCAGTAAATTCGGGAAAATTATTTGTGCTGTGCAATACCGTCAGTGCCTGTTCCCAAGCGTTGTTGTAAACCAAATCATTCCAGTCGGGAATAATATTATTTACAGGGCAAGCATTGTTACAAAATGGAATACCACAATCCATACAACGGGCAGCTTGTTGATTCAGTTCCTTGTCATTTAATTGAATAGTAAATTCTTTGTAGTGCTTTAAACGCTGTTCAGGGGCTTCATAATCAATATTAATCCGCTCAAATTCTATAAAGCCAGTTGTTTTTCCCATGATGTTTAGCCTTTATTTTTTATCTAAAATAAGCCTTATTTTTGCTAAGAAAATATTATAAATATATGATTTAACCATATTAAAGTAGCAATGCCGATTTTATAATTAAATTGTTATTAAAGATTTATTAAAGATTTTTAATTTTTTTGTATCAAAAATAATATTACAACGCTTACCTAGTAATTAAAAGTGCAGCTAATATTAAGGCACTGACTAAAAATAAGGCACTTATTTGGATTAAGCGTAAACCTAATAATAATTGTTGGGCAATTTTTTGCAATGCTATTGCATCATTGTGTGTTGTAAATCCTAAACGAGCGAATGTAACTATACTTAATAATGAGGTACTTGCACTGGTCGCTAAAATCAAACTTAAAATTAACGCTTCTGGCTGGTGTAATTTTGATGCAACGGCTAACACACCCATAAACGCAACTAAAGTTGTTGATGCTAAAACACTTGCAGACATAATTGCGTTGCGAAAAGTTTGTATCACTAAAATATCGCCGCCAGTATGTGAACGGGTAAAATTTAACCAATGTATTAGTTGTATTGTGTTCATTAAACAATGTAGATAATGTGATGATGCTTAAAATTATAGTTTTTAAACTATACATGCTAAATAAAACGATAAATAAAACGATAAATAAAACGATAAATAAAACGATAAAACAATGAATGGTTCACACTATACCGCTGATTTAACGGGTTGCAACTTACAACGATTGATTATGCATGAAGCACTCATGGCATTTGTTTTAGAGCAAGTCCAGTGGTCTGGTTTGCATGCAGTTGCACACCAATCACATATATTTGCTAATCCTAATACAGAGCTGGCAAATACAGCGAATGGCGGTGTTACACTCACAGTTTTATTGGCAGAATCACATATATGTATTCATACGTGGCCAGAGTTATTGGGAGTAACATTAGATGTATATGTGTGCAATTTTAGTGCCGATAATTCAAAAAAAGCAGAGCAATTATTTGAATTATTAGTCAACTGGTTTGAACCAACAGATAGTCAAAAAAATAGCTTGCAACGTGGGACTTGCTTAAAAATGACTGAATATTAGTCTCATAAATGTACTATACAATTCTCTTTAAACAACGTTCAAATAGCTTTGAATAGCTTTGGAAAAATAAATAAACAATAAATAATAAACAATAAACAATAAATAATAAATAATAAATAATAATAATGAATAAAAGGTGTCTATGATTGAGTTATTTGATTTAATTAATATGATTGGTACAGTTGCTTTTGCAGTTTCAGGGGCTTTAACAGCCATTGACAAAAAAATGGATGCCTTTGGCGTGTTAATTATTGCTTTTGTTACCGCTTTAGGCGGGGGTACTTTATGTGATATATTGATTGGACGGACACCAGTGGGTTGGATGACTCAACTAGATTCAGTGTATTTAATTGGTATTGCATATATCGCAGCTATATTGTTTTATAAAAAACAAGAACGATTACGACTGGCTTTATTTATATTTGACACAGTTGGCTTAGGTGTGTTCACATTAATTGGCTTAGAAAAAGGGCTTGCTATTCATTTAAGCCCTTTAATTTGTATTGCATTAGGCACAATCACAGGGTGTTTTGGAGGCGTTATTCGTGATGTACTATGCACAGAAATTCCTATTATTTTTAGAAAAGAAATTTATGCTACGTCTTGTATTTTAGGCGGCGTGGTATTTTTTATCCTTAAAAAAATGAATGTAGACAATGATGTTATTCATGTAACTGCTTTACTAACCATCATTTTTACCCGCTTAATTGTGACTTATTTTGGATGGCATTTACCTACTTTAGAATATTCACAACCCAGTAAAGACAATATACGTAAATAAAAATCACCTTAAAAATACTAGGAATTAATATTTACATTCATACATTTTTTGAATCTATCATAAACCCGTTTTGCAAACCATTCTGTGCTTAATGCACGTTTAAACTTTTGACTTTTTAAAGCTATTTTTGGTATTTCTTCTTTTATTGTATAACCATATTTATTTTGATGAATTTTGCTGACTATTTTATAAACATCTTCGTTTATAAAATGACTTTCTTTTTCAGATAAGAGTCCTTTAAAAATATGCTCTTCATCAGCAATTTCACCCCTATCTTTAAGCAATTTTATAATCGCATAAAATGTTTTAGACTTTGTTGCATGTTTCTTGCCCTTATAAATCAAAATATCACCATCAAAATCAAGTTCTATCTTAGACAAGCTACTGACCATTTTTTGAAAACCAGCATTTCTACTGGCATATCTTCCTGCGTTATAATCGGCAAACACATACACCCAATTAGAATAATCTTTATCATAATCTAATAAATGCGCAGTTCCAACTAACACCCCACCATCACGGGTATTAAGGTATCTTCTAATATCACCTACATTCAATCTCTGTGTATCTAAAAACTTTTTTGCATACGAAATTGATACTTGCATTGAACCCGCTGTCGCTACAACATCATCTACACTTTTTCCCATTTTATTTAAAATAGGTTCTGTCATATTATGTTTTGTAAAATCTTTATACCATTCTTCAAGGTCATATTCTGATGTTAAGTTTTTAATATCATTCAAAAAAGTAACCCCTTCTTTTCTCTCTTGATTTAATCTTACGTTGATACCCACTTTCCAAAGAAAACCTTTATTTTTTAAAGACTCAATATTGTTGAGTAAAATATCACCTATATTAGGCACTTGTGGTCTGATTTGAAACGTACTTTCTTGTGCAATAATTGAAATAACAGCACACACATTGTCTTGTGTTGGCTTTAATTTAATTGCTTTTAAAGCATTACTAATACTAACCGCCCATTCGTCACGCAATTCATTGTTGCTTGTCCCTGCTTTAATTAAAGTAGAGATAGCCGATACATTTAGTATATTTCCATTGTCTTTTGCAACTGGTGCTTCAACTGCCTTGCTTATTTTTGGGTCAATATCTACACTATTAATGACCTCTGTTTTTGGCGTATCAAAGCCCAAAGCGACTGCGTCGCCCAAGGACTGACTGGCACGCACCAAACGCACATAATGATTATTAGGACGGAGGCTGCCGCTTTCGAAGACGCTGCCATCACTGAAATTGATAAGCCAAGCATAATATGAACTATCCATAAAAAGGGAAGAACTCCAATACCAATAATAGTTTGTCGTATTGGGAAACACTCCCGTGTTAATCGTGGGTGTGCTTGCGTTATCATTGCAGTACCCTGCTACCTGTTTGCCACCATCTTCCAGGTCTATCATGTCTTTTGCAAGCCCTGTACTGCAATAACGCAAACTTTGCAATTCACGTATGGTCGGCACACGCCAACCGTCTTGGCTTAATTGTTGGACTTGGTCAAATGTAAATGTTTTAGCTTTGCCTATACACGTATTGCCATTCCACGTTTGCCCTACACTGCACCGTTGCCATACCAAGTTGGTGGTTTTGTCTAAAACCATAGAACCCTCTGTGTGGATTACGTAACGACCATCGGTATAAGCGTTTGCTGATAGGCTTATCAACAATAAAATTAAAGCGAGTAGTTTGCGAATAAAATAAGGCATAAATATGAATGTTAAATTACTTTAATTGGCATTGTTGTAAGCCTGCTTTTAAACCCATAATCCGTGAATAAAACCCTATAAACTTTGGGACATTAAATTAATTTAATAGGTTGTACTTTTCATAATTTTATTGTTCAAATAGCGTAGGGATAAACCTTGCAGTTACCCAAATTCTAATAAGCAACCACAAGAATTAACCACTACATTTTTGACTGATATCTATTGGCAGTAAAATATTTCTATTATGCCACAGGTTTATAACGCACCCGCTTCGGTTTAGCTCCTTCTTCGCCCAAGCGTTTTTTCTTATCGGCTTCATATTCTTGATAATTGCCATCAAAAAAGTGCCAATGTGAATCACCTTCACAAGACAAAATATGCGTAGCAATACGGTCTAAAAACCAACGGTCATGGCTAATACACATCACACTGCCTGCAAATTCTAATAAAGCGTCCTCTAATGAACGTAAGGTTTCCACATCTAAGTCGTTTGAAGGTTCATCTAATAACAGTACATTGCCACCTTCCAATAAAGTTTTGGCTAAATGTAAGCGTCCACGCTCTCCGCCCGACAAAGTCCCTACCAGTTTTTGCTGGTCATTGCCTTTAAAGTTGAAGCGTCCAATATAAGCCCGACTCGGCATTTCAAATTGACCAATATTAACAATGTCTGAACCTCCAGAAATTTCTTCCCAAACAGTTGCCGTTGCACTTAAATCTTCACGGCTTTGATCAACGGCGGCTATTTTGACTGTTTGCCCAAATTTAATTGAACCAGAATCAGGTTGCTCTTTGCCTTGAATCATTTTAAACAAAGTGGATTTACCTGCACCATTAGGGCCGATAATCCCAACAATCGCCCCCGCTGGAATCACAAAACTTAAATTATCAATTAATACACGGTCGCCAAAAGATTTTGATACCCCATTAAATTCAATGACTTCATGCCCTAAACGTTCAGCAACAGGAATAAAAATTTCCATAGTTTCATTACGCTCTTGATATTCATGGCTTGATAGTTCTTCAAAACGGGCGATACGGGCTTTACTTTTTGCTTGGCGGCCTTTTGGATTTTGACGCACCCACTCCAATTCTTTTTTCAAAGCTTTAGTCCGTGCATCTTCGCTTTTCTTTTCACCAGCTAAACGAGTCGTTTTTTGGTCTAACCAATCCGTATAATTGCCCTTCCAAGGAATACCGCTACCACGGTCCATTTCTAAAATCCATTCAGCGGCATTGTCTAAAAAATAACGGTCATGCGTCACTGCAACCACCGTTCCTGGATAACGTTGTAAAAACTGCTCTAACCAATCAACCGATTCAGCATCTAAGTGATTGGTGGGTTCATCAAGCAACAACATATCAGGCTTAGACAACAATAAGCGACACAAGGCAACACGACGCTTTTCACCACCAGACAATACACCGATAACAGCGTCCCAAGGCGGTAAACGCAAAGCGTCTGCTGCCATTTCTAACTGATGGTCATCAGCGCCTGCACTGGTAGCAATAATCGCTTCAAGTTGAGCTTGTTCGGCAGCCAATGCATCAAAATCGGCATCTTCTTCTGCATAAGCCGCATATACTTCGTCAAGCCGCGCTTGGGCATTTTTAACATCACTCAATGCACTTTCAATGGATTCTCGGACAGTGTGCTTTGGGTCAAGTTCGGGTTCTTGTGGTAAATAACCCACTTTAATACCAGGCATAGCAATGGCTTCGCCTTCAATGTCTTTATCAACACCCGCCATTATTTTTAACAAACTGGATTTACCTGATCCATTTAAGCCCAGTACACCAATTTTAGCTCCTGGGAAAAAACTTAAAGAAACGTCTTTAAGAATATATCGTTTTGGCGGCACCATTTTGCCGACGCGGTTCATGCTGTAAACGTATTGCATTGTGGTCAGTATTAATTAAGGTTTAAAAAATCAAGAAAATTATTTAATATGTTTGTATATATGTGTATTTAAAAAATAAAACAGAAACTAGCCCTATTTTAGTATTGCTATTAATAAAAAGTTATAAAGCCTAAATATTTTTCTTTAGTAAAGCATCAATTTGTATTTGTTGTGCAAGTAGCTGCTGGCGTAATTTTTCTAAACTAACTTGAACGGGGTCATCATCGGTTGCTAATACACCATAAGCATTAAAGACAGTCTGTGGTGTTATCGTGTCATCAGTAGGCGTTACATCAACATCATGTTTATGGCTACCGATTAAACGTGCTGGAACACCAACAGCGGTTTCACCTGCTGGAACAGGTTTAACAACCACAGAGTTTGAACCAATCCTTGCTCCATCACCCACAACAAATCCACCTAATATTTTTGCACCTGCACCAACAATAACATTTTTTCCTAATGTTGGGTGACGCTTAACCCCTTTATACAATGATGTACCCCCTAAAGTAGCCCCTTGATAAATCGTACAGCCATCACCTATTTCAGCGGTTTCACCAATAACAACACCCATACCATGGTCAATAAATACATTATGCCCAATTTTAGCACCAGGGTGAATTTCTACCCCAGTCAACCAACGTGCTAATGCGGATAAAAACCGTGCAGCCCACAACCAACGACGAATAAACATTTTATGACTAATACGGTGTATCCAAATCGCTTGTAAACCTGGATAACAAGTCATGACTTCAAAACGGCTTGTAGCAGCTGGGTCACGCTTTAAAATATTGTCAATATCATTTAATAATGTGTCTATAAGTGTCATAAAGTAATATCTTTTTTATTTTTAATATTGTGATTATTATTTTATTTTTAATAACAAAGATAATATTATTCATACACGGTGATAAGGATGGTTATTTAAAATACTCCAAGCTCTATAAAGTTGTTCAGCCAACAATACCCGTACCATCATGTGTGGCAAAGTTAGGCTAGATAACCGAATTGCCATATCTGCTTTTTTTTTAAATTCACTGTCAAGTCCGTCAGTACTACCAATATAAAATACTATATCACGGCTGGTTTGCTGCCAACGCACTAAGCAGTCTGACAAAGCAACCGTGGTTAAATCTTTACCACGCTCATCTAAAACAATACGTAAAGCACCTTTTGGCGTAACTGCTTGTAACTGTTCTGCTTCCTTAGCTAAGATAGCGGTAATGTTTGTATTGCCCAACCGGTCAATTGCTTTTAACTCTTTTAAATACAAAGTAAAATCAGTGGGTAAGCGTTTTTGATAGGAAATAAAAGCCTCTTCTACCCAGTTGGGCATTCCTTTACCTAAAGCAATAATGTGTAAATTCATTCAATTTTAATTTTAAAATTACCATTTAGTTTAAAAAACGCCTTAAATTGTTAACGATTAACTGCAGATTACTTTTCTTAATAGTTTTAATCAAAAAATTAGTATAATCAGAGTAGCCCCGCTTAACTTATAATTTAAATCTACAAATAATTTTATGAATACATTACAACCAATGTAAAACTAATAAAATTAATCTTCTATTTTATACTAAACTAATCTAGTTTGAACGGTGTAAAACATACTAAATAACATGGCTTATAGCTTTTAAGCCGACTTACTTATGATCAATTTAATACAGCGTTTAAAATTAGTGTTTATGTCTTGGTTACAGGGTGAACATTCGTTTGAATACCAATGGCGTATCGGTAAGCTGGGTATGAGCTTTCAGGCTATTTTGACTGTTATTATCATTATTTTTGCTAAGCTAGCTAACGAAAGACAAATTGAAATACGTTCTTTGATTGTACACAGCAACACATTTGCAATACAGACACAGAATATCCATGACACTTTGCAACAAGTCAATTATCAACAATTACTTGTTTTACAAACCTACCAAAACAAAGGCAGTAGTGTGCTAAGTGTTCAATCCAATGAATATAAAGCATTAGTTGACTCGTTAAAAGTACTCAAATCAAACATTGATTATTTTAAAAATAGTGCTAACCAAATGTTTAATAAAGCAGACAGCTATACAGATACCGTACTTAGTGATGATGATATTTTAAATGTATCTATGACTTTAAACAGGAAATTTGAGTATTTTATTAAGGCCAATAATGAGTATGTTGTTAAATTAGGTCAAACAACCACTAATAACTTTAATGCCCATCAAATTTTGTATCAAAAAATAAAAAGTATTGGGGCAGAAATAGATCAAATCACACTAGATTTATCAAGAAAAATAAACAGTCAAGCATCTACTTTAAACAGTACTGCAGAATCTGGTGCTAATTTATTGTATTTATGTATCATCATATTCAGTGTGGGTTCATTGTGTTGGAATGCTGCTTTGCTTTATTTATTAAGCCGAAATATACGCTCTAATTCAGTATTAATTCGCCGTATTACTCGATTAGCCAATGCTGACCCTTTGACGGGTTTATTGAACAGACGTGCTTTAAATATGGCTTTTAAAACATTAACTTTAGCAGCGGGTGTCCCTAAAATACATAACATAGCCAACGGTAGATACGATGACAATAGAATACAAACAGCAAAATTTTCTGCTTGTCTGATGCTGATTGATTTAGACCATTTTAAACGTTTCAATGATACTTTTGGCCATGTAAAAGGTGATGAACATTTAAAAAAATGTGCTTCTATGTGGAAAAAAAATGTTCGTTCTAAAGATTTTGTAGCCCGTATGGGCGGCGAGGAATTTGCCATTTTGATGCCAAACTGTGACGAATTACATGCAGATGTCACCGCAAAACGTCTACAACAATCTATGCCTGAAGGGACTAGTTTTTCTGCGGGCATTGCCTTGTCTTTACCAGGTGAAAGTTTTGTCAATTGGTATAAACGTGCTGATAAAGCTTTATATTTAGCTAAACAACAAGGCAGATGTAGAGCGGTTTTGTATAGCCAAATTGCCAAAAATGATTTATTAGAAGCTGTTAGCGGTGACGCAAAAGACACATCTTTGCTGGGTGGCAATATGGAAACTAATTTAGACACTACTTTAAGTGCGACCTTAAACGCACATTTAACTGATTTATTAGATGCCAAATCAACGATTTTTGTTCCTAAATAAAAATAAGCCAAATAAAAATAAAAACATAAGCTAAATTAGATGGCAATATCAAAATAAAATGGTTAAATTAATGGTATTAATGACATTATTAATGTCATTTTTAATGTTATTGTTAATGTTATTGTTAATGTTACTCTAACGCTGCCTAATTCTTTAATATTTATAAAGAAAATTTTCTTACACACTATATTAAATATGACTATTGATTCTATATTACCAACGGCTTCCAATGAAATAATTGAAACAATTATGCAGTTTCCTTGTGAAGTCCCTGTTACAGTGATTGGGCGACAAGTAGAAGGTTTAGTACAAGCCATTAGTGACTGTGTACACAGTATTATTACTGATTTTAATGCCCACACCATTGAGATGCGTCCTAGTAAAGCAGGTACTTATCTTGCAGTTGCATTTACTGTAACGGCCAATAGTATGCTGCAATTAGAGCATTTAAATACGGTGTTAAAAGCCCATCCATTGGTAAAATATGTGCTGTAATTTTATGAAATATTTTTTAACACCTTGGCATACTTTAGCTTTTATTGCTGCTTTATTGTTATGCGTACTATGTGTGTGGTGGGAATGGCAAGGTGCACCAGTCCGTCTGGGTGGTACTTGGTTAGTATTAAAAGTGTTGCCTTTAGCGTTTTGCTTAAAAGGCTTATGGTTAGGTCGGCTATATGTATTACAAATAGTCAGTATGTTGGTATTACTGTATATGAGTGAAGGTGTTATTCGTGGTATGGGTGATACAGGTGCTTCACAATACTATGCTTGGTGTGAGTTTTTATTGTCTTGGACGTGTTTTATCGGTTGTTTAGGCCATGTAAAGCCTTATAAAAAAGCGTATAAACAGGCTAATAAAGCACACATTAAATAGAATTAAAATATTTAATATAGCTCTAAGTATTTAAAGAATTGTTATGTCTGTTAATAAAACCAGCTTATACTTCGCCTGTCCTATAGCAGTGCTGGGCTTTGTATTAGGGTGTTTGTCTATACAATTTACCAGTACTTTACCAGCTGCTGAATTTGTTTTGCCATATCTTATCGTAACAAGTTTGCTCACTTTAGCAGTATGGGCGATTACTATTATTTTTTATGGCGTACCAGCCAAGCCCATCATATTTGAAATATCTACCTCTGAAATATCTACCTCTGAAATATCAGCCTCTGAAATATCAGACTCTAAATTATCTGCATACAAATTAATTATATATAAATTATCGGTACATAAAATTTTAATATTATTAATATTTAATTTTTTTATAGCTGGGTTATTTGGAATAGTATGGGCTACGTATGATGGAAGCCAAAGGGTTGCCAATGGTTTTCCGACTGAATTAGAAGGTAAAAACGTTACGGCTACAGGGTATGTCAGTCATTTACCCAAAGTATCATCACAATCACAACAGGTTTTATTTGTAATAGAGCGTAGCGATGCGGATAATCATATAAACCCAGCGTTCAATTTAAAAGGTAAAACAATCGCTTTAAGTTGGTATCAACCTAAGTTTAATTTACAAGCTGCACAACAATACCGTTTAACTTTTAGAGCTAAACAACGGCACGGTACTCTCAATCCTAATGGTTTTGATTATGAACGATGGCTGGTATCAAATAGCATTGCCGCTACAGGGTATATTCGCACTGTAGATGAAGACTTAAACACGCAAGTTCAGCAGTTTTTACCGTGGGTTGAGCGTATAAGAAGCATCATTCGCACCCAAGTATTTTTAATTAGCCCTAATCAAGACGCTGCACGCTGGGTGGCTGCTTTAGCACTGGGCGACCAACGTAGCTTAGATGATACGCAATGGCAACGCTATAACAATACAGGCACAGGGCATTTATTAGCAGTGTCTGGCACACATATTGCTTTAATGGGGGCTTTACTGGCATGGCTGGGCAGCCATTTTTGGCGTGCTAATCCAAAACGTTTGTTGTGGATACCCTTACAAACGATACGGTTAAATATTTTATTATGGAGCAGCATTATTTATGCTTTAATCGCGGGCTGGGCATTGCCTGCACAACGTACGGTATTTATGTTGTGCGTCGCTTTTTTAGCAAAAAAAATAATGGCACACCCTTCTGTGTACCACGTTATGGCAATAGCAGCAGCCATGGCTTTAATGCAAGAGCCGATAGCCGTTATATCACCTAGTTTTTGGTTGTCTTATGGAGCAGTTGCTGTACTAGTAGCCGTTGAATGGCGACATAAAAATGAAGGGATATCAGAGCCACAGTTACAGACCACTACAGAATTTCTTACACAATGGCATCACTATAAATTAATCATCAAAACAGCGGCACACACACAGTGGGTATTAACCTTGGTTTTAATTCCGCTAACGGCTTTATTTTTTAACCAAACGTCTTTGGTTAGTCCATTGGCCAATGCAGTTGCTATTCCAATAATGGGCTGGATTTCTACCCCTGTAGCCTTGTTAGCAGCAGTATTATCGGGTGTATGGCAACCAGCAGCCGTATTATTAATGCGTATTTTGTTATTTGTGCAAACGATGATGGAATGGATATTAGAAGCTTTATTACGTATACCTTATGCGTCTATTCATATTCCTAGTACGCCGTGGTTTTGGCAAATATTTGGGGTATTAGCGGCTATCTCTTGTGCTTTTTTAACACGCCGCCGTATACTGGGATATATAGCCGTAGCCTTATTTATACTGGGCAGTATCTGTTTTACGGTGTATTTATCTTGGGATAAATCAGCTTGGCGTATCGTATTTTTAGATGTCGGGCAGGGTATGGCCGTAGTGATACACAGCCAAGGACGTACTTTATTGTTTGATACAGGGCCTCGCTATGGCAGTGAAAGTGATGGGGCAGAGCGAGTAATTTTGCCTTATTTATATTCAGTCGGTGTGCATTCTTTAGACCATGTCATATTAAGCCATGCTGACGAAGACCATTCTGGCGGTGTGAGCAGTTTAGTCACACAAATGCCAATAAAACAATGGTGGTATAGCCTTGCACCGCAACACCGCCTATTGACACTATTGCCTTCAAACCGTTTGCCTTGTCAAGCGGGTAAACAGTTGCTATGGGCGGGTTTAAGAATACAATTTTTACATCCACCGACTGTAATGACACCGCTTGATTTTTTAAATAGAAGCACTAATTCAGTGAGTTGTGTACTCAAAATAAGCAGTGTAAATGGCACTAAACAGCACAGTGTATTATTGACGGGTGATATTGAATCGGCTCAAGAATTAAACTTAGTCAATGAGTATAGTCAAATGCTACAAAGTACTATTTTGTTATCACCGCACCACGGCAGTAAAACCTCAAGTAGAACTGAATTTTTAAGTGCTGTGAACCCAAGCCACGTTGTCATTCAAAACGGTTATAGAAACCGCTATGGACACCCTCATCCTTTAGTGAGTCAGCGGTATACTGAAGCGGGTATCAAACAATGGCGTAGTGATGTTGATGGTGCAGTGGTCGTTGATATTCACTCTGAAGCAGATGAACCGATAAAAATACAAGCATGGCGTACAGTCGCTAAACGCTACTGGCATACGGTGATGCCGTCTATAAATTAATTTATACGGTATATTCCACTATTAATGGGGCATGGTCACTAAATTTTTGTGCTTTATAAATACTGGCATGGCGGGCTTTAGCGGCAAAATCAGCACTGCATAATTGATAGTCAATTCGCCAACCAACGTTATTTTGATAAGCCCCACCACGGTTACTCCACCAAGTATAACCTGCTTCATTGGGATATAAAGTACGCCACATATCAACCATACTTTCTTGAGTCAGCATGTGCGTGAACCAAGCTCGTTCTTCAGGGGTAAATCCTGAAGATTTCAAATTACTTTTCCAGTTTTTTAAATCAATATTTTGATGGGCGATATTGATATCACCACACAATACTAAACCACGTTTTTCAGTTTTACAGCGTATTTGTAACTGTTTTAAATGTGGTAAAAACGCAGCTAAAAAGCGAAATTTAGCCGCTTGTCTAACATCACCGCTAGAGCCACTGGGGAAATAGGCACTGATGACAGTGACTTCGGGTAAATCTACTTGTATCACGCGTCCTTCGGCATCAAATTCGCCATTGTCAAAGCCTATTTTTACAGCATCGGGCATAATTTTTGTATAAATACCTACACCTGAATAACCTGCTTTTTGTGCATAGTGAAAATGACCGATATATTGGCATGTTTCAGTGGTTGGGTTTAGCAAAGCCTCACTCATTTGTACGGCTTGAATTTTGGTTTCTTGCACACATACGACATCGGCTTGTTGCGTATTAAGCCAAGTAAAAAAACCTTTAGTGTGAGCGGAGCGAATTCCGTTTAAATTAGCAGTAATAATTTTCATAAAAATTAAATATGTATGGCTAACAGTCTGAATCAAAATTTTCAAAAAATTAAATTTTTTAAATTTTTTAAATTTTATTTATCCTTTAATCCTAAAAATCTTGATTCCAACTGCTATTATTTATAATAAAATACTTTCAAAGCTATTTAAAAAATTAGCCAATAGTGCATGGCCATGTTCACTTAAAATGCTTTCAGGGTGAAACTGAACCCCTTCAATCGCGTATTGTTTATGGCGAACACCCATAATTTCACCGTCAGATGTGGTTGCAGTGACGGTTAAGCAAGGGGGTAAACTGCTTAATTCAATGGCTAATGAGTGATAGCGGGTAACAATATAAGGGCTAGGTAAGCCTGCGAAGACGCCTAAGCCATCATGCGTTAAAGTGTCGGTTTTACCGTGCATAGGTTTAGCTGCACGAATGACTTTGCCACCAAATGCCTCACCAATGGCTTGATGCCCTAGGCACACGCCTAGCATCGGTATTTTTCCTGCAAAGTGTTGCAAAATCGGAATGGTAATACCCGCTTGTACAGGTGCACAAGGGCCAGGACCTAAACAAATATGGCTGGGATTTAACTGTTCAATACCTTGTAAAGTGATTCTATCATTGCGTATAGTCATAATATTTGCACCTAATTCACCAAAGTACTGTACTAGGTTATAGGTAAAACTATCATAATTATCAATCATCAGAAAAATAGGTTTAGAATCAGTATTATTTGTAAAGTGAGACATAAAAATCCTTAAAAAATCCTTAAAAATATTTAAACAAATATTTAAACAAATACCTAAAAACCCGCTTGAACTAGTTCAGCAGCACGCAATACGGCACGGGCTTTGGCTTCAGTTTCTTGGTATTCTGCTTCTACTTGACTGTCTGCAACTAATCCTGCACTGGCCTGAGCATACAAAATATCATTTTGTATAATACCTGTTCTAATAGCGATTGCTACGTCCATTGCACCGCTATAGCTTAAATAACCCACTGCACCACCATAAATACCGCGTTTAACGGGTTCTAATTCGTCAATAATTTCCATCGCCCGTACTTTAGGCGCGCCTGTTAATGTGCCTGCAGGGAAGGTGGCTTTTAAAACGTCCATATTATTTAAGCCATCAATTAATTGAGCTTCTACATGGCTAACAATGTGTTGAACATGGCTATATTTTTCAATGACCATTTGTTCTAATACTTTTACGCTGCCTGTTTTAGCAATCCGTCCAATATCATTGCGGGCTAAGTCAATTAACATGACGTGTTCAGCACACTCTTTTGGATCAGCCAATAATTCAGCGGCTAAAGCAGCATCTTGTTCGGGCGTTTTTCCCCGTTTACGCGTGCCCGCTAAAGGTCGTACCGCAACATTGCAGCCTATTTTTACACCATTTTCTAAAATAGGTTCTTGTCTAACCAAAATTTCAGGCGACGCACCAATAATATAAAACGGTGGATAGTCAGGCGTATCTAACCAATAATAATACATATAAGGTGAAGGATTAATGCGGCGTAAAGCACGGTATAACATCAAAGGTTCTTGTATAAAGGTTTGGCTAATGCGTTGTCCTAGTTGTACTTGCATACAATCACCAGCGTGAATATATTCAATACACGTTTGTGCATCACTTAAATAATCAGCGTGTGTATATTTTCGTTGGGCTATTGTGCTTGGGCTAGTGATATGTTTTGCGTATTGGCTTACTGGGATTGGAGAACGAATACGATTTATCCAATGATTTAATTCAATGTGTGCCGCTTCATAACTGCCAAACAGGTTTGGATCAGCATAATATATTAGCGTAACAGTACCTAGTACATTATCAATCACTACCAAATGGTCACTGTGTAACAATACAATATCGGGCATAGGTAAACCCTCTGCCTTATAGGTATTGGCTAAACGATCTTCTATGATACGCACGACATCATAACCAAAATAACCTGCTAAACCCCCGCAAAATCTAGGTAAACCTTTTATGGGTAAAGCGATATACCGTGCTTGATAATCGGTAATAAACTGTAAAGGGTCTCCTTGATTTGTTTCTAATACAACGCCATTATTAATCACTTCAGTGGTACAGCCTCCAAGCGATTCAGGTTTAATGCTGCAACGTAAATGTTGTTGGCAGGGCAAGCCAATAAAGCTATAGCGACCACTGTGTTCGCCACCGATTACACTTTCTAATAAAAAAGTATTGGGTACATTGGCTAATTTTAAATAGAGTGAAAGTGGCGTATCTAAATCGGCCAATACATCACAAGTTAAAGCGACACGGTTAAATCCTTGTGCAGCATAAGCATAAAAAGTATCAGCGTTGATGTTTAATGAAGTCATAATCAGTCGTATAAAGTCAAAAGTCTTACAAAATATGTGTTGATTATATCGGTGTCATACAAAGTAAATAGCAGTAACTATCAGTAGTGGTTAAAATTAGGTATTTAATATAAATAATAGCGATAACAATAACAATAACAATAATAACAATAAATATACACACGATAAATAAGAAATACAAAATACAAAATACAAAATAACAATAAGTAATAAATTTAAAATCTTACATGAAAAAAATAATATTAAATGCGATTAGAGCTTGGACAATTGTTCGTATTACTTTGCGATACCGCCTAGATTTAGTAGCACAAGATGATGATGTGTTTGGTAGACACGCACCTGCTTGGTTAAAACTGTTAAGATATTTATCTTTTTTACCTACCCCCAGCCTTTCTCGTGGAGAACGTCTAAAGTTAGCATTGGTGGCATTAGGGCCGATTTTTGTAAAATTAGGTCAAACATTATCAACCCGTCGCGATATGTTGCCTGTTGATATTGCTGATGAATTAGCCCAATTACAAGACCGAGTACCACCTTTTTCTAGTGAGCAAGCCGTTGCTATTTTAACGCAAGCATATCAACAACCGCCTAGTAAAATATTTGCTCATTTTGATGAAAGGCCGATTGCCAGTGCCAGTATTGCCCAAGTTCACCGTGCTACTTTGCATACGGGTGAATATGTTGCTGTTAAAGTATTACGCCCTGGAATTTTGGCACAAATTGAACAGGATTTAGAATTAATGTTAATGGCAGCACAGTGGTTACAAAACCGTAGTGCTGATGGTAAGCGTCTAAGGCCTTTAGAAGTGGTTCAGGAATTTAATACCGTATTACACGGTGAATTAGATTTGATGTTAGAAGCAGCTAATTGTGACCAACTTAGACATAATTTTCCACCAAACACTACACGTGGTAATTTATTGTATGTACCCAATGTTTTTTGGGATTACTGTCGTAAAACAGTGTTAGTTACCGAATGGGTTAATGGTATTCAAATTAACCGTTTAGATGATTTACAAGCGGCAGGTGTTAATTTACAAAAACTCGCTTCTGATGGTGTAGAGATTTTCTTTACACAAGTATTTACTGACGGTTATTTCCACGCGGATATGCATCCCGGTAATATTTTAGTAGACATCACACCTAACGGGCAGTATTTTGGCCGTTATATTGCCTTAGACTTTGGCATTATGGGTACTTTATCTGATATAGATAAACATTATCTAGCACATAATTTTTTAGCTTTTTTTCGCAGAGATTACAAAGCAGTCGCACAATTACATGTAGACAGTGGTTGGGTACCTGTAAACACGCGGATTGATGACTTGGCTATGGCAATTCGTGCATGTTGTGAGCCATTTTTTAATAAACCTATTAAAGATATATCCTTAGGTTTAGTATTGATGCGTTTGTTTGATGCCAGTCGTCGTTTTAATGTAGAAATTCAACCGCAGCTAGTATTGTTACAAAAAACTTTATTAAATACAGAAGGGTTAGGGCGAAGTTTGAACCCTGACTTAGATTTATGGCAAACAGCACAACCAATTTTAGAACGTTGGATGAAAGCACAATTAGGCTGGCCTTCATTTAAACAGCGTTTAATGCGTGAAGTACCACAATGGGCTGAATTATTACCAGAAATTCCGCGTTTGTTACACGGTAGTTTGGCTGCATTGGCACAGAATAAATTAACTCAATCAAACAGCACTACAACTTATACTATGGAATCACTGCATTCATTGCTTGAGCATTTACAACATCAGTATGAAGCACAACGCCGTTGGTTATGGTTAAGCTATGTCATACTCATATTAACTTTAGCAATATGTTTAGGTTTAATATACACTTTAATATATACTTCAATTTTATTTAGCTTTATTTAGCTTAACTTTACTTTACTTTGTTTAACTTTGTTTAATTTTATTTAATTTTTAAAGGCAACCATGATTTCTACAACGGCTACTTCTATGGCTACTTTAAGCGAGTTCGAAATTATCCAATATTATTTTAATAATGAAATTCATTCATCTTTTGTTGAGTGTGGCGTGGGTGATGATTGTGCCGTATTTGTACCAACAATTGGTAAAAAAACTTTGGTTTCGGTAGATATGTTGATTGAGGGACAACATTTTTTAGCCAATGCTTCACCTGAATGGATTGCCCATAAGGCTTTAGCAGTCAATTTATCTGATTTAGCGGCTTGCGGGGCAACACCTAAAGCTTTTTTGTTAAGTTTAGGTTTACCACACCATTTAGCTACTGATGAATGGCTTGCGCCTTTTGCACAAACATTACAACAATTAGCAGCAAAATATGGCTGTATTTTGGCAGGCGGCGACACTACTCGTACTGATAGATTGACCATTAATATTACTGTTATTGGTGAATCACCCGCCCCGATTATGCGTAGTGGTGCGCAAGCGGGCGATATCGTATGGGTGAGTGGCACTGTGGGTGATGCTGCTTTAGCTTTAGCAATGGCACAAGACCAGCACCTTGCTTTTACTGATAGCCTTAATGATGTACAAGTTGCTCATTTAAGTCAAAAGCTACACACGCCTAGCCCCCGTGTTAAGTTAGGCTTGGCTTTACGTGGATTGGCTACCAGTGCAATTGATATTTCTGATGGTATTGCAGGTGATATAGGCCATATATTAAAAGCCAGTGATGTTGATGCTTTAATTGATGTAGATGCACTGCCATTGAGTCTTGAGTTACGCTTGGCACAAGTCGCGGGCATTGACACATTGCCGTTAGCTTTGTCGGGTGGTGATGACTATGAGCTATTGTTCACCAGCAGTAGCCATAACCGTCAAGCTGTATTAGATGCTGCTGCTAGTGTAGGTGTTAATGTAACACCGATTGGAAATATTAGTATTTGTGAGGCTTTACTGCCTATAGTCAGATATTGTGATGATCAAGGACGCGTTATTGACTACAAAGCCAATGGTTATCAACACTTTTAAATAGAATATTGCTATTGGCATTGCTACTTTATAACAGTTAGTGTGCTTTTTATATAAAAAAGTTTTATTTTTAGTAAAAAATACTTTTCTTAGATAAGATACCACTACCGCTTTTAAGTAACAATGTCAAAAAAGTAATTGATTGATACAAAAAAACCTTATATACCATAGGTATATAAGGTTTATACATTTTGGCTCCTCAACCTGGACTTGAACCAGGGACCTACGGATTAACAGTCCGGTGCTCTACCAACTGAGCTATTGAGGAATAAATTATTCTAATATTATAATGTATATTTTCAATGTAAGCAAATAATAATAATAAAAATAATAATAAAAATAATAATAAAAATAAAAATAAAAATAAAAATAAAAATAAAAATAAAATAAAGAAGTTATAAGAAGTTGTAAATAAGAAAATGAATTAATAATTAAATATCTTAATACTACTATTACGGCGAAAGTAGCCTATTTTTTCGTTGTAATTCTAATGCGTCTAAATTTTGACGTAACAATGCAGTATTCGTTTCCATAAACTTTAGTACTATTTTTAAATCGTTTAAGTGTTTGTCTAAATCAGCAAGTTCTAAAGTAGGTAGATTATACTGTGCCATAGCTTGTGCTAATGAAGTACTTATATTCGGAAAAATTTGAGAAACACTATCACTCACTGTAGCATCTTCAGCTGTATATTCCGTTAAATATTGTCTAAAGACTGCCATATTTTGTAAAATAGCTTCTAAGTGTGGTGGTTGCGTAGTGTTCATATTTTTTTAGCCATATTAATAGTTATAGTTACAAACTTACGATAACATATCATTCCAAATGGTTTGCGCCCAAGCCCAAGCATATTGACCTTCAAGCGTATTGGCTTCTTTACTTAAACCACCCGTATTTTTAATAGTCATATACATTTTTTGCTGACTATCAAAGCGATGAGTACTCGCTACATGAATTACACGCGTAGCATCAACATAGCTATAACACGTATTCATAATAGTTAAAGGCAACGGTGTACGGTTATTGAATAATTCTACAATGGCACTGGCAGCAATTTTACCGTGTTGATTGGCTATATGACCACTTTTAGGCATACCAGGTGCCGCTTGTACAGCATCACCCAATATATGAATATATTTAACGGCAGTTGACTCCATACTTAACCAGTCTACTTGACACCAACGCTTATCAGTACTATTCACAACGCCTGCTTTATAAGCGATAATGCCCGCTTTCATCGGCGGGATAATATTAATCACATCGGCAGTAATGCTATCACCAAACTGATTTTCTAATGTACGTGTGGCAACATTTAAACGTTTCAGTTCCCAACGATTTTGATACTCAATTATGCCTTCATAAGTGGTATTCCATTCGTGAGTAAACAATGCTTTTTTACTTTGTATATCTTCGTTGGCATCTAAAATAATAATTTTAGAGTTAGGCTTATCCTTTTTAAAATAATGGGCTATTTGACAAGCCCGTTCATAAGGCCCTGGTGGACAACGATAGGGGGTTTTAGGAATACTAATCGCAACAGTGCCACCATTCGGTATAGCCTCAAGTTGTTGTCGTAATTGTTGTGTTTGTAGTCCTGCTTTCCAAGCATGCAATACAATTTTTTGTGCAGCAGTATCCAAACCATCAATGCTATCAAATAAAAAATCTACACCAGGGCTTAAAATTAAACGGTCATAAGCGAGTGATTGAATGTGTGTATCATTGACAATGACACATTTATTAACTGAGTCTATTTCGGTTACTTCAGCGTGAATCACTGTAATACCTAATTGTTTTAAACCCTCATAACTAAAGGTTAATTCAGACAACTGGCGGCTACCACCTATAACTAAGTTACTCATAGGGCAAGATATAAAGTATGTTTGCCGCTCAATTAAGGTTACAGCAATACGGCCATCTCCCCATAATTTTAAATATTTTGCGGCAGTTGCACCACCAAAACCACCGCCCACTATCACTACATGGCCTAAAGAAGGTATTTGGGTAACAGCTTGCGTTTTTAAATAATTATCCTGTTGAGTATTAATATTAGTATTAATACTGTTTTTATTGTTTGCATTATTTATATTGTTTTTATTGTCTTTATTATTTTTATTATCTTTATTATCTTTATTAATATTATTGCTATTATTATTACTATTTAATACAGTACAGCTTGAGAAAATACTAGTTAAAGAAATACTTCCTAACATAGTCAATAATTTACGACGGTGTAATGCAGGCACAATGGTGTGTTGATTGATAGTATTTTTCATAGGTATTTATGGCTTATGATCCATAGATTGGGCGGAAAAATAAGCCGCTAAATCATTAATTTCGGCATCACTGTATGCGTTAGCCAGTTGATGCATCACTGTTGCTTCACGTTTACCTGATTGAAAAAGATGCATTTGTTCGCGTATATAATCTGCATTTAAACCTGCTAAACTGGGCATTACATTACCAATAGATAGACCTTGTGTTCCATGACAATTGGCACAGGCACTGGCTAAATAACGCATTGCTGTGCCAGTTAATAGTTCATGTTGTTTATCGGCCGCCAATACATTAGTGCTTAAACTACTAAAAGCAAGTATAAAAATAGCTAGAAAAATACCTAGAAAGGTATTTGGTAGTAAGCAACACAACTTTAGACAATATTGATAGGTGTATTGTTTAAAGCGACACTGTTTGAATACAAAGTAAATACAAAGCATATTAAAGTATTGGGTAATGTTCAAATAGCACTGATACAAGAAATTCAATAATTAAGAAGCAATTAATAAAATCAGTAAGACAATACACCAACATAAATATTGTAAAAGTTATAATTTAACATTACCTAGCGTTTTCTAACCACTTTAACTTCAGCACCGCGACGACTGACGGTATAGTCAGAGGTAGAGATAACTTTAGTCCCTTCTAAGCCTCTGATATAAGCATTGCCTTGCATTTGCATTACTTTTACGCGGATAACAGTTACACAAGGGTCAAATTGGGGTAATCCAAATAACCAAGCATCAGTGACAGGTTTAATCGTATTAATACTGCTAACACCAACGACATCAGACCCCATACATAAAATATGGCCTTCACGTCCGAATACAGCAATACCATCATCGGCTATTGGAATAATGATAGCTTGCCCGCCCTCAAATTTTGTACCACTAGGTAGGTGATACCATTTTTCTCCAGCAGGTAGCCATACTGTGGTTTCAGGTTTATTATGTAGTGCAGGGGCTACCAAAAGAGACGGGCCTAATAAATATTGATGTGCAAAAAAACGAGCCGCCTGTTGGTCACGCGGAAAACTTAATCGCATAGAACGTAAAGCAGGTAAGCCATTACGTGCAGCCTCTTCAGTGATACCTGCGATGTAAGGCAATAATTTTAAGCGATAATGAGTCCATAATTTCCACGAAGCCTGAACAGATTCATCAGCGGTCAATAATGCATTGGCATCATTTAGCCAACAAATAGGCATTAAAGCAACTAAAGGTGCTAAACGCTTTAATACTTCAGCAGGGGCTTGAGTAATATTTAATCGACTAGCAAGCAATACAGTTCCTGAATGTGAAGCCGTTAATAAAGCATCTAACCATTGAGCCAAACCCGTAAAGCTATTACAGTTGGCTTCAATTTCTACCCCTAAAGTACCTGCACGCGTAGGCAAAGTATGTTTTGAAAAAGTAATTGCACGGCGGTCAGCTCCTTCACCATGCCAACGCATTGAGCTAGCGTAAACTATTTTTTTCCAAGCTAAATGGTGGTGTTTTGGGGTTTCTAAAACAGGACAATCGGCCAACCGTGCAGCATCAATGCCGTGTTTAAATACCGATTCTAAACGGCTGGTCATTGCAGAGACGACTGCACCCGCGTGTACATTAGGTAGATAGCCATTTTCGTCTTCTGTCATAAAGCCTCGTCCACGCCATTCTGAAAATAGTATTTCAGCACTTTTAAGCGAAGCCGAAATACGCGGCACAATTTTAAATTTGTGTGCACGTAATGGTGCCAAATGTTTATGTAACTCCATATCTTCTAATGCTATACCATCAGTAAATAAGGCAAATCGACCGTGGCTGTCTAAGGCTAACTCATCATCAGGCAATAACACATCAACTACAATACCATTTTCTCTTAAAGCTATAGACTGGCTCAAAGTGCCTGCTAAATTGGTAGAGTAGTTTTCATTAGATGCCGTTGCATTAATAGAATTGGTTTTTTTAGCAGATTTACTTTTCTTAGCTGCTGACAGTGCAAGGCCCAAACCATACACCCAAATAGACGGAGGCACTACACGGCCTGCTAACAGACTCACTTGATTATTAGTTTCAATGGGTGTGCCTGATACCAATAATATATCAATGGCAGGGCTATTGGTTTTAATCAGCGTAAAATCACCTTCACGTAAACAGGTAAAACCGTCAGCGGCTAAAGCACCTATACCGCCGTATAAACCACACACGGCAACACTGCCTTGTAAGTGTGGTTTAGGAATAGGCCAAGTGTGGGCATTTCCCATACTGGCGGTGTGTAAGTTAATAGCAAACCCAGTGCCATCTGTAGAAATACCAGAACCCAGTAAAGTATCTATATCTGCAGTTTTAACTATGACTACACCGTGTCTAGTCAGGGTAAATCCTGTGTTGTTTAAGCATAACTGGATATCATCTTGAGTCCAAGTCCACGATTGAAGCGTATAATCCAAATCCATTGGCTCCAACATTTCTTCTAAGTCTCGGGGTACAGCATCAGACGAACGCACATTTTTTTGTTGTAAACTCAAACAAAATACGTGTGGTAGGGGTGAGCTAACCGTTAAAGTGATATGGTTATCACAATCAAAGATTGTATTATTTGCGGTATCATCAACCATACTTAGGCGGTGTAAGCACGGATAGCTAGGTATGTAAGAGATTAATTTAGATGATTTAGATAAACGGGGCATTGTGCTGACTTTCTGTGAAGGTATTGCTACATTATCTAGAATGTGCCTAATTAATACAAATTTGGCAAAACACATATATCACTGGTACTAATCATACTAATAAGTATTAAATACGATTATCAAATTTGATTATCATATAAGTATTTAAATAAGTGTTTTAATAAATGTTTTAATAAGTATTAAATATAAGCATTAACTTATAAAAATATTAAAATTTAGGCTACTCTCTATTTTAGCGTGTAGCTCTCGTAACAAGTAATAATATTTCTAAAAACATTTGTAAGAATATCCACAAACAAGCTGTGTAATACAATACTTTCGCTAATTAATTTAATTTAATTTGATTTGATTTAAGTTAATTAGATTAGTCAATCTATTTAATTTATTTGGCATTGCTACTTTAATATGGTTAAAGTATATATTTCTAAAATTTTCTTAGCAAAATAAAGCTTGCGTAAGATAAAAAACACAATAACTATTTTTAAGTAGCAATACCATTTATTTAATTATTGTCATAAAGTACAGGACAAGTGTTTTGTATCAAAGTAAAACAATGCCATTTTAAGACAACGCCATTGAATCACTCAATAATTTGCACCATACTCTCATAAGTAGCATAAGCACTGCATAAAAACCATGACATAAAGATTAAAATCGTTGGTAATATTAACACTTGAATATTAGTATTAGTGGGCAGCAAAGTAATTAATAACAATAAACCGATGCTAATAGCAAAACAACTGGCAATGTACACTATAAAGGCTAACTTGTTGCGCCAAATGGCCATTATATTAAAAAATAATGCCTTGCGAATAGACTGCCCGTGCCAACCCACCAACTGATTAGTAAACCAAAATAATAAAACAACCAACAGCGTTATTGGAACAATATACATTAGGCCATCAATCATAATCGCTTGTACTTCTGCATCATTAATATTGACTGTGGCATCGACAATTTTTTGTTGCATATTTAAAAAATCCTTGCCTGCTAAACCCATTGCCAATAGCATACTCACTGTGATACTCACGCTATAAGCACAGCCTAAACGCAACATTTTACTTAATATTTTAGGGCGATAAAATACAGCTAATAACTGCTTTAGCTTACTTTCTTGTGTGGGTGCTATTCGTATTGCAATTATGCCAATTAAGCCCAAATGCAATGCTGGATTTAATATTAGGCCTATTAATGGTATGACTGCAAGCACTAAGTTAATAGCATACAAGGTGGTAACGGCAAATAAAATAGTCCACGGTTTATGAATAAACAATAACCAGCCACGGTATATCCAGTAAAAGCCGGCTACTGCTGGCAATGTACGAAAGGTAATTAACTTAGAGGTATCTAATACGGTACTAGATTTAAACGAATTAGAGTGCTTATTTAAATTATTCATAGTATTGTTTCAGTAAAATTAAGCGCCCTTTTTAAGGGTAATCCAAGCGTTATTAAACATTAAGGGTTGGGTTCGACGCAGGCGTAAAATACGTTCAAAATGTTGAGGGTCATGGGCAATTAACTGACTAGCGGCGCGTGGTTTATACCAATCGTTTAAGCGACTAATCCAAAAACGCAGTGCAGCAGCACGTGCCATTAATGGCAAGGAAACTTGCTCAATTAAGCTAAGAGGCCGTTGTGCTAAATATGCCTGCATAAAAGCAAATAAGCGCTCTGGGTGCAAACTACCGTTGCTACTAATAGTATCAGCCGTGTTGTTATGGTCATAATCACGCTGTAAACACCAATCATTAATAGTGACACACAAATCAAACACATACCGGTCATCACCTGCAAAAAAGAAATCAATCGCCCCTGCATAGCCTTGCGGTGCGATTAAAACATTATTACAAAATAAATCAGCGTGAACTGCCCCCCAAGGCAGCTTATTATAGACAGGACTGGCTGCATAAGCCGTTTGTTCAGCGACTTCATCGGCTAGTAAACCCGCTATATTTGGTGAAACATGTGCATATAAACTAGGAGCTATAGTCTGCCACCACTCTAAACCACGTAAATTAGATTGTCGTAGTGTGAAATCAGCGCTGGCTTGGTGCATGTTGGCTAACAAAGTACCTGCTAAAGCACATTGCTCTGGCGTTGGCGGCATCACATCAGTGCCTGGTAAACAAGGTGTTAGTACAGCGGGTTTACCATGTACAGTCGTCATCAGTTGCCCATTGTTTAATCTACACGGGGCAGATACGGGTAAATGATGCTTTTTTAAATGCGTGGTTAGCTCTAAATAGTATGGTAATTGTGTAGCAGTTAATACTTCAAATACAGTCAATACCCATCGCTGGATAACACTGCCAGCGGTGTTGATTTGATGGGTATTGACATAATAATTAGTATTTTCAATACCGCCTGTAATGCCTTCATGATTTAGGTAATCGCCACAATTATATTGTGTCAGCAATTGGCGAACATCTTGTTCAGAAAGAATTGTGTAAACAGCCATAATTAAATAAATAAAAAACAATAAAAACAATAAAAACAATAAAAACAATAAAAATAAATTAAATTACATTAAAAATAATTAAATTACATTAAATGTAGTTAGTAAATATTACTGGATTGTGGTGTTAATAAACGCTCAACCAACACCACCATAGCCCACGTGTCTAGCTGGCAATAAGCACGTAATTGTGCATTTAACTGTGCCTGACGTTCTGGTGTACAGTGTGTTGATGTCGCTTCAAAAAAAGCACTTTGTGCTGCATTACCATTTTGTACGCCTTGTAAATGTTGATAATCTAATTCAGGTGCAATCGCAGGTAAAACCGATTTTAAACTATAACTACCTTGCATAGCTGGGTGATAATAACATGATTGAACAATAGGAATTAAATCTTGTAACTTAGCTGCCAGTTGTTGTAATGCGAGGGTATATTGCGGTAAAAATTTAGCCAAACGTAAAATAATTTGACGCTCAAAGGCGGCGTTATAAGCCCAAATAGTGTTAGCATTTTGTAGCGTTGATAATAGTTTTTCTACGCACGCCAAACTGGGGTTTTTCCCTGTTAAATCTAAAAAATCGTGGTGAGTATGATGGTTTACTGATAAATTAGTTAAATTGGTTAAATTAATCGGATTACTAAAATCAATAGAAGGGCTACAAATGGGTTCTAAGTGTACGCTCCATTGAAATGGCCAATGTGAAAAAGGCTGCATACCTGCCCATAAAGGGACTGCGGGAGATATGGTTTCAAAATCTAAATAAGCCCATGGTTTAGGATGAGCCATTAAACTACTGTACGCTAAAGAAACATTGTGCCATGGTTGACCAGAGCGGTATACTTCTTGAACAAACTCAAAAGGTTCTAATTGATTTGTCGGTACTTTTAATAAGTCAGTATGGCCTAATTCTTGTAAACGTCTAGCCAATACTTTGCCTTTAACACCAGGCAATAACATAATAGAAAATTCAGGTTTATCCACAGTATCAATCGGTTGATTGTCTGTGCAGTGGTTTAAAAATGGGCAGGTATAAGGTGATGTACAGTGTCGCCCCATAGCAATGTTAGGGGGGTTTGATAAACGCAACATATCACGCTGTTCATCAATCCAGCCTTGGATACGTAGCAGTTCATTTTCAACTTGAATCGTAATATTGTCGCGTTTTAATAAACCTGTATAGCTATCGCCGTCGTAAATAAAATGCGTATTAACATAGCCTAATTCAACGCGAGTTACATTTAAACCAGTTCCCCGTAATACCCATATTTGTATGGCACTGTCCCGAATATATTGTGGTTTAACATTAGAGGCAGCTTTTACTTCAATCATAGTATAACTGGGTTCGTTGTCACCTCGGTCATGGCGAATTAACGCATCAGTACGAACAAAAACACCTTCATAACGAAATGCAGGTTCAAATAAAACACCATAATTATCTAAAGCAATAGCCGTGTCTTTTAAAGCTTGTTGAGGGTCTTCTGTAGCAGCTATTAAATAGCTGGATTGTTGTTCAGTGTGTGCAATTAAATCACGGGCTAACTCACCAAAAAAGTTGCCTTGAGCAAAAGCAGCTTGAGAGGCTTCGCCATATACAATGAGTTCACGGTGGTACGTTTCTAGCCATAAACGTTTATGACATTGTAAACCTGACATAATACGTGATTTAGACAGGCGTGGTTGGGTATGAGCTACTATTGGTGTATTGTCAATAGAAATAGGGGTAACAGTCAAAACAAACCTTGATTTTAGTTTTATTTAATGGGTATAAGTTACGGCAGACAAGCCGGTTAATAAATCGTGTTGTATATCAAGAGGGTGTTCTAAACCCACTGAAATTCGTAACATACCTTCGGTAATACCGGCAGCGGCACGTTCTTCAGGCTTAATACGGGTGTGGGTTGTGCTGGCACTATGACAAATAGTTGTACGGGTATCACCTAAATTGCCCGTAATAGAAATTAAACGCGTCGCATCAATCACAGCCCAAGCATTTGCGCGTTGTTGTTCGGGTGTAGTACCTTTGATAATGACAGACAAAATCGCTCCACCCGCGATTTGTTGTTGTTTAGCCAATGAGTATTGTGGGTGACTCGGTAAAAAAGGATACAGTACTTTCTCTACCGCTGGGTGAGATTCAAGCCATATCGCTAGTTGTAAAGCATTAGCGGATTGTTTTTCCATACGAATTGGTAAAGTTTCCATACCTTTTAGCAAAACCCACGCATTAAATGGCGACAGACTAGCCCCCGTAGTGCGTAAAATAGGCAACAATTTATTTTTAATTAATTCAGTACTAGCAACAACTGCACCCCCCAAAACACGGCCTTGCCCATCTAAAAACTTAGTTGCACTGTGTAATACAATGTCAGCCCCTTGTTTTAAAGGTTGTTGTAAAGCGGGTGTGCAGAAACAGTTGTCTACTACCAGTAAAACACCATACTGTTTAGCAATAATGCTTATTGCCGCCATATCAGCGACTTCAGTGAGTGGATTAGACGGTGTCTCTAAAAAAAATAATTTAGTATTAGGTAAGCAAGCATCAGCCCAAGCAGCAGGGTATGTGAGTGGGACATAACTCACACTAATGTTAAATTTATTTAATATGGTATTAAGCATAGTAATCGTTGAACCAAACACACCTTGTGAGCAGACAACGTGGTCGCCCGCTTGTAATAAGGCCATAAAAACAGCCAATTGTGCTGCCATACCACTGGCAAAAGCCAAACACGCTTCGCCGCCTTCCATTGCCGCTAACTTATTTTCAAACATCTGTACTGTCGGATTCGTAAAGCGGCTATATACGGGGCCTTCTTCTGTGTTACCAAACCTTGCGGCAGCTTGTGCCGCTGATTCAAAAACAAAGCTAGAGGTTAAAAACAGTGCTTCAGAATGCTCACCAAATTGGCTACGAGTACTACCCGCACGGACTGCAAGCGTTTCAGGCTGTAAACTTGCATACTCATTAGAGTCTAAAAAAAACATAACGACCTTTTATAAAATATATGGTTCAAATAAATTACACAGTTTAGAGTAATTTAAACAAATAATTTAATATTTAGTTTATTTGAACAAATTTAAATAAACTAAATAAACTAAATAAACTAAATTATTTAAATAAGGCATTGCTACTTTAATATGGTTAAAGTATATATTTCTAAAATTTTCTTAGCAAAATAAAGCTTGCGTAAGATAAAAAACACAATAACTATTTTTAAGTAGCAATACCTTAAATAATAAGTTTAATCTATGGTTATTTAGTCTAAGACGGATTAATGTATTGTTAATTATAAATTAATCATAAATCACTCATAAACAAAAGCGGCATACCAAACCACGTGATCTGATATACCGCTTTATTTAAAAAAAATAGAGTAAATATAATAAATATAGTAAATATTAAAAATTCATTAATACTAAGGTAATGTTCAAATAGCACTGATACAAGAAATTTAATAATTAAGAAGTAATTAGTAAAATCACTAAGACAACACACCAATATAAATATTGTAAAAGTTAAAATTTAACATTACCATACTAAATACTAATTATTCACCCAGTACCGCCAAAGTGCGGGCTTTAATGGCTTCAACAGTCCCTAAACCATCAATTTTATGATAAATGGGGGCAGCAATTACGCCAGATTTTGCCCAATTACCGTAGTAACTTAATAAAATTTCTGTTTGTTCGTGGTACACCTTGAGACGGTTTAATACAATTTCTTCACTGTCATCAGTGCGTTGCACTAACGGCTCACCTGTAATATCATCAATACCAGCGACTTTAGGCGGGTTAAATTTAATATGATAGGTGCGTCCACTGGGTGTATGAACACGCCTACCTGCCATACGCTCAACAATATCAGCATCGGGTACTGCAATTTCTAATACATAATCAATGTTTATATTGGCTGCTTTTAAAGCATCTGCTTGCGGTACTGTTCGCGGAAAACCATCAAACATATAGCCATTAATGCAATCGCTATGAGTTAGGCGTTCTTTAACCAAAGCAATAATAATATCATCGCTAACCAAACCACCTGAATCCATAGCTTTTTTAGCAGCCAATCCTAAAGGCGTAGCCATTTTTACGGCACTACGTAGCATATCACCCGTAGAAATTTGCGGAATATTGAACGATTGGCGAATAAACGTCGCTTGAGTACCTTTACCCGCGCCTGGCGGTCCTAATAAAATTAAACGCATGAATCATCCTAAGTTATCAATTAAGTTATCAATCTTAAAAAGCAAGTCAAACGATAACTTAACCGATGCACTCAATTAGGTCAAGATATAACATTTTATTACAGAAAATTTATCGCTAAAACCATCTTAAAGTAACTTTATTAAAGTTACTAAGGCACATTTAATATTTTTTAATGAATATTGGCTATTGACAACAGATATAGCTCTTATGAGTTGGTGCGCGAAGCGGGACTCGAACCCGCACACCATTACTGGCGTCAGGACCTAAACCTGGTGCGTCTACCAATTTCGCCACCCGCGCATCCTAATTTACTATTTTAACCTGCTTTTGTGCTATTGTCTATATACTATCTGTGTGTATGATATTATTTATTAGCTAATTTAATTAAATTAGCTAATTTTTAGCTAATTAAGCTAATTTAACTTAACCAATTAAGTTAATAAAATACGGTAGTGGTACAAATAGAACTTTGATAATGGTAGATTTTTATGTCAATACTTTATACTGAATGATTATATTTAATAATAAACAGTAATCAATTTACTCATTAATAACTAATAATTAATTTATCTTTAAGTTGTATTTGTAC
>JBEDNN010000053.1:0-81358 GCA_041170585.1 Pseudomonadota bacterium | reverse complement strand
AAAAATAATGGCATTGCTACTTTAATATGGTTAAGTCGTATATTTATAATATTTTCTTAGCAAAAATAAGGCTTATTTTAGATAAAAAATACAAAAACTATTTTTAAGTAGCAATACCATAATAATATACATGTCAAAATTAAAAACGTCCTACGAATGTACCGCTTGTGGTGCAAAAGCCAGTAAATGGGCGGGTAAATGTGTGGGCTGTAATGCGTGGAATACTTTACAGGAAATAATTGAACGTCCAGCACCAATTAATACGCGTTATCAAACGCTGGCAGGCAGTACTATGTCTGTGCAACGTTTAGGCAGTATTGCGGCGGAAGATACGCCAAGAATTCCTACAGGCATTGAAGAGTTTGACCGCGTATTAGGTGGAGGTTTAGTACTAGGTGCTGTCGTTTTATTGGGCGGTGACCCAGGGATTGGTAAATCAACTTTATTGTTGCAAGCCATGGCTAGCCTTGCACAAACGCAAACTGTACTATATATTACAGGCGAAGAAAGTGCGGGGCAAGTGGCTTTGAGAGCCAAACGCCTAGAAGCACCTGCCGATGCAGTGCAGTTATTACCAGAGATTCGTTTAGAAGCTATTTTAGATGCGTTAGAGATGCTTAAGCCCAGTATTGTAGTGGTGGATTCTATACAAACATTGTATACAGACCAATTACAATCTGCCCCAGGTTCAGTTGGGCAAGTGCGTGAATGTGCTGCTATGCTGACACGTACTGCTAAAACTAAAGGGATTACGATTATTTTAGTAGGCCACGTAACCAAAGACGGACAACTGGCAGGCCCACGTGTTTTAGAGCATATTGTAGACACGGTTTTATATTTTGAAGGGGATACACACAGTGCTTTTCGTTTAATTCGAGCGGTTAAAAATCGCTTTGGAGCAGCCAATGAGTTAGGGGTATTTGCAATGACTGACAAAGGTTTAAAAGGGGTGAGTAATCCATCAGCTTTATTTTTAAGTCAAGCCCATGATCCTAGTGGCAAACCTGTTGCGGGGACGTGTGTTTTGGTTACACAAGAAGGCACACGGCCTTTAGCGGTTGAATTACAAGCTTTGGTGGATACGTGTTATGGTAATCCACGCCGTTTAGCTGTTGGTTTAGACAATCAACGCTTGGCTATGTTACTGGCAGTTATGCACCGCCATGCAGGCATTGCTTTGCATGACCAAGATGTTTTTGTTAATGTAGTAGGTGGTGTTCGCGTAGAGGAAACGGCAAGCGATTTAGCGGTAGCTTTGGCTATTCAATCATCATTTAAAAACCGTGCATTGCCTAAAGGTTTGTTTACATTTGGTGAAATTGGTTTAGCGGGCGAAGTTAGACCCGCCCCTCGTGGACAAGAGCGTTTAAAAGAAGCGGCAAAATTAGGTTTTAGCCACGCAATTATTCCTTTTGCTAATATGCCTAAGCAAGCTATTGAAGGTTTGAGTATCATTGGTGTACGCCGTATTGAAGAAGCAATAGATAAAATTAGGCATATTGAATAATAATATAACAATAATTAATACGAAATATACGAAATATACATGATTACTTTAGGCATTGAATCCTCTTGTGATGAAACCGGTGTGGCACTGTACTGTAGCCAACACGGCTTGTTATCGCATGCTTTACACAGTCAAATTGAAATGCATCAAGCTTATGGAGGAGTTGTGCCAGAATTAGCGAGTCGCGATCATATTAGACGAGCTGTTCCTTTGATTCGTCAAGCGTGTAGTGAAGCAAATATAGAGTTAAAGCAAATTGATAATATCGCTTATACTCAAGGACCTGGTTTGGCAGGTGCTTTATTGGTTGGAGCAAGTATTGCTAAATCACTGGCTATGGCACTCAATAAACCTGCTTTAGGAATACACCATTTAGAAGGGCATTTGTTATCGCCTTTGTTGTCTAATGATGCGCCTGATTTTCCATTTTTAGCTTTATTAGTTAGTGGTGGTCATACGCAGTTGTTAAATGTAATAGGGCTGGGGAACTATGTTTTATTGGGAGAAAGTATTGATGATGCCGTAGGAGAAGCCTTTGATAAAACAGCTAAATTGTTAGGCTTGTCTTATCCAGGTGGACCACAATTAGCACAGTTGGCTTTAGGTGGTGACTGTCATGCCTTTAGTTTGCCTCAACCTTTAATGAAAGGTATTCATAATCCCAACTATGAACACCGCTTTAACTTTAGCTTTGCAGGATTAAAAACGGCAGTATTAACTTATGTTAGACGTTTAGAACTTGAAACCGACCCATCTTTAGGATTATTTGCCCAAAAAGCTAATTTAGCGGCTAGTTTTGAAATAACTGTTGCACATGTATTGGTTAAAAAAACGATTACAGCGATACAACACGTAGGACATAAAACTTTAGTTGTTGCAGGGGGTGTAGGAGCTAATTTGACTTTACGCCATGAATTAAATAAGGCTTGCAAGACAATGGGGGTACGTACGTATTATCCTGAATTGCATTTGTGTACCGACAATGGTGCAATGATTGCCTTGGCAGGTTCTTTACGTTTTCAAAAAGGCTTAATGGACAAGCAATTAGGGTTTACAGTAAAACCACGCTGGGCACTAGATTCAGTCGCAATGTAATGTTATTAGGAATTTTGTTGTTAGGAATTTTTATTTTATTTAGAAAAATAAAAAATCAAGGCTTTATTGTTTATCCTTTACAATATTAACTATGTATAACCCACCTGTTCTTAACCCTTCGCTTAAACCTAAACTACGGCATTTTGTACCAAATGGTGTAGCAACAAAAACAAAAAAAGTAGGGGCTACTTTATCACAAGCCTTGGTTGCTGCGAGTTGGGTCATGCACCATGTATCGGCTGGACAATCTTTACCCGCAGTATTACGGGAATTAGCACCTAGTTTAGGGCAAGCAGCTTTACGAGGGGCTTGTCAAGATTTAGCCTACCAATCGCAACGTCAGCGAGGTATGGCAGATGCTTTAATTCGTGGTTTAACTAAAAAGCCATTTGATACTTTAGATGCAGGGGTTTTGGCTTTATTGCGTACTACTTTGGCTTTAATTTGTAATCCTAGTCAATATAATGCTTACGAAGCACACACGGTGGTTAATCAAGCTGTGGAAGCCTTACCCGCTGTACTGGCGTGTGGTTTGGGTAAAAATTTACCTGTTTTTCAATTACTAGCTTATACCAATCACAATACTAAAATTGTTGCAGGGTTTGTTAATGGTGTGTTGCGTACTTATTTACGTGAAACTGATGAGCGTAACAAAGCCGCTTTAAAAACCATTGAAGCACAGTTTAATCACCCTTATTGGTGGATTGAGCAGCTAAAAAAAGATTATCCGCAGCAGTGGATAAACCTTTTAGAGCAAAATAATTATCCACCTGTAATGGCATTAAGAGCCAATGCGCGTATCCACAGTGCTTTAGAAGCACAAAAGCATTTAGCACAATACGGCATATTGTCGCGTTGTGTAGAAGGACTACCGAATGCTTTGGTGTTAGACAAGCCTTTACCTGTTGAGAATATTCCAGAGTTTTCTCAAGGCTGGTATAGTGTCCAAGATTTAGCAGCCCAATATTGTGTTGAGTTATTAGATGTACAAGCAGGCCATAGAGTATTGGATGCCTGTGCTGCACCGGGTGGTAAAACAGCACATTTATTAGAGCGTAGTAATATTACTCTGACTGCATTAGACAATGATTACTTGCGTTTAGAAAAACTTAGGCAAACATTGCAACGCTTGGCTAAAACTTTTGTGGGTGAAACGCCTTATGCACCACAGCCTTTGGTAGAACTGCAAACAGCCAATGCTAATCAAACTGATAAATGGTGGGATGGTCAATTATTTGATAGAATTATTTTAGATGCACCTTGCAGTGCAAGTGGTGTTGTACGCCGTCATCCTGATAGCCGTTGGTTGCGTCGTGCCAGTGATATATCAAATTTAACCGTCCAACAAGCTCAATTACTCCATTCGCTATGGCCTACTTTAAAAGTAGGTGGGCTAATGTTGTATGTAACTTGTTCGGTATTTAAAGCAGAAGGTGAGGATCAAATACATAACTTTTTATCGCACCATCGCAATGCCCAGTTGTTACCTAGCTTGGGGCATTGTTTACCTTTATTTCGTAGTTTAAATGACCATGACCGTGCTGGAGTGTTTGATAATGCTAGTCTGATGTCTTTTCCTAATTCTGAACAAGATGGTTTCTTTTATGCTTTGCTACGTAAAAAAGATTAAATTGATTAATTAGATTAAAGTGATCAGATTAAAGTGATTAAAAAAATTAAATTAAATATACTAAGCAAATTAAAATGTTGAACATTTTATCTTATAGCAAACATTGCCGCTGGGTAATAGTCAAGGTGAGCTTTTTAATCATTTTTTGGCCTAGTTTTTTAACTGCACAAACAGTTGCTTATCCTATAGAGTCATTAGGCTTAGAGGGTAAATACTTGCAGTTAATACCTAATACGGCGAGTGATGCGTGGGATTTACAGGCACACTTTACAGTCAATGTACCTGCCAATGTATCGGAATTAGCTAAATCAGCCCCTTTGTATTTTGTATTTGATTGGGCAGTCAAACAGTCGCGCTGGTATTGGTACGATGAACGTTTAGCGAAAGGCCGTTTATATTGGCGGTTATCACACAATGCACTGACACAAAAATGGCGTGTTAGTACTGCTAATTCATCAGCAATGAGTGAAGCGCGTTTTGCCTTAACATTTAATACTTTACAAGAAGCACTGGCTAATTTACGGCATATTCGCCGTGACGGAATCGTCAAAGCTAATTATTTATATCCCAATGAAACGTATGATGTCAGTGCTAGATTGTATTTAGATACCAGCTTGTTGCCTAAACCGTTTCAATTAAATGCAATGCGTGATACTGATTGGAATTTAGACAGTGGTTTAATGCAAACTACACTGAAAATAATCCCTTCAATACTGCCAAGCGTGAGAAAGTAAATAATGCTACAAACATTTAAACAATTTGTTTGTATGATTTTTCGTACATTGCAATGTAATTTGCATCAGATTTTTAATCAGTTTTTTAATCGGCTACAACATTATTTTTTATATAGTCCAAAATTAGTTAAAGTCGCTTTAGTGTTAGCAGTAGCAGGTATATTATTAGCAATCATCTCTTTAGCAACGGCGACAGGCAACGACCCTACTTGGACTCGAAGGTATACGAATTTATTGTGGTTAAATGTTTCAATTATTGTCATACTATTTATATTGGTTTTATCTTTATTGTCACGTTTATTGTTACGTCTTAAGCGAGAGCGGTTTGGGGCGCGTTTAACATTAAGATTTGCTTCAGCTTTAGCCTTATTAGGCTTAGTCCCAGGTGTATTGGTTTATATTATTAGTGTATTTTTTTTAAGTCAATCTATAGACAGTGGCTTTAATACGCAAGTTAGTATTGCCTTAAATACGGGTTTAGAGTTATCACGCAATATTTTGAGTGAGCGTTTAAGCAAACTTTTAGATGACACACGTACTGCCGCTTATTCATTTAAACTTAATCAAGATTTAGGTGAACAAATTTATAAATTAAAAGCGAGTTATATGACTGCTGAAACAGTAGATATTTTAGTGTTTGATACTCAAGGTGTTGTATTGGCTAGCACGGGTAATTGGTTGAGTAGAGGTTTATTGACTGACACACCACAAGGAGATTCTTGGCGTGATTTAATTCGTACAGGGCAGTGGTCGTATATTGAATCTATTCCAAGCAATATGCACTCTGCTTTATTGGGGGACAATTCAATTGAGTCAGACACACTATTATTAAGGGCTGTAGTGCGTGTACCCGTGACATATCAACAAATAATGGCAGGTGTTTCGCCTACAGTTTATTTACAGTTGATTCAAAGTGTCTCACCTAATTTGTCTAGCATGACTCAAGCAGTAGCACAAGGTGTTAAAAATTATGAGTTAATTAAACTAGGTCGCACTGGTTTACGTATGATTTATGCAACGACTCTGACGATAATTTTATTGTTGGTCGTATTGGCCGCAGTGGCTATGGGGTTTGTATTGGCTGATGCAATGAATGCACCTTTATTGCGTTTAGCACGGGGTACTCAAGCTGTAGCGAGCGGTGATTTCACCCCTTTGTCTGAACCCAGCGGTAAAGGTGATTTGGCAGTATTAACCCGTTCATTTAATCAAATGCTGACTGATTTAGGCAGTGCGCGCACTGCTTTGACACAAAATTATGAATATTTACAACAGATTTTATCCAGTTTAACCACGGGTGTATTGGTGTTAGATTCTCAAGGTATTTTGCGTAGTATTAATCCTAGTGCCCAAATTATTTTAAATTTAAATACACCACAGTTAAATAACTATGCTGAACAACAATTGCCAATTGCTGTATGGCAGGCTATCGTCAATAAGCAAGATAGGCCGCAATGGCAAAGTCAAATTGAACACATTTCTGTTAGTGGTGAGACACAAACGTTATTGTTACGGGCAGTGCCACTAATACAAGCTGATGGGACTGATTTATTATTGGTATTTGATGATGTAAGTGCAACAATGTTGGCGCAAAAAGCACAGGCTTGGACGGAAGTTGCACAACGACTGGCACATGAAATTAAAAACCCTTTAACACCGATTCAATTATCTGCGGAACGTTTGACTATGAAATTAGCAGATAAATTACAAGGCAGTGATGCTGACTTATTAAAACGCTCTACGGCTATTATTATTACGCAAGTCGCTGCTTTAAAAAACATGGTGGACGAATTTAAGCAATATGCTCGATTACCTGAAGCGCAACTCGTTCCTTTAGACTTAGACTTTTTTTTAAAAGAGCAATTAATTTTATATAAAGACAAAGTCCAGTATGAAAAAAAATTATCATTAAACAATAGCAATAAATTAATCAATACAGTAACCAACGTAGTAAACAATACAGTAAATAATATATCAAACAATATATTGATTATGGCTGATATAAATCAGTTACGCCAAGTATTACACAATTTACTTGGCAACGCTTTAGATGCTGCACAAGAACGTTGTAAATTGTCTGAAGGCTTACAAATATCGCCGTTTGTACAAGTGCTTATTCAAGATGAAAATAATACGGTAAGTTTAAAAATAAATGACAATGGATTGGGATTTAGCCCTACTTCATTGGCAAAACTTTTTGAACCTTATCACACTACAAAAGCAGAAGGTACAGGCTTAGGATTAGCAATCGTATACCGTATTGTGCAAGAGCATCATGCAAAAATTAGTGTGAAAAATCGTTTAAATTTTCAAAATAATACGGTAGAAGGGGCACAGGTGAAGATTATATTTCCTAAAATTTAAAGCATAAAAATATTTAAAGCATAATAATATTATTATATAATTTGTAGTACATTTATTACACAAGATGTTGTTTTTTAGTTACATTATTACCTGTCATTATTGTATATTTTATACACCACCATGTACAACTTTATTTTAAATTATTTTAAACAAACTTATTTTAAACAAACACAAGCAAATAACTATAACTATTATTAAATTATGGCAACAATTTTGGTCGTTGATGATGAAATCGGTATTCGTGAACTATTATCAGAAATTTTAAGTGATGAAGGACACGAAATTGTATTAGCCAATAATGCGGCAGCAGCACGGCTTGTTTACAATAAGCAAGCACTAGATTTGGTACTACTAGATATTTGGATGCCTGATATGGACGGTATGAGTTTATTACGAGAATGGACTGGTAATCAAGCGTTGTTTTGTCCTGTGATAATGATGTCAGGTCATGCCAGCTTAGACACCGCTGTAGAGGCACAAAATTTAGGGGCTGTTGGTTTCTTAGAAAAGCCAATTACCTTGCATAAACTATTAAGTACGGTGCATAAAGTGCTTAGTAAAGGTGTACTCAAAAAAAATATTGTGTTGAACACTTACATTAATCCGTCTTTAGACACAGTTAATGTCAATATTACTAATTCCATTGTGTCTACGGCTAATAACGTAAAAGTACTAACTGACGCTCAAGTTAATACCAGTACTGATTTTAAAAGTGATGGCAATATCTATAAACACATTGAAAAATCAGAGGTATCACAAGATAAACACAGTACTACTACTGTTGAACCATTATCCATTTGGCACAATGCTTTGTCTAAAATACCTTTAGATACTGGCTTACGTGATTTTCGTGAAGCTACAGAGCGTATTTATTTTAATTATGTTTTACATAACGAGCAGGGGTCTATGACGCGTGTAGCTGAAATAGCAGGCTTAGAGAGAACGCATTTATACCGTAAACTCAAGCAATTAGATATTGACTTACCACGCAAGTCTGTAAAGCTAAACAAATAAATTAAAAAAACAAATTAAAAAAAGTAATGTTAAAATTTAACTTTTACAGTATTTATACTGGTGTAGTAGCCTGTTCATTTTACTGGTTACTTCTTAAGTATTAAATTTCTTGTATCAGTGCTATTTGAACATTTAAACATTACCATAATTTTAAGCTAAATCAGCGGCATTAATGGCATATACACTGTCGGCAACCAATTGAGGTCCTGTATAAATCATACCACTGTAAAACTGTACTAAACTTGCGCCTGCTTGAAGCTTTTCCACAGCATCAACGCCCTCACAAATACCGCCCACACCAATAATAGGTAAAGCACCTTGTAAGTAACTGGCTAACTGACGAATCACAGCCGTAGAGCGTTGACGTAATGGCGCACCGCTTAGACCGCCTATTTCAGTACCATGAGTTAAATTAGAAACTTCATCACGTACAATGGTAGTATTGGTAGCCGTAATAGCGTCCATACCACATTCAACAGCCAGTTGCCCGATTGCTTGTAGCTGGATATCCTCTAAATCAGGGGCGATTTTCACAGATAAGGGTACATAGCGTCCTGATATATCTGCTAATCGGGTTTGTTCAGTTTTCATACCTTGCAAAATAATACGTAATTCAGCGACTTCTTGTAAAGCACGCAAGTCCTTTGTATTAGGACTAGATACATTAATCGTTGCAAAATCCATTAGGGTGTGTAGACGGGTGTAGCACAATTGATAATCATTTAAGGCGTGTTCATTGGGCGTATCTTTGTTTTTGCCTAAATTTACGCCAATGATTCCTTGATATTTTCCTTGCTGTCTATGACGCAGTAAATGGGTATATAAAGCATCCACGCCTTGATTATTAAACCCTAAACGGTTAATAATTCCTTGGGCTTGTGGCAAACGAAACATACGCGGCTGTGGGTTACCTGGTTGCGGACGAGGTGTTACACCACCTAACTCAATAAATCCAAAACCGAGTAAACCAAAGCCATCAATACATTCACCATTTTTGTCGGCGCCTGCGGCTAAACCAACGCGGTTATTAAACTTTAAACCCATTACCGTAGCCGTTTGATTGGCTACTGGACAAGGATACATGAATGATGTTGTTCCGCATACAGCCAATTTAGCTAACCCTTTAAGGGTTACTTGATGTGCTGTTTCGGGATCTAACGCAAATAAAGCACTCCGTGCCAATGGATAAGTTGCATTTAAAAGCGTAGATAGAGGATTAAACATATTGATAAAACGATTATTGATTAAAACGATGGTTAATTGGTGAGTTAATAATAATTTATTAAATATAGGCTATTTATGGGCGACTACCTAAAGGGAATGGCCAAGTATGAATTGTATTTAAAGTGACTTTGCTTGCAGAAACCACAGGGTTGGGTTCAAGTACAGGCGGTGATGCAATCACTGCCGTTTCAGTGATTATTGGTATATTGACAGGTTTAGACACTTCGGCTACAACTACAGCAGGTGTTGCTTTGGCTTTTTTAACTGTTTTACGGACAGGTTTAGGCACTTCGGCTACAACTATAGCAGGTGTTGCTTCGGCTTTTTTAACCGTTTTTTTAATAACTTTTACTGTTTCAGTATTAACTTCAGTGTTATTAACTTCAGTGTTAATTAATGTATTTAAAGCATTTTTTTTTGTACTGCTTGCCATAATATTTTCCTTAAATAATGAATAGTAAATGATGACTGCTTAATATATATTTTAAGTATATTTTAAATTTTTTAGGTAATATCAAACTTTAACCACCGACACGGAATTGCACCATTAAACACGTGGTGTGTTGCATTAGGCTTTAAACGCATACGGGCTTGAACGTGTTCATCACTGGTTAATAACCAAACTGACCAACCCTTAAAATGTCGTTTTAAATTGGCCGCGAAAGCATCATAAAATATATCTGCCTCTATTTCTTCACCCGTATTATTATTAAAACCCATACGCTCACCGTAAGGTGGGTTCAGTACTAAAATACCAGGCACTTCAGTAGGCGGGGTAATGTCTAATACATTGATACACGCTAAATGAATGGCATCACCCGATAAGCCAGCTGATTGAATATTGCCAGCGGTAATATGAACCATATCTGGGTTAATATCACTGGCGAATAATAGTGGTGAATATTCTATCGCAGGATAAGTAGCAGCAACTGTATCCAATTTATGGGCTAAATTTAAATGATTAAAGTGGTGTATAGCAAAATGCTTGCCTTCAGCACGCATTAAATTAGGTGCTATTTGATAGGCTTTTTGTGCCGCCTCAATAATTAAAGTACCAGAACCGCACATGGGATCGTACAAAGGTATATCGCCACGCCATTCAGTTAATGCCAGTAAGCCTGCTGCAAGATTTTCTTTTAAGGCGGCAGCGCCTTTACTATCAGCACCATCACGCCAACCTCTTTTAAATAAAGGTTCACCTGTAGTGTCTAAATAAATTTGACTAAATAATCCGTCTAATACACACATCACCCTTATATCAGGCGTTGCTGTATCAATATTTGGACGATTGCCATCAATACTACGAAAACGGTCACAAATAGCATCTTTAATACGCAAGGTAACAAACTCTAAACTACGCACCTCCGCACGAATACCTACGGTACTTACTTTTAAAGTGCAGTTCCAGTTGAAGAATTTTTCCCAAGGAATACGAGCAACTTGTGTATAAATATCTTGTTCATCACGTATATTGCTTGTAGACAATTGCCATAAAAAACGACTTGCAATACGACTGTGTATATTGGCATACCTTATTTGCGTCCAAGTAGCCGATAGCATTGCACCACTGGCGATACGGTTAACTACGGTTATATTCATAGCCTCCAGTTCCTGTACCAAAGCCCATTCTAAACCACGTGGACACGAGGCAAAAAAGGGCTGGGCTGCATATATATCTTCCTGAACAATGGTTTTAATAGTGCGTTCATCGCTTTGCCAAGGCTTAACTGTAGTTGTATTGATTTGACGTGCAGCATACTCAAGGTCACGGGTATATTGACGGGCGGGTGTAGTATCATTTTGGCGGGCTAATTTAGCCTGTTTTTGCTCTACGCGTCGCGTTGCAGCCTCTCTATAACTCATACCAGTGCCATAAAATCCTTTGTCTACATCAAGTGTATCTGTTGGCTTGGGTGTATTACGTGGCGTAAATGAAGTTTTTTGACCATAATTAGTCCCTTCACGGTAGTCATTTTTAGGTTTATAGGGTCTGATTGCTGTCTGATGCGTGTCGTTATTTAAGTCTATCTTAGCAGTATATTCAATCGTGGATTCTTTTATATCTCTATTTTCCGCTGTTTTTTTTCTAATATTAGCTCCATTATTTTTAGCGTGTACTCGCGCACGTGAGCCGCTTGCAGTGTGGGTTTGAATGGCAGAACGAGTTGGCTTAGATGGAAGTTTTAAGGTGGTCATATCAGATGTTAATTACGGTTTAAACAGTACCAATGCAATAATAGCTAACATAATTAGTACTGGTAATTCGTTATATATTTTATACCAACGTACGGAACGGGCTTGCCCTTTTAAAAAACGTTTAAGCAAACTATAACAGCTATGATGGTAGCCAATGATAGAGCAAACCAATATTAATTTTATCCATAGCCACGTGGGTATCGGAATAAAACCCATTAAAACCATAGTGACTCCAAACCCGATAGCAGGTACTGCCAAAATAGTAGTAAAGCGTAACAGTCTACGCATCATTAATTCTAAACGAGCGAGTACCGCAGGATTATTGTCTGCTGCTATTTCTTGAGCCATATTGACTAATATGCGTGGTGCATAAAACAAACCCACAAACCAGCTGGTTACAAATAATACGTGAAATGTTTTTAATGTTAAATAGACGTGTAGAGAAGATGTAGCCATAAATATAAATTACTATAAAATAGTATAGATTAATATAAATTAGTATGAGTTTATTATCTTATCACCCTATTGTTTTAGTAAGTATTCAATATCATTGATTAGAGCGTGTGGTTTGGTGATTGAACTATAACGTTTAAACACAGTACCGTCTTTTTTGACTAAAAATTTAGTAAAGTTCCATTTAATACTGGGTGTACCCAATAAGCCACGTTTACTTTTTTTCAACCAATCATACAAAGGGTGGGTATTTTTACCATTGACATTAATTTTTGCCATAATTGGAAAATTAATTCCAGAACCTGCATCGCACGCCCCACCTATTTCGCAAGACATATTAATGGTAGGTTTATCTTTGGGTTCTTGCCCACCAAATTGGTTGCACGGAAAAGCTAAAACGGTAAATCCTTGTACTTTATAGTGATTATAGAGTGTTTGTAAGCCTTGATATTGCGGTGTAAAACCACATAAACTAGCTGTATTAACTATCAATACTACACGCCCGAGATAGTCACTTAAAGTAATTTTATTACCCATTAAATCTACACTACTAAAATTAGCTATGCTTAATGGTGTATTTATACTGTGTATCATTATTGTGTGTTATTCATTGTTTAATTTAAAATTGTAATGCTTATACATACAGGCGTAAACTTATACAGAAATAGTATTTAAGCTTCAATTTTTAAGTGTTTAATGGCATCTTCAGTATTGTTTTTTAAGCGTTTACCCTCTAATTTCATACGCAAACGTAAGTCATTAATACTGTCTGCGTTGCGTAGTGCATCTGCTTCACTAATTAGATGTCGTTCAAATAAATTAAATAATGATTGGTCAAAGGTTTGCATACCTAATTCAGTTGATCGTTTCATTAATTCGCGGATTTCATTAATTTCGCCTTTTTCTATTAATTCTGATATTAACGGCGTTTGAATTAAAATCTCCATTGCGGGGATTCTGCCTTTACTGTCTTCTAAAGGAACTAAACGTTGAGATATGACGGCCTTCAAATTTAAAGATAAATCAATTAATAATTGTTGTCGTTTTTCATCAGGGACAAAGTTAATTAAACGGTCTAATGCTTGATTAGAGTTATTCGCATGTAAAGTAGCTAAGACTAAATGGCCTGTTTCTGCCATTGCGATGGCTTGTTCCATAGTGCTGCGTTCACGAATTTCGCCAATTTGAATCACATCAGGGGCTTGACGTAGGCTATTGCGTAAAGCAATATCCCAGTTATCTGTATCAACGCCAATTTCACGTTGTGTAACCAAGCAATTTTTACTGGTATGAACAAATTCAATGGGGTCTTCAACTGTTACAATATGACCAAAAGTGTGTGTATTACGGTGATCTACCATCGCTGCTAAAGTGGTACTTTTACCATTGCCCGTTGCACCTACCAATAAAATAATACCACGCTTAGTGAATGATAAATCTTTCATAATCACAGGCATTTGTAAGCTATCTAAGGTTGGAATTGTTTGCTGAATTACACGCAAAACCATACCAACGTGGCCTTGTTGTAAAAAAGCATTGACCCTAAATCGTCCAATATCGTTAGGAGAGATAGCAAAATTACATTCTTTAGTTGATTCAAATTCTGCCGCTTGTTTATCGTTCATCATTGCCCGTACTAGCGAGGCAGTTTGCATAGCAGTTAATTTTTGTGCAAATACAGGGGTTAGTCGGCCATCAATTTTAAATGCTGCTGGAAAATCAGCACTAATAAATAAATCAGAACCATTTTTATTAAGCATCAGACGCAATAACTCGTGCATGAAAGTAGTGGCTTGTTCGCGTTCCATATTATGGTTTATTTTTATTTTTATAATTAATTATTATTAATTATAATTAATTATTATTAATGTTTTATTAAATACTTATTAAGTAAATAGTTATTAAGTAAGGTTAAATTGAATAGAGATAAATGAAAACCAAGGTTATATAAAATAAAATATGGCTATCATTATATTTTTATCACTATATTTATTAACCTACAAAACTTTCTTTTTGTTGTGCATAAGTTCGTGCTTCATCTATTGAAACTTGTCCGCTACGTACTAAAGTTAATAAGCACTGGTCTAAAGTTTGCATACCGTGTTGCGTACCTGTTTGCATCATGCTATACATCTGTGCCACTTTGTTTTCTCTAATCAAATTGCGAATAGCTGGTGTCCCAATCATAATTTCATGGGCTGCCATTCGACCATCGCCATTGCTACGTTTTAATAAGCTTTGCGAAATAACTGCACGTAAACTTTCTGATAACATCGCCCGTACCATTTCTTTTTCAGCAGCAGGGAACACATCAATAATACGATCAACCGTTTTAGCAGCACCACTGGTATGAAGTGTACCAAACACCAAATGACCTGTTTCAGCAGCAGTTAAGGCTAAACTAATGGTTTCTAAATCACGCAATTCACCAACTAAAATAGTATCTGGATCTTCTCGCAATGCAGATTTTAGGGCATTTTTAAAGCTTTGCGTTTGTGAGCCAACCTCGCGTTGATTCACTAAACTTTTTTTACTTTCGTGTACAAATTCAATGGGGTCTTCAATTGTTAAAATATGCGATTGATTATTTGTATTTAAATAATCAATCATCGCTGCTAATGTAGTTGATTTACCGCTACCGGTAGGGCCTGTTACTAAAACGATGCCTCTGGGCTGGTCGGCAATTGTTTTAAATATTGGAGGGCAATTTAACTCTTCTAATGTTAATACTTTAGAGGGAATACTACGAAAAACAGCCCCTGCACCGCGATTTTGCTTAAATGCATTGACCCGAAAACGAGATACACCTTTAATTTCAAATGAAAAATCACATTCAAAAGTATCTTCGTATTGTTTACGCTGGGCATCACTCATAATGTCGTACACCATATCGTGTGTTTCTTCGTGAGTCATATCGGGTAAATTAATTTTACGCATATCACCATTAACACGAATCATTGGTGGTAAACCTGCAGATAAATGTAAATCTGACGCTTTATTTTTCACCATAAAATTGAGTAAATCTGAAACATCCATCTGTGAACCTTTTTTAAATATACTAAATATATTAAATATACTAAATACCCGCTTACTTTATAATTTTAATGCTACTTTATACAAAATATAAATATGAATCATAAATAAATATAAATAAATATAAATAAATATAAATAAATATAAACTTAAATTTAAATAAAGTAAGTTAAATAAAGTAAATTATAGTTATGAATGACAATACAATTCAAAACAATCTACAAACAACACTGGCAATGATGACTGACGCTACTAATCAGCTTCTATATACGGCCCCAAGTGTGACTTTAATCGCAGTTAGTAAACATCAAACTGTAGCTAATATTCAATTAGCCGCTAGTGCAGAACAAATACACTTTGGCGAAAATTATATTCAAGAGGGCGTTGATAAAATTATTTATTTAAAAAAAGATTTTCCACATTTAATATGGCACATGATTGGACCGATTCAAAGCAATAAAACACGCTTAGTCGCCGAATATTTTGATTGGGTGCATACTATTGACCGTTTAAAAACGGCACAACGGTTATCAGAACAACGCCCTAACCATTCATTAAATATGAATGTATTGGTACAAATTAACATTGACAGCGAACCCAGTAAAAGCGGTGTATTGACTAAAGATGCATCGACACTAATATTAGCTATAGCCCAGCTTCCACGGTTAAAGCTGCGTGGATTAATGTGTATTCCTGAAAAAAACAGTGCCTTGGCTTTTGAACGTATGGCTACACTGTATCAAGAGTTACGAAAAAGTTTGCCTAGTAATATAGCTGAATCATTTGATGTACTTTCAATGGGAATGAGTCAAGATTTTACGTCTGCAATTGCACACGGGGCTACACATATTAGAATAGGAACAGCGATTTTTGGTGCAAGACCAACTAAATAAATATTAATTAAATATTAATATTTTTCCCAGTAATAATACTTAAATCGTGTGCTAATTGTGCATAAAATGATAAACCACCCCGTGTATTTAGCCAGTCTTGATTATCCCATGTATAGTGAAACCCACCGTAAGGTGTGGCTAACCATATTTGTTGCATCGGCGATTGTAAATTAATTACCAGTGTTGTCTGTGTATTAACATGTATATTTAACACCCCACCCGTGCGTTCAATATCAATGTCTAAGTTTAACGATTCAAATATTTGTTCTAATGTAAGTTCTAATTGATTTAACGTTGCTTGCGCACGTGGTAAAAAATCACTGGTTTCAGATAAATTAATACGAGATGTCATGAAAACTCTTTCAAAAAATAATATAAATTGTTCAACTAAATATGCCAAATATACCAAACATATTAAATACACTAAACACAGTATTAAATATGCTATTAAATATGGTGCATTGTGTGCTATTAGTAGTTTATGCTTTGCTTGTGGTGTACGAGGCGATTTAGTACTAAAGACGGCTATCAATCAATCATCTGCTACGATAAATTCACAAAAAACGTCTAAATAGCCATATAAAATATACGTATGATTTTAAACCCTTTAACACCTCAATGCGGTAAAGTGTATTTAATTGGTGCAGGGCCAGGTGATCCTGAATTATTAACCTTTAAAGCAGCTAAAGCCATTGCACGTGCTACAGTCTTAATGGTTGATGATTTGGTTAATCCCGCGATACTAAAACACGCACAGCCTGAAGTCCGTACTCTTTATGTAGGTAAGCGGGGCGGGTGTGCCAGCACGCCTCAATCCAGTATTGAGTCAATGATGTTACAAGAAGCTTTGGCAGGAGAAATTGTTGCACGTATTAAAGGCGGTGATCCATATATTTTTGGCCGTGGTGGTGAAGAATTAGCGACTTTGCGGGCGGCTGGTATTGAATGTGAAGTCATTAATGGTATCACAAGTGGTTTAGCAGCAGCTACGCAAATGAATGTACCGCTGACACACCGTAGCTATACTCAAGGTGTGATATTTGTAACGGGACACGGTCAAGCTACTTCAGATTCTAACTCTTCTACTGCATCGGTTAATTGGCAGGCTTTGGCTGCTAGCCGTATGACTTTGGTCATTTACATGGGCATGATCCATGCGGCTTACATTCAGCAGCAATTGTTAAATGGTGGGCTGCCTGCGGATACCCCTGCGGTTGTGGTGCAAAATGCCAGTGGTGGCAGTGGAGCAGGCTTATCAAAACAATGTTTTATGACTTTGGGTAATTTATCTGATACGATTGTTCAAAATGGCTTAAAAAGCCCCAGCATCATGATTATTGGTGACGTTGTTCATTGTGGTTTAACCCACTTCAACCATTTAAATATATAAATAGCGATTTAAAAGGCTGGAAATTTTAAAAGATAATACAATATTACACGATACGCATTAAAAAATTTTATGAGTGAAGAAGAAAAAAAAGAAGCAAAAGACGTAGAGTTTTACGCGGCAACTGTGAATGCTTGGTTTAATACCAAATTTGAAAGAGATAAAAGTCTTTTAACCCTAAGCTCAGGTGCAATTGGTTTATTAATAACTTTAATATCAACAATTGGAGTTAAATCGGTTGAGAGTCTTATTCTTTATGTTTTTGCCCTAATATGTTTTATTGTATGTCTTGCTTCGTTGCTTTGGATTTTTAGTAGAAATGCTAAGCACCTTGAAGATGTTGTGCGTGAGAGGGCACTAAATGACCCTCTTTTAAAAGTTTTAGACCATACTGCGGTACTAACATTTATGCTTGGCGTCGTTTTTACATCAGTCATTGCGGTTTCAACCGCTATAAATAAATACACAGAAAAGGAGATAATCGTGGCTAAACAAGAAGATAAAACCGTGGCTAAACAAGAAGATAAAACTACCCCTCAGATATGTATTGAATCCTTTAATCTCATCACTAATATGAGAGTCACACCGTCACCAAAAGCACAAAGTAGTGTAAATGGTATCGTTAATATGCAGCCCATAACGCAACAAAATTCTGAACAATCCACAACAGCAGAAAGCAAAACACCATAATAGAATAGGTGAAATTTATTTAATAAAGGCGTTGTAAGAAAAGTATTGTCATATTTTTCTTACAGTATTTTTAATAAATTTTTATACTCACTACTAACCTTGTTCAAGCGGGACTGGTGCGATAACCTCGTCCAAAGCTTTTAATGCTTAACCCATCATTCCAGCGAATCGTCCACGGCAATTCGCTGGTGTTCAACAGTGCACAATTTTAAAAAGAGTGACATTGAAACAATATCATGAGAATAATAGATAGTACAATTTATTTTTATCATTTAATTTAGTTCACTTCACTTTAATTTCAATTTTTATATAGGACTGTACAGGTTTACTCATGACATCGAATCAATCTCATAACACACACAATAAACCTAAAATCAATAAAGTCGTTTTGGCTTATAGCGGCGGTTTGGATACTTCCATTATTTTAAAATGGCTACAAGATGAATATCAGTGTGAAGTCATTACTTTTACCGCTGACATTGGTCAAGGCGAAGAAATAGAAGCGGCTCGTGCCAAAGCCATTAAAATGGGCATTAAACCCGAAAATATTTTTATTGAAGACCTACGTGAAGAGTTTGTTCGTGATTTTGTATTCCCCATGTTTCGTGCAAATACCGTCTATGAAGGCGAATATTTATTAGGTACTTCGATTGCTCGTCCTTTAATTGCACAGCGTTTAGTTGAGATTGCTAAACACACTCAAGCCGATGCAATTAGCCATGGGGCAACTGGAAAAGGTAATGACCAAGTGCGTTTTGAATTGGGTGCGTATGCGTTAATGCCAAATGTCAAAGTGATTGCTCCATGGCGTGAGTGGTCATTGTCTAGCCGAGAATCTATGTTAGCTTATGCGGACAAGCATGGTATTCCAGTTGATTTTAAAAAACGACAAGGCAGTGCGCCATATAGTATGGACGCTAATTTACTCCATATTAGCTATGAGGGCGGCGTGTTAGAAAACCCTGCTTTTGAAGCTGAAGATTCAATGTGGCGTTTGACAGTCAGTCCAGAAAAAGCCCCTAACAAAGCACAGTTTATTGAACTCACCTATGCCAAAGGCGATATCGTAGCCATTGACGGGGTCGCAATGTCGCCCGCTACTGTTTTAGAAACATTAAATAAAATCGGTGGGACTCATGGTGTCGGCCGTTTAGACAAGGTTGAGAATCGTTTTGTGGGTATGAAATCGCGTGGATGTTACGAAACACCGGGTGGGGCTATTATGTTAATAGGCCATAGAGCGATTGAATCCATAACTTTAGACCGTGAAGTGCTTGCATTAAAAGATGATTTAATGCCACGCTATAGCCGATTAATTTATAACGGCTTTTGGTTTAGCCCAGAACGTAAATTGTTGCAAGGTTTAATAGACCAAAGTCAAGCCACAGTTAATGGTACGGTTAAACTTAAATTGTATAAAGGCACTGTGATGTGTGTTAGTCGTGAAAGTTTGACTGACAGTTTATTTGATAAGAATATTTCTAGTTTTGATGATGACGGCGGGGCATACAATCAAGCAGACGCAGCAGGTTTTATTAAATTAAATGCCCTTAGAATGCGAATCGCAGGTAATTTAAAGCAAATGCGTGATAGTGAAAATACGTCTTCTATCAATAAACCTATAAAAAATATAGTTAAACCTGTAACTAAACCTGTAACTAAAGTTACAACCATTAAAAAAACCGAATCCAAACCCAAAGTAGTTAAAGCCGTTACTAATAAAGCCGTTATTAAAGGAATTAATAAAACAAACGATAAAATAACTGTAAAAACCATTAAGGCAGTTAAAAAGGCAACGGCTAAGGCGAAAGAATAATATGGCTATCACCACAGTAATCAATACAGTTAATCTAACGACAGTCGCTAACGTGTATTTTGATGGTAAGTGCGTTAGCCATAGTTTTACTATGTCTGATGGCACTAAAAAATCAGTAGGCGTTATACTGCCGAGTACTTTGACGTTTAATACTCAAGTTGCTGAAACAATGGAATGTGTTTCGGGCGGGTGTGAGTATCAATTAAACAACAGTGCTGTTTGGATAGCTTCAAAAGCAGGTGAGTGTTTTAATGTGCCTGCACAAGCTACTTTTGATATTCGGGTAGCAGAGGGTATGAGCTATCACTATATTTGTCATTTTGCATAAATAGCATTTCACACTACAAATAATGGTTAGAATCAGGATTTTTAAAATCTATAAATCTTGAAAATCCTGATTCAGACCGTGTGTTTTAAGGCTAAAAAATTATATTTTTTAATAGTTTTAACAGAAATTTACTTACAGCGTGTAGTTAAACCGCAATACAGCACTGCGTGGCGTACCACTGTAACTATAGGCTGAAGCGTCTTGTACACGGGTTAAATTATTTAAACTCAATGAAATAGTGGATTTACGGTTTAAGGTGTAAGCGATATGGGTGTCTAATTTAACATAAGACTTTAACACCACAGGTAAATAAGGAAATCCGTTGTAATTAGTATCATTACGGCTAGCAACATAATTAGCATTAACCCCCCAGCTCCAATCTACCTTTGCACCCGAAAGATTGAGGTGTAGTTGCTGTTTAGCACGACGTGCTAAAGCTTGTCCTGTTATGGCATTAATTGGACGGTGTGAATTAAAGCCTAAACGCAATACGCCAGAATTCCAAGGCATAGGTGTTTCTGCTAATAACTCTAACCCTTGGTTACTGGCTTTATCAATATTAATAGTTTGATAAGTGAGTGGGTTAAATCCAAATTGATTATCAATTTTGGCACGAAATGCGGTTAAACGCATTAGATTTTTGCCTTTTTGCCACTGTATACCGAGTTCTTTATTGCGTGATTCTTCAGGCACTAATAACAAATTACCATAACTAGTTTGATAAACTTGTCCTAAAGTAGGGCGGTTAAACGCAGTTGCTTGGCTGGCACGTACCGACAGTTCTGGAGTAATATCATAACTAACGCCCACCGCATACGTATTGACTTGATGACCAGCACCGCTGTCGCGACGCAAGTTAGCATTCCACCCAAGGCGATTTTTTTTATCTTGCCAGCCTACTAATAAAGCATTTAAATTGCGTTCAACTGAAGCCGTTTTTGAACCAAAAGCACCAAAATATTCACTGGCAAAGCGTCCTGATTCTTGTTCAATACCCAGTAAAGCACTGCCTTTTTCACCGATTGACCACGTGTTTTGCACACTAATGATTTGGCGGCGATTTTGGCTATTACTCTTTTTTAAAGCATCAGTTGTATCCACGGCGTTTTCACGTTGTTCGCCTACTTTAATCTGAAGTAACTGATTGGGTGTGGTTGCCCAATCAATAGAACTGTTTAAGTGGCTAAAACGGGTGTGTGAGCGGTCATCTTTAGTTGGTGAACTGTCATATTGCGTATTTTTCTTAGTACTAAAAGTCTGTACGCCCAAACGCAGTTGGTCTGAAACACGGTGGTTGATGGCTAAACGGGCTGTCGTTTGTGCTGAACCATCTAAATCTGGGTTAGCTCTTTTATTTTGATCAATTCGTTGCGCACTGTCATTGTCAATTGAGCTACGGCTTACACCGATTGATATGCCAGTATTAACTGTACCTGTATTGAGATTAGCTGCGAATTTACCTTGTTTGGGTGTGCCAGTGACTACAGTAACATTGCCTGATATATCACCCTTATTGTTTAATTTAGCTTGTTTAGTAAATATTTGAATGACACCGCCCGAAGCATTAGAACCATACGCAGCACTGACATTGCCGCGTACAATTTCAATACGCTCAATCAATTCTAAATCTACTATATCTAAATTAGGTGCTCCATCATTTTGAGTATTGATTGCTATACCGTCTATTAATACCAAGGTATTACGTGATGGCATACCACGCATAAAAATACTAGAGGCTTGACCGACACCCCCATTACGACCAAATTCAATACCCGCTTGTGTGAGTAGTAAAGTAGGTAAATCAACTGCACCACTGCGCTCAATATCTCCACGGGTAATGACGCTGGTATTGGCAATACTATTGGCCACAGTTTGTGGCAAGCGGCTGGCTGTTACAACAATGGTCGGTAATTGCGAATTTATTGATTTATCAACTTGTGCGTTGACTGTTGTGGCATAACTACTTAAAACAGCGACAGTGAAGGCTGAATACTTAAATTTAAAACAAGATTGCATGGATAAAACTTTCAAGCGATGAGTGATTACGCCACACCCCGAGCGTAAGAAAAACAGTTTTATACTAAATAAACTGCACGACAATTACGGTGTACCGTAAATCTAGGCCGGTATCCGGGCTATTCTGCTGTTGATGAATCAACACACATTAAACCTTCCCAAGCGACGTAGCGGCTCAGTGGCATACTTAATGTGTTTACAGAATTACCGTTGCGGGGGCAGCACACGTGTGTGTTTCCCGTTTAACTGACTAATTTTAATCCTAGCCAAGCACCTAGATAAACTAATTGTAGCAGTATTTGTTGATTGACTAAATTTTCTACTTACTTAATTGCTTAGATAGACATAAAGGGGATATGGTAGATATATATTAATATATCTTATTTATGCTGTTTTATTATGAATTAAATTTAATTTAAATCAGACACTAAACTATTACGGGTATCACCTATCAACTCAATCGCTTGTTTATATTGTTCGTGGTCTACTCCAACTGTTAATGCAGCACCTTGCTTAACACGATCAATGTCATTTTGCGATAATTCAAATCGCATAAAATGAACCGCTGAAGTTTTTTCATCTGTTTCACGAGATAAATCTTCATCTGCAATGGCATAAATTTTTATACCTCCATTAATTTGAATATAGACTTGTCGCTCAATACCACGCAAACGTTTCAAAGCTTGACGACGTTCATCAACCACTGGATATTCAATCATCATCGTTGCTTTTAAATTTTTACCCGTCGGTAACAATGGCATATAAGCTGATAACTCATCTTGAATACCTGACTCTTCAAATATTTTTTCAATACGTAGCATTTCTTGCACTTGATAACGAACCGTCATCGTATCTTCAAATAAAAGATTTAAGTGCTCTCCTAAAAATACTGTTCTATTTTTTTTATGTGCCATCACCACTTTACGAAAATCTTGACGTAATTTTGAATAATTTTCTAACGTCCATACTGTTTTTCTTGATAATGCTTGTGTATATATTGAATGTTCCATTATGATTCCTTATAAATTTATTGTTGTTAATTAAATATATTTACCGATTATAGTACTGTCCAATGACTCAATAATTCAACGACTTAATGACTTAATGACTCAATGACTATTAAATACCGTAAGCCTTACGCACTAAAGTAATAGGATGAGACAATTTATCTGTGGTATCCATTAAACCCTTTAAGCCATCATTAATATGATGAGCTGCCAATTGACAATCACTGGCTATCCAATCAGGCTTTTGCTCAGCCACTGCTTTAAATACAGGCTTACCAATTTTTTTAGCATTGTCATGAAATTCTTTTTTAACGCCATATGTACCCGCATGACCAGAACAACGTTCAATCGTATTTACTTTAGTGTCTAAAATCGCTTGTAAAAAATCACGCGTTTTTAAGCCAATATTTTGCACACGTAAATGACAAGCCACATGATAACTAATACTACCCAATGCTTGTTTAAATTCAATATTTAATAAACCGTCTTTTTTTCTAGCTTCCAAATATTGAAACGGATCAAACATCGCTGATTTAACCAATTGAGTGTCTTGACAATTTGGAAATATTAATGGTAATTCTTGTTTAAACATTAAAGTACAAGATGGAATTAAACCAATAATGGCATAACCTTCTTTTGCTAATGCAGCCAATTTAGGAATATTTTTTTCTTTATTAGCAGCCACACTGTCTAAATCACCTAATTCTAATTTAGGCATACCACAACAACTTTGTTTTTCAACCAATAAATAAGGTATTTTATTATGGTCTAAAATTGCCATAAAGTCTAAACCAATTCCAGGTTCATTATAATTTACATAACAGGTACTATAAATGGCTATTTTACCAGGGGTTTTTTTACCGTTAATTACAGGATAATTTTTAGATACAGGTGCGTTAGAAGGCAACGGTTTAGATGTAAATGAAGGAAGCCAAGCCTCTTGATGCACACCCAATACTTGTTCTAATGCTTTACGTGCTGTTTTATTTTTATTTAAGGCATTTATAGTGTGTACCACTACAGGAATACTCGCTAACTTTCCATTACGCACCGTATTAGACAATTGTTTGTCTCTAAATTGAGTCGGCGTCCCTTGTTTAAATTGAATCGCTTTATAACGCAACATCAAATGCGGAAAATCTAAACCCCAAGGGTGAGGAGGAACATAAGGACATTTTGTTTCAAAACACACGTCGCATAAATAACACTGATCAACTACTTTTGCATAATCTTTTTTATCAACCCCATCGACTTCAAATGTTGTTGATTCATCGACTAAATCAAATAAAGTAGGAAATGCTTGACATAAGCTTACACAACGACGACAACCATGGCATGCATCAAATACACGTTCCATTTCTTTTAATGTTAAATCTTCATTATAAAAGTCTGGATTCATCCAATCTAATGGATGGCGCTGGGTCGCTTCTAAGTTACCTTCACGTTGCATAAATACTCCAAAAAAGCATATATATTTTACAAAAAACATTAAAAAACGCTACTTGCTTATTTAAAATAAGCAAAGCAGCGTGGTATTAATGATACCTTTAAACTATTAATATTTAATATTAATATTAATCAGTGTACATAGTGTATATAAAAAGATTTTAAACAGCTAAATATATTCAAAATATAATTAAATAGACTATTTATTAACGTTAATTAGTTAATTATTTAAGTATTTAAATTTTCAACCGCTTTAGCATATTTATTGGCATGGCTACGTTCGGCTTTAGCCAATGTTTCAAACCAATCTGCGATTTCATCAAAACCTTCTTCACGGGCTGCTTTTGCCATACCTGGGTACATATCGGTATATTCATGGGTTTCACCAGCCACAGCTGAACGCAAATTGTCTACAGTAGAACCCATTGGCATATCGGTTGCAGGATCGCCGACTAAAGCTAAATAATCTAAATGACCATGAGCATGACCCGTTTCGCCTTCAGCGGTTGAACGAAATAACATCGCCACTTCTGGATGTCCTTCAATATCCGCTTTATTTGCAAAATATAAATAACGACGATTAGCTTGAGATTCACCAGCGAATGCATCTTTTAAATTTTGATGTGTACGCGTACCTTTTAAATTTGGCATAAATATTTTCCTAAATTAATTTAAAATTAAAAATATCCTACTGATTATTTATTTTGATAATCAGTACCTTTCAATTGTAAACAATTAACATTTAAAAAACAAACATATACAATATAATATATACAATATATATGTATATTTTTATGACTATTTAATACGACTGACTATGAATGATTCAATTTTTTATAGTCTATTTTTACCAAAAAATATATGTGTAGATATTTCATATTAAGCTTTCCAAGCAATCCAATTCATTTTTGCCGTTATCAATACAAGCAATCCAAAAGCAATGCGGTAGTAGGCAAATACTACAAATGTATGGCTAGCTACATAGCGTAATAACCAGCGAATAACCAATAAAGCTGTTATAAATGACGCAACAATCCCAGCTAAAAATAAAGGAATATCAGATACGCTAAATATTGCATAGTGCTTATAAAAATCATATAACGCAGCACCTATTAATAAAGGAATGGCTAGAAAAAAGCTAAATTCTGTTGCAACTTGCCGTTTTAAACCCAGCAACATACCCCCAATAATAGTTGAGCCAGATCGGCTAGTGCCTGGAATGAGTGATAAGCATTGTAAAAATCCAACTTTAACTGCATCAAACAAGGTTAAATCTTCGGTGTTGTGTACACGATCAATATTTTGACGGCGTTCTGCCCACAAAATAATCAAGCCACCAACAATAAAAGTAGTCGCAACTACAGGGGCATTAAATAATACACTTTTAATGGTTTTTTGAAATAACAAGCCCATTATAATAGCGGGAATACAAGCAATGACTACGTTCATTGCGAAGCGTTGTGATGAAAGTTCTTTGGGTAATCCTTTAAGAATGAACCAAATTTTCTGCCAATAATATAAACATAAAGCTAAAATTGCCCCCGTCTGTACGGCAATAGTAAATACTTGAATACGGTCAGAAGCCATATCCATAGCCAATAAATGCCCTGTTAAAATCAAGTGACCTGTTGACGAAACAGGTAAAAACTCTGTTAATCCTTCTACAATGCCCATCACTATGGCACTAAATAGTTCACTCATATTAAACCTCTAAGTTATCAATTAAACGTGTTTGACCTAATTTGGCTGCTGCTAAAATGACCAATGGTTCTTGAGATAAAATATTTACTGGGGTCGGAATTAACAACTGAGCACGCGTACGCACACTTACATAATCGGGTTGCCACCCCTGTGATTTTAAATGGCTTATCGCTGTTGATTCTAAATCAGTAAAATGATTATTTCCAGCCAATATTTTATTACGCATAGTTTGTAATGTAAGCTGCAAGAAAGGTGCTTTAAGCCGATGTTCAGCATTTAAATAAGCATTGCGAGATGACAAGGCTAAACCGTCGCTAGCCCGAATTGTATCAGCCGCGATAATTTTAATGGGTAAAGAAAATTGTTGGCACATTCTGCGAATAATCATGAGTTGCTGGTAATCTTTTTTACCAAATATAGCCACTGCGGGTTGTACGCACGCAAACAACTTTAAAACGACTGTTGCAACACCCATAAAAAATCCAGGTCTAAATTCACCTTCTAAAATATCAGACAATTCTGCTGAAGGTGATACCTTATACTTTTGAGGTTCTGGATAAAATTCAGATTCTTCGGGTGCGAAGACGCAATATACGCCAGCTGCTTCGAGCTTAGCACAATCGTCATCAAAAGTCCTTGGATAAGTCGCAAAATCTTCTTTAGGGCCAAACTGTAAGCGATTAACAAAAATACTGGCAACAACAGGGTCACCGTGTTGTGCTGCGAGACGCATCAATGACATGTGACCGTCATGCAAATTACCCATAGTAGGCACAAATACTACGCGCGTTTGTCCGCGTAATTGATCGCGTAAACCTTGGATAGTTGTAACAATTTTCATAAAGTAAAAAGTAAATATAGAAAGATAATTATTAATAACTTATTTATTACTATTTATTTAGTATTTAAATATTTAACATTTAAATGTTAAAGCAACACCTGTAGCGGCTTGTATATATTCAGGAGTAATACCATGTGCTAACTCTAATACGTTTAACCCCGCTTTAGTGACTTCAATGACTCCATAGTTGGTAATAATCAAATTAACGACAGCAACACCTGTTAAAGGCAAGGTACATTTAGAGAGTAATTTATGGGCATCGCCTTTAGCGGTGTGTTCCATTAACACGACTACACGCTTGACACCTGCGACTAAATCCATTGCCCCACCCATGCCTTTGACCATTTTTCCTGGAATCATCCAATTGGCTAAATCGCCTTGTTCGCTCACTTGCATGGCCCCTAAAATTGAAATATCAATTTTGCCACCGCGAATCATACCGAAACTGATTGAAGAATCAAAAAAACTACTGCCGTCTAGCTGGGTAATTGTTTGTTTACCCGCATTGATTAAATCGGCATCAATATTGTCTTCAGTTGGAAACGGTCCCATGCCAAGCAAACCATTTTCACTTTGCAAAGTCACCTGAATACTTTGTGGAATATGGTTGGCAACTAACGTGGGTAAACCTATTCCTAAATTAACATAAAAGCCATTTTTTAACTCTTGTGCAGCGCGTGCCGCCATTTGTTCATGTGTCCAAGCCATAATTAACCTCTATTAATCTGTAAATTAATTTCTAAAAACCTAAAAAATCTAAACAGTTTATTTGGTAACTGTACGCTGTTCAATTCGTTTTTCAGGATTGGGGTTACACACAATACGGTGTATAAAAATACTTGGAGTATGGATAGAATCTGCATCTAAAGCACCTAATGGCACAATTTCCTCGACTTCCACTATGGTTAATTTACCAGCCATCGCACATAAAGGATTAAAGTTTCTGGCCGTTTTACGGTAAATTAAGTTGCCTGCAATATCAGCTTTCCAAGCTTTTACCAAGGCAATATCTGCAGTTAAGCTACGTTCCATTAAATAGGTTTCACCATCAAAGACTTGAGTTGGTTTGCCTTCAGCAACCAAAGTACCTACACCCGTTTTAGTAAAAAATGCAGGGATACCACACCCGCCTGAACGTAGTTTTTCAGCCAAAGTCCCTTGAGGCGTAAAATCAAGTTCCAGTTCACCCGCTAGATATTGTCGCTCAAACTCCTTATTTTCACCTACATAAGAAGAAATCATTTTTTTTATTTGACGCGTTATTAGTAACTGGCCTAAACCAAAGCCATCAATACCTGCGTTGTTGCTAATAACAGTTAAATTTTTTGCATTTGAGTCACGCAGTGCAAGAATTAAAGCTTCTGGAATACCACACAAACCAAAACCACCTACTGCGATTGTTAGGTTGTCGCACACAATATCCGCCAGTGCAGTTTGAGCATTTGAATAAATTTTTTGTGTCATAAAGGATTCAAAATTATTTAGATTGTTTGGCTTATTTAGGTTAAAAAATTAAATTAAATTTAAAAGGTGAAAGTTAAAATATTAATAATATTAATTGTTTAGTATTCATATTTTTGGTATTGCTACTTAAAAATAGTTTTTGTATTTTTTATCTAAAATAAGCCTTATTTTTGCTAAGAAATTATTATAAATATACGACTTAACCATATTAAAGTAGCAATGCCATATTTTTTAATACGTATTATTTATAATTGTCATTAATATCATTAATATCTATTTAAATATCTATTTAAATATCTATTTAAATATTACTTAAATACGACTGTTTTATTTCCATTACGCAGTACCTTGTGTTGTGCGTACCACGTGACGGCACGAGACAAGACATTACTTTCAACATCACGCCCAATTGCCGCAAGTTGTTCAGCATCTTGAGCATGGTCTACTCGCGCTACATCTTGTTCTATGATAGGCCCTTCATCTAAATCAGCGGTTACAAAATGGGCTGTCGCCCCAATGATTTTTACACCGCGTTCATGAGCTTGATAATAAGGTCTAGCACCTTTAAAGCTGGGTAAAAAAGAATGGTGTATATTAATTATTTTACCTTCTAATTGATGACAAAGATTGTCAGATAAAACTTGCATATACCTTGCTAAAACGATTAATTCAATGTTCTCTTGTTTAACTAAATTTAATAACTGCATTTCAGCATACAGTTTAGTATCATCAGTAACAGGGAAATGATAAAACGGAATATTATATTGTGCTGCTAATTGATAATAATCACGGTGATTTGATACAACTGCACGAATATCTAAAGGGATTAGGCCACTATTATAACGAAATAATAAATCATTTAAGCAATGCCCTAATTTTGAAACCATCAAGATAGTCGGCATTTTTGAATGATCAGCATATAAATTCCATTTCATTTTAAAGCTGTTAGCCAGTATGGAAAATTCTAACCTTAGTTTATTTTCATCAAAATGAATAAATGAATTATTTTGATTATTATTTTGATTATTATTTTGATTATCTGTATTAATATCAGTAATATTATTAATAGTATTAACATTAATACTAAATTTTAATCGCATAAAAAAATGTTGAGTATCAATATCACCATATTGGGCTGCCTCAATAATATTCCCTTGATTAATAGTCAAAAAAGTAGTTACTGCACTGACTATACCTAATTGGTCTGGGCAAGATATTGTTAATATATAAGTATATTTATTCATATAATCAAACTCATATCTAATATTATTTATTATTATTATTATTTAATATTTATTATTTAGTTATTTTAATATAGTTATTTTGTATTTTTTAATTTAATTTGATTAATAATTTAGTTTATTTTATTTTATTTTATTTTATTTTAAAAATATTATTCATACTATTACTGATATGAATACCTAAACTAGCACCAAATTTTTTAGCCACTCTTTCAGCTAAATTTTCTTTGGGTGAATAATCAATAACATTATCATTGCCAATAGTATCACGCATAATTTCACCCATTGTAGCAATATCATCAATTAAACCTACTGTCAGTGCTTGATTTCCTGAATAAACCCGCCCTGAAAACAACTCGCCATCATCTTTTAGTTTTTTACCACGCCCTTCTTTTACGGCAGTAATAAACTGTGAATGCACATCATTTAACATACTATTAATAATGTTTTTTTGTTTTTCTGTGCTGGGTGTAAAAGGATCAAGTAAACTTTTATTGATACCCGCAGTATATATTCGACGCTCTATACCCAACTTTTTAATTAAATCAACCGCACCAAAGCTATCCATTACGACACCAATTGAACCTACCATACTTGACGAATTAGCATAAATATTACTGGTAGCTGCCGCTATATAGTAGCAACCTGATGCACATACTTCTTCAATAACGCTATAAATCAGTTTGTTTTTATACTGATTTTTTAACCGCATAATTTCAGCATTAATCATATCGGCTTGCACAGGACTACCACCAGGACTATTCATTTGCAAAACAACTGCAACACTGGCAGTATCTTCAAATGCAGCTTGTAAGGCGGCTATTATAGGTTCAGCAGCAGCTGGACTACCATATTCAATAGTACCTTCTAATTTAATTAGAGCAACGTGCGGTTCGTTAATATCGCTATCACTTATATTTTTTAATAAATAAATACACAACGCTACGAGCATTAATATTAATGCTGTATAACGAAATAGTATACGCCATCGACGAGAAACCTTTTGTTCTTTAAGATAGGCATTTAACAATATACTTAGTTGTGATACTACAGATGCTGGTAAATGTAGGTCTGTTGCTAGTGTTTTTTCATTGGTAGAAATTAAATGTATCTCATTAATATTATTATCTTTTTTAAAATCAGTATCTTCTTTATTACTATTATTAATAGTATTGTCTTCATTATTCAGATTTTTTTTACCATATTCATTTATATATTCATCATCATTTTTTTTGATAATATTAATATTATTTTTAGTATCATTTGAATTATTTGAATTGTCTAAACTATTTGAATCGCTTGATTGCATAATGGCGTTGTATGTTATAAGAAATTATTAAAAATTATTAAATAGTTTAATGGTAACTTTTTTATATAAAAAAACAGGTTAAAGATGTGTAATTATTACATAATATATTAGCTTAAACTAATTAACCAAGGTGTTAGTTCGCTAATGTGGCTAGCAAGATAAGTTGGCTTAGACAATACCAATGTTTCTTCAGTATGTGCACCTTGTGATACGGCAAAACTGTTTATTTTTGCATTGTGTGCCATATTAATATCATGTGTTGTATCACCAATCATTAAAGCACGTGAAGCGGGTATATTTAGTTCATTAAGTAATTCAAGTATCATATCGGGTGCTGGTTTTGCAGCTGCTTCATCAGGTGTGCGTGTAGCACTAAATATATTTGTCAATTGTGTTTGTTCTAGTACTTTGTTTAAGCCGTGACGATTTTTACCTGTAGCAACAGCTAAAAGATAGCCTTGGCTTACCAGCTGGTTTAATTGTTCTTTAACGCCTTCGAATAGATATAAACTATTAATTTGGTCTAAAAAAGCTTGATAATATTGTTTAGAAAGAGAATCATAATCTTTGCTGGGCAAATTAGGTGCGCATAACACCAAGGCTTCGCGTAAACCGAGACCTATGACATGCTTGGCTAATTTTAAAGACGGTTTTGGTTGCCCCACTGCAAGACAAGCGGTTTGTATACAGGCAGCAATTGCATTGGTGCTGTCCATAATTGTTCCGTCCCAATCAAAAATTAATAAATCATAGGGTCTGGACGGTGAGTGAGTGGTATACATAAAATAAAATGATGTGTTAATTAAGTATTTTAAGGGGGTTTTTGATATTTTTTTGATATTTTTTTAAAATCACATCACAGATTTTATAGGTTAAGGTAAACTAATTTATTAATTTTATTAATCCTTAATTTAAAAATCCTTAATCTTTATTATTAATTTCTAATTTTACCTCTACATTTTATTTTTTTATTAATCTATTTTATTAATCTAGCTCTTCTTATTTTTTATTTTCTTATTTTTTTGTTTTAAATTAAATTTATTTTATTTATGTCATCTTGGAAAAATAACACCAGTACTAATAGTACTGATGCGGCTACTAACCAATATTCACCTGAACGCTTAGAATCTGCACAACACAATTTGTTTTTAGCACGTAGACGTGTTTTAGGTGCTGCTGTACTATTGTCGTTATCTTTTGCTTTTTTACCGTGGGTATTGGACGACGTTAAGCGTAATTGGAATGAAGACGTGATTTTGCGTATGCCTAAAGAGCAAATATCTTATAAAAATAAAATGGTTGAAAATGTTAATAGTACACCAGCCAATGTATTCAATTCAGTAAAAAAAGGTGTATCCGAATGAACGGCTTAGATATTTTGGTGTTGTGTATATTTTTTGGCTCTACTTTATTGGGTTTTTTGCGTGGAGGTGCTAAAGAAATTATTGGCTTTGGCGGCTGGCTTCGTGGGTTTGTATTTGCTTTTTTTGGGGCTAGTTTGATAGCACCTTTATTAGCCAATTTAATTGTAAGTAATATGACGCGCTGGTTTGCAGCATTTTTTATATTATTTGTGTTAGAACGATTGCTTAGTTATGCACTCGCATTATTATTGACTGAATTGGTAAAGGCTGCCCGATTAGATGGGCTTAATAAAATAATTGGCTTGTTATTAGGTATGATTCGCGGTACTGTCTTAATCTTGTTAGGAACTGTACTGTGTTTAAGTACCTTGATTCCCAGTACAATACTATGGCAAAAGGCTTACTTTCCTCCAATAACACAAAAATTAGCAATGAAACTTACGCCATTTTTTGCAAAAGATTTACCGCCTTGGTTTATTAATGCATCTTCAAAAAATGAAGTGCAAGAAATACTTCATTGATTCTTAATAAGAATAAGCCAATTAATCAGTCAAAAATCTTATCTTAATTTATTCACCAACATTACTTCACCACCAACACTATTTTATTACTTTTATGATTAATAAACTAACTTTACAAGCCTCCGATGTTAATCTTATTTTACAGGCAGCCATTAAAGAGGCTCAAGATAATCAGTGGGCAGTGTCTATTGCTGTAGTAGACGACGGCGGTCATCTGTTGGCTATGACACGTTTAGACGGTGTACCTACGGTCTCTGTTTATATGTGTCAAGAAAAAGCCAGATCATCAGCTTTAGGTCGCCGTGAAAGCCGGATTTATGAAGAAATTATCAACAATGGGCGAATTAGTTTTTTATCCGCTCCACAGTTACAAGGTTTGATTGAAGGTGGTGTGCCTATTGTAGTAGAAGGGCAGGTTATTGGGGCAGTAGGTGTTTCTGGTGTTAAAAGTCAAGACGATGCCCGCATTGCTAAAGCAGGTATTGCTGCATTGGTATTGAGAGACTCACAATAGGTTATAAGTTAATAGATTTTTATTTTAACCAACTGATTGATGAAAGTGCTTGATTGATGAAAGTGCTAAGATAGATAATAGGCCATCTATCATCGTCTAATAAACATACACATGTCTCAAGTACAAACACAGTCATTTGATTTTTCTGCTTTACACATTGAATCTAAACGTTTGGGATTTTCTGGTGTGAGTGTTGCACGCTTTGACAGTTTACCTGAAGCTAAAGCCCGTTTAGATGCTTGGTTAGCACACTCTATGCACGGCGACATGGGCTATATGGCAAACAATGCTTTGCTACGGCTTAATCCAAAACAATTATTACCAGAAGCAAAATCAGCTTTTTTGTTGAGAATGAATTATCTACACAACCCAATCATTCAGCTACAACAGTCGCGTAACATACTCAAACAACCATTAACCGCACAAGTATCTTTATATGCACAAGGGCGTGATTATCACCTTGTTTTACGACAAAAATTAAAATCTTTAGTCACTTGGTTACAAGCAAATACAACAAATGCACAGTTTAGAGTATTTACCGACAGTGCCCCAGTAATGGAAGTACAGCTGGCTCAAGATAGTGGTTTAGGTTGGCGTGGTAAGCATACTTTGCTGCTTAATCGCGAAAGCGGCAGTACATTTTTTTTGGGGGGCATATTAACTACATTAGATTTGCCAGAAAGTGTTTTTACCCCCGAATTAACCAGTCATTGTGGTCAATGCGTTAGTTGCATTAAAGTATGTCCTACACAGGCTATTGTTGCACCTTATGTTGTTGATGCAAGACGGTGTATTAGTTATTTAACGATTGAACATGAAGGCAGTATTCCTGTAGAGTTCCGTGCTTTAATGGGTAACCGTATTTATGGGTGTGATGATTGCCAAACCGCTTGCCCATGGAATAAATTTGCCCAAACAAGTGATTTACCCGATTTTAAACCAAGGCATCATTTAAATAGTTCTGATTTAATTCAGTTATGGTCTTGGACTGAAGCTGATTTTTTAGAGCGATTACAAGGTAGTGCTATTAGAAGAATAGGACATACCCGTTGGTTACGCAATTTAGCTATAGCAATGGGTAACGCTTTGGCATCAGGCAACAATGTTGTAGCAATTCGTCAAGCTTTACAACAACACCGTCATCACAATAATGCTGTGGTTCGTGAACATATTGAATGGGCTTTATTACAGTAATATAAAAACTCATTTTATATTATATATAATGATGTGTTATTCATAATAATATATTTACAACACTCTACAAATTTTTAACATATTGGTTCCCCCGGGTTCTCCCATAGGTTCGCCGCAAGTAATCGCATATAAATCACCTACATTTAGGACACCTCGTGATTTCAACAAAGTTTCAGCTTGCTGTAAAGCGGTTTCTTTTTCCGATGAAGTATCCATATAAATAGGGCGTACATTGCGGTATAAAGCCATTTTACGTTGGCTACCGATTTTTGACGTTAAAGCATAAATAGGAATATTGACATGTTGTCTGCTCATCCACAAAGCAGTAGAGCCGCTATCGGTAAGTGCAATAATTGCTTTACAGTTTAAATGGTGTGCTGTGAACAAAGCTCCCATAGCAATGCTTTGGTCAATGCGTTTAAATTGTACGTTCAAAAAATCTGTGTCTAATAAATTACGGTCTTCAAACTGTTCGGCTTGTTCAGCGATATTTGCCATTTGTAAAATAGTTTCTACAGGAAACTTACCTGATGCTGTTTCTGCACTCAACATCACTGCATCAGTACCATCTAAAACGGCATTTGCAACATCACTGACTTCAGCACGGGTCGGCACTGGATTAACAATCATAGATTCCATCATCTGCGTTGCAGTAATGACTACTTTATCCATTTGCCTTGCTAGTTTAATCATGCGTTTTTGTAAAGCGGGTACTGCGGCATTTCCTACTTCTACGGCCAAGTCACCACGGGCAACCATAATACCGTCAGACACTTCTAAAATACCTTCTAGTACACCAGGCAGAATAGCTTCGGCACGTTCAATTTTAGCAATTAAAGCAGTGGTATGGTTATGAGGAGCACCTGCAATTAAAGCAAGTTGCCTTGCCATTTCCATATCGGTACGGTTTTTTGGAAAACTGATGGCCAGATAATCCGCTTGTAAAGCCATGGCTATTTTTAAATCTTCCATATCTTTAGCTGTTAAAGCTGGGGCAGTTAAGCCACCTCCCTTACGGTTGATGCCTTTATTATTTGATAACTCTCCGCCTAACTCAACAACAGTATGAATTTCGCTGCCAATGACTTTTTCAACGCGTAACTGAATCAAACCGTCGTTTAACAACAAAATATCCTGTGCTTTGACATCTTTAGGCAAGTCTTTATAGTCTAAGCCAACGCGGTAATCGTCGCCCAAAGTACAGTTAGCATCTAAAATAAAATGTGTATTAACCAGTAAATCAGTTTTACCGTTGGTAAATTTACCCACTCGTATTTTTGGTCCTTGTAAATCAGCCATAATAGCGATTTCTTTACCTACTTTGGCTGCAATTTCTCGCACTAAAGTTGCCCTTTGCAAATGATCTTGGGCAGTTCCATGACTAAAATTTAGCCTTACTACATTGACACCAGCACGCAACATAGCTTCTAATATTTCAGGGCTAGAGCTTGCAGGGCCTAATGTAGCGACAATTTTAGTATTGCGTTTAATGCGTGGTTTCATATTTACTTTATTTAGAGTTTAAATTATTCAGTGCGGCTGATGACAAAAGGTTGTTTTATAAGCTTATCTTCGCCTACTATTTTAGTATCTGATCGTCCAAGAATAGAGCCTATTTTTGAAGATAGGCCATAACCCATCGCTAATACACTGGCATTTTTACAGGTAGCATTAATAATTACGTGGCCATCATGGTTTATATTCACATTGCCTTTATTACTAATCAGTTGTGTTTTGGCTGCGTTATATACTATTAATTGAATAGGGCATTGTTCTTCTAAAGATTCAATTGTTCCGCTGGCATCTGAATGCGTTTGATAGTGTTGTACATTATCAATGTACATTTTATGGGACGCACCAGTGTCTAAAAACACCCAATTCCATTTACCTTTTAGTGAATGCTCTTGTAAATTAGGCATTTTTTGATCTATAGGAGGTTGCGCGATAGAATTTTTATGGTTTATTACTACTATAAATAGTAAAAATACGCTAAATTTTTTAGCTTTTGTTTTAGCGAAAGTGGTTTTTAAAGTATTCTTCATTATTTTTTTATTTTCTTTTTTTATTAATAATTAATTGAGTAATTAAAAGATCATATTTTCTGACTATTGCAGGTTGTTTAGCTAAAAACTGCTTGATTAAATGGCTTTGCCTCTCTTTATAATGAGACGATGTTTCTCTTTTTTTAATTGAGTAATTACCGCCAATCATTCCTACTTCGCAAGCAAGATTCAATGCTTCAGTACCTGATATCACGTCACTTGTCACTTTTATGATAATAAAATCCCAATTCTTTACATAAATCAGCATTATGTACTAAGGGATAGCCCAACCAAGCTGCTTTCAAATAAGTATAACTTAAAGGATTACCCCATTGATGACTAATGACTACATCTGTATTTTTTGACAATGTTTTTGCTATGTTTTGTTTACCTCCTTAGATTTGTACCCGACAATATTCCTATTAGTTCTGTATGCTTATCACGGTGAGCTAAGTTCATTAAATGAACACTATCTACACAAACAGATAAATTTCTATAAAATAACTCCGCTATCATCAAAGGGTTTAAAAAATTATTTAATAGTTTTGTATTGGATTCTAATATACTTAACCGTTTAGCAATTTTTTTATTCGTTACGTAAATTCCTTTATTTTTTAATATATTTAAAGAATGTTTGACTGCTTCAAAAGATTGAGTATCAAATTGCTTTAAATTCCACGGGAGTTTCCGAGTAATTGCTACGTCAGTGGTATTGACTAAAGTAACTCTATGCTTAAGACTACTTGCTTTTAAGGTTAGAGCCAATGCTAAAGCATTCTGTTTAATATGATCATCCCATAAACATAAATCTTCTGAATGTATTTCGATGGTTATACCAATGTGTAAATTCATAAGGCGATTTTTTATTTTTTTTTAGATTATATAAGTTTATCTTATTTTATTTAAATTTATCTTACTTTATTTCTACGGCTTTCAATAAATCAGTCTCCAACTGAATTTGTGTTTTTTCATCATCCAGTGATGAACCACTAATTAAAAAAAAGTCCTCAACACGACTGCCTAGTGTTGTAATGCGTGCTGTGTGAATCGATATTTCATATTTAGCAAAAATATGTGCTACTCTATATAGTAAGCTAACTTGGTCTACCGCGTGTAGCTCTAACAAAAAAAGCCCTTTTTTATCGTCAGGTATTAAATAAACTTGCGGCTCGAAAAAAAATTGCCTTGCTTGTCTTGGGATTCTTTGCGTTTTTGGCTGTGGTAATTCGGGTAAATATATTAAGCTATTTTTAATTACTGATTCTAATTCTAATTGTTGTAATTGTTGTATTAATAACATTTTTAATTCATCATCACAGTTTATGTCATATTCTGGAAATGTTAATAAAAAATGATCCAACGCATATCCGTGTCGTGTCGTATAAACTTGTGCTGTTAATACACTAAACGATTGTTGATCAAAGCAGCTACATAACCTAACAAATAACTTATTTTGGTCTTTGGAATAAACCATAATTTGTAAACCTGTCTTATCTGGCGCTAATCTACTCGCAACAGTGATTGATTCGTCAATTTGTGTTAATAAAACACTGGTATGCCAAGCAGCATCGTCTGCCGTATTACGCAAAAAATAAGTATCATCTAAATACCGCCATACTGGTTCTGTTTGAGTATTTCTTGGTAATAAGTTTAATACCAGTGTTTGTGCTTGGTGTGTTAATGTGTAATTTGAAATTTTTTGCTTATGCTTATGCTTGTTATTATTTAATTGACACAGTGTTTTTGTATATAAAGTTTCAATTAGTTTTGATTTCCAAACACTCCAAACCTTGGGGCTAGTACCCCTAATATCCGCCACAGTTAATAAATATAATGCCGTTAACCGTTCTTCGTTTTTAACCAACCTAGCAAATTTTATAATGATATGCGAGTCTGATAAATCACTTTTTTGTGCAACAGTAGACAAAACTAAATGATGCTTTACTAAAAACATAGCTAATTTTATGTTTTCTTTGGATAAATTCATTTTTAATCCAAATCGTTTTACCGCTTGTTCTCCTAGTAGGCTGTGGTCACCGCCCCGTCCTTTAGCAATATCATGAAATATTGCTGCAATATACAAAACTGGTTTTTCTTTAAAAGAACGTATTAGCTGACTACACAATGGGTATTCGTGGACGTGCTGCGGCGTTAAAAAACGGCGTATATTACGTAAAACCATCAATATGTGTTGATCAACAGTGTATATATGAAATAAATCATGTTGCATTTGTCCAATAATACGTTTAAAGTCAGGAATACAGTAACTCAAAATCCCTAATGAGTTCATACGTCTAAATGTTTGAGTCAAGCCGATTCCGCGTTCAAAAAAACGCATAAATGATTGTTTAAATTCGTCAGTATTATTAATCTTTAGTAAATTTTTCTTCGTATTCCATAAAGCACGTTGAGTACTGGCTGATAAATCACGTAAATGAGTCTGTTCTACCAACAGATGGAAGACGTTTAATATCTCTATTGGCTTGATGTTAAATAACTCCATATTTAATACGTGTAAAAATCCGTGCTCTTCGCAATAATCATCTGTTAAATAGCGCCTTTGATAAGACGATTCGCCCAACATGTGTCGCTCTAATGTTTGTAATAATAAGTTGTTAAGTTGTGATACCGTTTTAGCCGCTAAATAATAAGTTTGCATCAACACTTCACTGACTCGTCTACCAGGTTTGGCGGTATAGCCTAATAAGTCAGCTACTGCTGTTTGTAAATCAAATACTAAGCGATCTTCACGGCGCTTTGATAAAATATGTAAGGCATATCTAATATTTTGTAGAATTTTTTCAGCACGAATTAATGTTTTAGCTTCAATTGAGTTTAAAAACTGATGATGCTTTAAGTCTTTCCATGTTTGCCTACTATTATTTTTTAATGCAGTAAGCCCCATTGCTTTTGCAATCCAAATCAATAGGTGTAAATCACGCAATCCACCAGGACTTTCTTTACAATTGGGTTCTAAGCTATAGGCTGTATGTTCATACCGTTGATGCCGCTGTTGCATTTCTAATAATTTTGCTTGAAAAAAATCAGTAATATTAATTTGTTTTATACATTGCTGAACTACGCTTAAAAACAACGATGAATTACCAATAATTAAACGGGCTTCTAATAAAGCAGTTTGCACAGTAATATCATTAGCTGCCTCCGTTAAACACTCACTTGAATTGCGGACACTATGACTAATATTGAGCTGATTGTCCCAACATTTTTGAAAAAATAAACTAATTTCATTGTCTAAATCTAAACAATCTAAATTATCTAAATAATATTGTTGGGTGTTTTCTGGAACTACAATCAATAAATCAATGTCAGAATGAGGATACATTTCTTGTCGCCCATACCCACCAATAGCCACCAACACGCAGCCATATTGGCTTAAAATAGGCATATCTTGCCATAATACAGATAACTTATAATCAATTTGCTTAGTTATTGCTGCTAATTTTTTTTGAATATGGCTTCGTTTAAATGGCTGGGCGGGTTTTAATGGCAGCATAAATTATTTATTTAGCTTGGACAAGTGGGCGTACCTTCTGATACAGTAAGTACCTCATAACCTGTATCAGTAACTAAAACAGTATGCTCCCATTGCGCTGATAATGTGCGGTCTTTTGTTCTTGCCCCCCAGCCATCGGGCATCATTTTTATTTCTTTCTTACCTGCGTTAATCATGGGTTCAATAGTAAAAATCATACCTGCTTTTAAAATAACACCTTGTTTTGGATTACCATAGTGTAATACTTGTGGTTCTTCGTGAAAGCGTTGCCCAATACCGTGTCCGCAAAACTCTCGTACTACACTAAAGCCCGCTAATTCACAATGACGCTGAATACTATAGCCAATATCACCTAAATAATTACCTGGTTTTACTTGCTTAATACCCAGCCACATTGCTTCAAAAGTAGTTTTAATTAATCGTATTGCATGGGGTGCAACAGTGCCAACGGTAAACATACGGCTAGTATCACCGTGAAAACCATTTTTAATTATAGTAACATCAATATTAATACAATCGCCATTTTTTAATGGTTTATCATTGGGGATGCCATGACAAATAACCTCATTTAATGAAGTACAAATAGACTTTGGATAGGCTAAATTTCCTGATGGATTGTAATTTAATGGTGCAGGAATAGCATGTTGAGTATTTACAATATAGTGATGACATAAATCATTAATTTCATTGGTGGTAATGCCTGCTTTGACGTAAGGGGTAATAAAATCTAATACTTCGGAAGCTAGTTTTCCAGCGATACGCATATTGTTAATTTGTTCTGGTGTTTTAAATGTGATGCTCATGTGATAGTTAAAATGATTAAAACGATTGAATATTTTTAATTGAGATTATTAAGTATACTTTTATTAAGTATACTTAATGTCAATAAACTGTCCAAGATTATCAATTTTAAGACTGTCTTAAGACTGTCAATATGTTATTAATGGGTTGATAAAGGTTGATAATATATTATATATATTGCATAATATATTACATATTTGGGTTAAAATTATAGAGTTTTGTACTAAAAAATACTAAAACAAGTACATTTAAACATTAAATTAAATTAAATGTTTAAAATATAATTTTTAAAAATCGCTGTTTTGTCATATTAGGGTTCGCTAATTTTAGTGAGCATTGACAAACAAAGAAACAACCCTAAAGGAAAAACCATGTCAGTATCTATGCGCGAAATGCTTGAAGCCGGTGTTCATTTTGGTCATCAAACACGTTTTTGGAGTCCAAAAATGGCTCCATTTATTTTTGGTGCCCGCAATAAAATTCATATTATTAACTTAGAAAAAACTTTACCGCTACTAGAAGATGCACTCAAGTATGTACGTCAATTAACTGCCAATCGTGGCACAGTTATGTTTGTTGGTGCAAAGCGTGGCGCTAAAGAAATCGTTGCAGAAGAAGCCATACGTGCGGGCGTTCCTTATGTAGACGAACGTTGGTTGGGTGGTACTTTGACTAATTTTAAAACAGTTAAAACATCTATCAAACGTTTAAAAGAATTAGAAGCTGCAATGGAAGAAGGGTCGCAAGACCGTAAAAGTAAAAAAGAAGCTTTAATGCAGCAACGTGAAATGGACAAGTTACAACGTAGTATTGGCGGTATTAAAAATTTAACTGCTTTACCTGATGCACTGTTTGTAATTGATGTAGGTTTTCATAAAATTGCTATTACTGAAGCTAAGAAATTAGGTATTCCTGTCATTGGCGTTGTTGATACTAATCATAGTCCAATTGGTATTGATTATGTTGTACCAGGAAATGATGACTCATCTCGTGCTGTACGGTTGTATGCTCAAGCATTCGCTGATGCCGTCTTAGAGGGGCGTGCGCAAGGCTTACAGGGCTTAGTTGATGCAATAAAAGAGACCGACAATTTAACAACTGAGTTGGTTGAAGGTGATATTGTTGCTTAATTATAATTTTTAGTAATATTAACCAAGCCGTGCACAGCACGGTTTGTTTTTGATGTGCTACCTTGTAAAAAATAACTATTTAAAAATAACTATTTAACTATTTAGGATTAAAAATGACAGTAATTACAGCAAAGATGGTCGCAAAGTTGCGTGAAAAAACTGATGCACCGATGATGGAATGTAAAAAAGCACTGACTGAAGCGGCTGGTGATATGGATAAAGCAGAAGAGATTTTACGCGTACGGTTAGGTAATAAGGCCAGTAAAGCAGCCGACCGTGTAACTGCCGAGGGACTTATTGGTGTGTATATCAATACTAATAGTACCCACGCGGCTATGGTTGAAATCAACTGTGAAACAGACTTTGTTTCAAAAAATGATGAGTTTATTGCTTTTACGGATAATTTAGCACAGTTAATTAGCGAGAAAGCTATTAGTGATGTGTCTGCTTTGTCTGTGACTCATTTTAAAGACAGTGATGTTGATACTGTCCGTAAGGCACTTATTGGTAAAGTAGGCGAAAATATTAGTATTCGTCGCTTTAAGGCGGTTAATCCGACCACTGGTAAAGTAGCTAGTTACGTCCATAATGGCCGTATTGGTGTATTGGTTGAATATATTGGTGATGATTTAGCGGCTAAAGATGTTGCTATGCATATCGCAGCCACTAAACCCGTTGCTTTAAATGAAGCAGGTGTTGATTCCGCTTTAATTGAAAAAGAGCGTTCAGTGGCTAGTTTGAAAGCTGCCGAGGCAGGTAAGTCTGCTGAATTAACTATTAAAATGGTTGATGGATCTGTTGCTAAATTTTTAAAAGAGGTTTCTTTAATGACACAAGCTTTTGTTAAAAATGATAAATTAACAATTGAGCAATTTTTAAAGTCTAAAAATACTACGGTATCTGCATTCACAATCTATGTTGTAGGTGAAGGCATTGAAAAGAAAACAGTAGATTTTGCTACCGAAGTGGCTGAACAAGCAGCAGCAGCAGCGGCAGCTAAAGCACTTGTAGGGTAATCATAATCTGTATAAAACTAAAACTTACGTAAAAATAATCAGGTATTGCTACTTAAAAATAGTTATTATGTTTTTTATCTTACGCAAGCTTTATTTTGCTAAGAAAATTTTAGAAATATATACTTTAACCATATTAAAGTAGCAATGCCAATAATCAATTATTTTAATTTTAAAGCATACTATTTTAAAGCAATAGTATTTGAAAATATTTAAATGATTGTTTTTTTTCGTAATTTTTAAAAGTATTGTTAAGTTAAATTAAATATATATTGACTATAGCCCTATTTATAGCCCTATTCGTATTTTATCTTGAAGGAAAAACACAATGACCCAAAATATCGCCAAAACCAAGGCCTATAAACGTGTGTTGTTAAAATTATCTGGTGAGGCTTTAATGGGTGATGATTCCTTTGGAATTAATCGACTCACGATTACCAGTATGGTTAACGAAGTTAAAAAAGTCGTTGATATTGGTGTTCAACTAGGTATTGTAATTGGCGGTGGAAATATTTTTCGGGGTGTTGCAGGCGGAGCGGCAGGAATGGACAGAGCAACCGCAGATCACATGGGAATGTTAGCTACCATGATGAATGCCTTGGCTTTACAAGATGCGTTTCGTGCTATCGGTGTAGAAGCTCGTGTAATGACTGCTTTAAAATGTGACCAAGTATCTGAACCCTACATTAGACCTCGTGCATTGCGTTATTTAGAAGAGGGGCGGGTGGTTATTTTTGCAGCAGGTACTGGCAATCCATTTTTTACAACAGACACGGCTGGGGCATTGCGTGGTGCAGAAATCGGTGCAGATATTTTATTGAAAGCAACTAAAGTCGACGGCATTTATACCGCTGACCCGAAAAAAGATCCTAGTGCTACGCGTTACAGTACTTTGTCTTTTGATGAAGCCATTAATCGCCGTTTAGAAGTGATGGACGCAACGGCTTTTGCTTTGTGCCGCGATCAAAAATTGCCAATTAAAGTATTTTCTATTCATAAACCAGATGCTTTATTGTCTATAGTGCAGGGAAGTGATGAAGGTACTTTGGTGCATTTATAATACTCAAAGCATCAAAGCATTTATATAAATAAGTATGTATATTTAATATTTTTAAAGCAATTTTATAAAATTATTTTTCAACAAATATAGGTAATTAAAACAATGCTTACGATTGAACTTAGAAAAAATACTGAAGAGCGTATGAAAAAAGGTTTGGAATCCTTGCGCTACAATTTATCAAAAATTCGTACGGGCAGAGTACACACGGGTTTATTAGACGGAATTGAAGTTGAATATTATGGGTCACTAGTGCCTATTAATCAAGTTGGCAATGTATCTTTATTAGATGGACGCACTTTAGGTGTGCAAATTTTTGAAAAAAAGATGATCGGCGTAGTTGAGCGTGCTATTCGTGATTCTGATTTAGGTTTAAATCCAGCGACTCAAGGCGATATTATCCGTGTTCCAATGCCTGCTTTAACTGAAGAACGCCGCAAAGATTTAACTAAAGTAGTTAGAAATGAAGGTGAAGACGGCAAAATTGTATTGCGTAATATTCGTCGTGAAGCCAACGAATCACTGAAAAAGCTGTTAAAAGATAAAAGTATTAGCGAAGACGACGAACGTAATACAACTATTGAGATTCAAAAAATAACTGATAAATATATTACTGAAATAGAAAAGTCAGTCAATGAAAAAGAGCTGGATATCATGAAAGTGTAATGCAGTATTTAAATTAGTGTAATTACCCAACTTTTATAAATTATTTATGTCCCGTTTTAAAACTAGTTCAACTCAAGCTATTCCTGTTGTTCACAGTATTCCGCAACATTTAGCCATAATTATGGACGGTAATGGCCGTTGGGCTAAAGCACGTACTTTACCAAGGGTATCTGGACATGTACAGGGCGTTGAGTCAGTTAGAAATTTAGTGCAGCAATGTGCAAAGCAAGGGATTGATTATTTAACACTGTTTGCTTTTAGTTCAGAAAATTGGCGACGACCCGCTGAAGAAGTGGGTTTTTTAATGAAGTTGTTACTCCTTTCTTTAGGGCGAGAAGTCAAAAAATTACATGCAGCTCAAGTTCGTTTACGTGTAGTAGGCGATTTAAAAATGTTGTCTTTAGATATTCAAAAAATGATTGACAAAGCACACAATTTAACCCAGCATAACACGGCTTTAAACTTAACGGTTGCATTAAATTACGGGGGGCGTTGGGATATTACTCAAGCGGCTAAATTAGCAGCTATTGAATTAACACCAGATTTGATTGATGAGGCTGCGATTAAAAGCCGTTTATCTATGTTTTTTGCACCAGAAGTTGATTTATTAATACGTACAGGCGGAGAGAGTCGCATTAGTAATTTTTTACTATGGGATTTAGCGTATACGGAATTACATTTTACAGAAACACTTTGGCCAGAGTTTGATACATTGGCTTTGCAAAAATCTTTGAATTGGTATGCACAGCGTGAACGACGATTCGGGCGTATATCTGAACAAGTTTCTAATTAATTTAAGTATTTAAGTATTTAAGTATTTAGGTATTTAAGTATTTAGGTATTTAGGTATTTAAATTTAATTTATTTTTAGTTGAAGTTTAAGGTTTGAATCTTGGTTTATTAAGTTTTAATAAATGGTATGTTTTATGAATAACTTAACTCAACGTATTATGACTGCCACTGTATTAATTACAGCAGTAGTTTTACTATTGTTTAAAGCGTCTTTGATTGTTTTTACTGGTGTCGTTTATCTGTGTGGTATTTTGGCTATATGGGAATTATGGCGTTTAATTCAACCTAATAATAAAGTTTCTTTGGCGGTTATGATGAGTAGCTATAGTGTGGTTGCTGCTTTGCTTCAGTTTTATGCTTTAACTGATTTTTTATGGATTATTGGTTTTGGACATAGTTTATTAACACTTTATTTATTGTATTACCAGCCCAAATTACAAACTATGTTAGTTGCTATTTACGGCTCAATACTTTTAGCGGTTGTTGTGTATAGTATGGTGATATTGCAAGAATTTGGTTCATGGGTATTGTTATCGGCTATGTCTTTAGTTTGGTTGACTGATGCTGGTGGTTATTTTGTAGGAAAAAGTTTAGGGAAAAAACTATTTAAACTTGATTTTTCGCCTAATATTAGCCCTAAAAAAAGCTGGGAAGGGGCTATCGGTGGTGCGTTTATTGCGACTATTAGTACTATATTAACATTGTATTTTTCATTAGATACTTGGTTGCTTAGGTCGGTTAAACCAAATAATTTACAAGTAACTTTTCCAACGGATTTTGCTTGGCAGTTAATAATAATATTATTACCATTAGTACTTGCTGTTTACTCAATCACAGGCGATTTAGTGGAGTCTTTATTAAAGCGTCAAGCAGGTGTTAAGGATTCTAGCCAATTATTGCCTGGTCACGGCGGCATATTAGACCGTATAGATGCTTTAATACCCGTGTTGCCTTTGTGTGCAGCTTGGGTTATTTACTTAGAATCTGTATCCGTTTATTAAATTTAATTTAATTTAATTTAATTTAATTTAATTTAATTAGAAATTAGAAAAATGATGAGGGTTAATGTTGAACCATTTAAATAAACCTACTATTAATATTAATAAAGTATCTGCGGTTAAGCAAGTCGTTATTTTAGGGGCGACTGGGTCAATAGGTAAAAGTACTTTAGATGTGTTAAGTATGCATTCTGATAGTTTTAGCGTACTGGGTTTATCTGCTTACAGCCGTATGGAAGAGTTAGCCCATTTGATTATACGTTTTAAGCCCCTTTATGTTGCAGTCCCTGATGGTGATGCTGCTAAAGCGTGTATCGCAACACTAACGCATTTAAGTAAATTAAATAATGAACCACTGGTTTTGCCGACAATTTTATTGGGTGAACGTGGTTTATGTGATTTGGCTTCACTGTCAGCGGCAACGCATATTGTAGCGGCAATTGTGGGGGCAGTAGGCTTACCGAGTTGTCTAGCGGCTGCACAGGCAGGGAAAATAATATTGTTGGCCAATAAAGAAGCCTTGGTTATGTCAGGGCATTTTTTTCTAGATGCAGTGCGTATTGGTGGAGCAACTTTATTGCCTTTAGACAGTGAACACAATGCACTGTTTCAATGCTTACCAGCAGGGCAAGGTTTAGTCACACCTTCTGTACGTAATATTTGGCTTACTGCATCGGGAGGGCCTTTTTTAAACCGTCCACTTGATAATTTATTAAATGTTACTCCTGATGAAGCCTGTAAGCACCCAAAATGGTCAATGGGGCGAAAAATCAGTGTTGATTCTGCTACGTTAATGAATAAGGGTTTAGAAGTTATTGAAGCTGCTTTGATGTATGGCTTAACGACTGACCGCGTTAAAGTGGTTATACACCCGCAATCAACGATTCATGCACTGGTACAGTACATTGATGGCAGCTTATTGGCTCATTTATCAAATCCTGATATGCGTGTTCCAATTGCACATGCTTTAGCATACGGTTCAGAATCTGTAACAAACCGAATAGAGTCGGGCGTACAAGATTTAGATATGCAACAATTGAGTGATTTACATTTTTCAGCACCTGATTTAGAACGATTTCCTTGTTTAGCACTGGCATATCAAGCTTTAAATATAGGGCAACATGCTTGTATTGCTTTGAATGCGGCTAATGAGATAGCAGTTGCAGAGTTTTTATCAGGGAATTTACCTTTTATTTATATTGCTGATATAGTTGCAGCTGTTTTACAAAAAGTACTTGCAGCAGATATATCTTTGCCTACTCAAATATCACAGGTTTATGAATTAGACACGCAATATCGTAGCTGGGCATTAGAAGAAGTCTATTTACTCAACCTTAAACGCTAATCATCAAATATTGAAATATTGAATTATTAAATACCGATTATGGCCATTGTTTACTTTTTAATTGCAGTCGTTATATTAGTAGGGATACACGAATGGGGACATTTTATTGTTGCACGCATATTGGGTGTGGGCGTTGTTTGCTTTACAATTGGCTTTGGCCGTCAATTTATTTCTTGGGTTGATTCAAAAACAGGTACTTCATGGGGAATAGCGCCTTTGCCTTTGGGAGGCTATGTTAAATTATTAGGAGAAAAAAATAGCGATGTTGATCCGACTATAGCAACAAATAAAGCTGTAATAGGTAAAGCGTTTATGACTGCACCTTTACATGCAAAAATACTAATTTTGTTGGCAGGGCCTTTGGCTAACATAATTGCTGCTATTTTTATGTATACTTTTTTAGCCTATCATTCACCCAGCTCACCTTTACCCATTATTTCTCAACCGGCTTTAGGTACTGCTGCACAAGTATCGGGTTTATATTCTGGTGACCAAATCACTAGCTTAAATGGGCAGTTGTTAAATAGTTGGCGAGATTTACAAATGGCTTTATTAACAGTTAATACTGATGAGCCATTAAAATTGACTGTTTTACGAAAAGTAAAGCGCAGTGATGGTTCGTTAATGAATATTAAATTAAACTTAATTTCATTAAACTATAGCCCTGTGGTTAAAAAACCACCAGAAGAACAACTGGGTTTGCGTATATCAATAGCTGGTATTTTTTTAGATGAAGTCGTAGCGCCTGGACCTGCAGCACAGTCAGGTTTAAAAAAAGGTGATACTTTAAATACAGTGAATGGCAGATTGATTGATGCACCTGAAATATTATTTAATGAATTAAGCCGTTATAAACCTAATAATTCGCTGGGTTTAAACATAACTGCATCTAGAAAAGGTACGCAGCAGTCATTTAATATTCAGCCTATCAAAGACAAGCAAGGTAATTATAAAATTGGAATTAAATTTAGCCCTTTATCTATGAATGTCCCACAGTCACCTAGCTTAGTTGATTCATTATATAGTGGTATTAATGATACTTATGTAACAAGTTATTTGACTATAAAAGCATTGAGCAGAGTCATTTCAGCACCTTTTATTTCTAATGAAATTGGCGGTCCTGTAGCTATTGCAAATATGGCTAATACTTCGGTTCAGCAAGGTTGGGCAAGTATAATTGCTTTTTTAGCAGGTCTCTCAATCAGTATTGGCGTCTTAAATTTATTACCCGTTCCTATGTTAGATGGTGGACAAATAATTTATCATTTAGTCAGGCAAACCTTACGTAAAAGTAGTTTGGCGTCTAAAATGAAAGATGAAAAAGCAGTTTCAAATTATTTAAATAAAATATGGTCTTATACTGGTGTTGTATTTGTGTTGTTTTTAACTTTAATTGCCTTAAGTACAGATATAAAAACATTTTTTTAAAAAAGTAATTAAACAATATATAAATAATATATAAATAATAAAATACAAAATAATAATACAAAATAATAATATAAGAATAACAATAACAATAACATCACTTGTTACAACTTCAAACCATTTGAACTATCTTATGAATAAAGAAATATTTACCCCTAAGCACTTTTCTAAAACTTCAACAGTGTTATCAGCCTTGCTAGTACTTTCTTTTAGTACAGGTGTGCAAGCAATTACGCCTTTTAAAGTGCGTGATATCCAAGTTCAAGGCCTAAATCAAGTTAATTTAAGTACAGTATTGACTTATTTACCTGTAAAAGTGGGTGATACTGCGAATGATGTTTTAATTAACAATTCTATTCAATCATTGTTTGGTACGGGGCTTTTTTCCGAAGTAGATATTCAATCTATTGACAATGTTTTGCAGCTTAAACTATTGGAGCGACCATTTATTGCATCAGTTTCTTTTGTAGGGGCTAAAGAATTTGATAAAGCAGAATTAGTATCAATAGCGAAAAATGCTGGTGTTGTTGAAGGCCGTATGTTTGATAAAGCAACGTTAATAAAATTAGAAAATGACTTAAAAGCTGCTTACTTGAGCCGCAGTAAGTACGGCGTTAAAATTGATAGTGTTACAAATATTTCAGATAAAAATAAAATTAATATCGTACTTAATTTTGTTGAGGGTAATTCAGCAAAGTTTAAAGAAATTAACATATTAGGTTTAAAAAGTTTTTCAAAAAAACAAATTCTTGCAGAGATGGAATCCACCCAACCACATCTCATGAGTTGGCTTACTAAGTCAGATTTGTTTTCTAAAGAAAAAATAAACACTGATTTAGACAATATACGTGCGTTTTACTTAAGGCATGGATTTCTTGAATTTTCAATTGATTCTAATCAAATTAGTTTATCACCTGACAAACAGGACGTTTTTTTGACACTCATTATCAATGAAGGACAGCAGTTTAACTTACAAAACATTACTTTTAAAGGAGGTACACCTGAACAACAAAATTTGCTTCAATCACTGATTACTATTGAAAAAGGTGTTTTGTTTAATGGTGATACTTTTAATAGTTTGTTGTCTAAAATGCAAAGTAAGTTGGGTGAACTAGGATTTGCTAATGCACAAATCAACCCAGTTCCTAAGTTAGATTATGAAAAACAAACCGTTGATTTTGAAATTGAGATTGATCCAAAAGAAAAAACTTATGTACGTAAAATCAATATTGTTGGAAATACTAAGACACGAGATGAAGTAATTAGACGTGAGTTGCGTCAAATAGAAGCTACTTTTTACGATGCCAATAAAATTGTTCAATCGCGTGACCGTATTGATCGTTTGGGGTTTTTCAAAGAGGTTAATATTGGATGGGTTCCAGTAGAAAATGCTCCAGAACAAGTTGATTTAACGGTTCAAGTGGTTGAAAAATCAACAGGGAATATAAACTTTGGTGTTGGTTTTAATTCAACAGATAAAGCATCTATCAATGCAGGAATAGCACAAGATAATTTATTTGGATCAGGTAAAAATCTAAATTTTAATATTAATTCGGCCAAGAATAACCGTTCCATCTACTTATCTGCTACAGATCCTTACTTTACTAACAGCGGAATCTCCAGAACTGTTGAGGCTTACTCTCGCTTTAATACTTTGCAACAATCTGGCGTTGATCGCGTTGCTATACGAACCAATGGTGCATCAGTGCGTATGGGAATGCCAGTGGGCGAAGTAGATGCTTTATTTGTTGCCTTGGGTGTTGAATATACTGGTGTTAAAACATTTGAAAATGCCCCACCGCGTTACATTGATTTTGAAAAAAATATAAAAGGATCTGCAGCTTACCCGTTACTGACACTATCATGGATTAGAGACAGTAGAGACAGTGCATTGTCTCCCACAAAAGGTAGTTTGGTCAAAGCAAGTATTGAGACTTCTTTTGGTAAAGAGGTATCGTTTGCCAAAGCGGGGTATCAATACCAAACTTTTTATCCAATTAATAAATACTTTACTTTAGCGTTTAATCTTGATACTGGTTACGGTAGAGGCTTAGAAGGAAAAACTTTTCCATTCTTCAAAAATTATTTTGTGGGTGGTGTAGGCAGTGTACGTGGCTACGAAGGCAACACCTTGGGATCACTAGATACCAATGGTGATTATATTGGTGGTGCTAGTAAAATCGTGATGAACACAGAAATTTTGTTTCCAGTTCCAGGTGCTGTAAAAAGCAAAGAAGTTCGCTTGTTTACTTTTGTTGATGCAGGTTATGCTTGGGCTGAAAAGCAGCGTATTTATACAAAAGATTTACGCTGGTCTGGTGGTGTAGGTTTAAATTGGTTATCACCTATCGGGCCATTAAAATTTTCTTACGGCATTCCATTTAAAAAGACTGAACAAGATAAAATTCAAAAGTTTCAATTTCAAATAGGCACAGGGTTCTAAAAGTATATTTGATATTACTTGTAAATATTGTATACATTGTGTATTTATTATTTTATTATTTTATTATTTATAAAATTATTTTTTAACTATCAAAGAAAGTATTCGTATGACATCAACTAAAAAATTATTCATTAACTTAGCAATGGTTAGTTTATCATTATCAACAGCAGCTTATGCAGAGTCAAAGATAGGTTTTGTAAATACAGAGAAAATTTTAAAAGAATCACTTCCTGCTCAAGAAGCACAAAAATCTCTAAGTAAGGAATTTTCTAAACGTGAGTCTAGCTTACTTGATTTAGCAAAAGATTTGAAAAATAAAAGTGATAGATTGGAACGAGATACAAATACTTTATCTAATTCTGAACGGTCACGCTTACAGTTAGAATTAACCGATACTGATGCTAAATTTCAGCGTGAACGCAGAAACTTAGAAGAAGAGGTGCAAATTAGACGCAGTCAATTATTAGCAAATATTTTAGAGCGTGCGAATCGTGAGGTTATACGTGTAGCAGAAACTGACAATATAGACATTGTTTTTCAAGATGCAGTATGGTTTAACCCTAAAATTGATATTACTGCTAAAGTTTTAGAGGCTTTAAAATCTAAATAACACTGTGATAATACTACTGATCTAATATGATTATTACCATTAACTATGATTAAGAATTATTAAATTAAGAGTTATTAAATTAATAATATTGGTAATGTTAAATTTTAACTTTTATAATATTTATAGTGGTGCAGTAGCCTGTTAATTTTACTGGTTACTTCTTAATTATTAAATTTCTTGTATCAGTGCTATTTGAACATTACCATAATATTATTAATAATAGTTATTAAATATTATTGCATTACAGTGAACCCACAAAACTTGTAAAAATGTCAAAATTAACCGCTGGACAACTGCTGAATTTAGTTTCAAATCTTGAACCCACTTTATTTGTTAAGATTTTACGTAGTAATAATGAAATAATTACTAGATTTAATTCTGTAGTCAGTGCTAATATTGAAGAGTGGTGTTTTTTTAATGACAGTAAATTTGCAAAATATTTATCTTCGTGTAAGGCTTCAGGGATTGTTTTGTCAGCCGAACACTACTTACTCTATCAAGATGTTATACCTTGTCCCAATATAATTATCTGCCCTTATCCTTATGCTTTTTTTGCTTTAGCCGCTCAAATAATTGAAAAAAATAGGTATCAAACAAACATTATTTCTAATGATAACTCTGTATTAGATGTGCATCATGCCACTGCTATTATTCACCCTAGTGCTACTATTGGACAAAATGTCTTCATTGGTGCTTGGGTGAAAATTGCAGAAAATGTTGTGATTGGTGATGGGTGCGTTATTCATCCACACTGTTGTATCAGTAAAAGCGTTTTAATTGGTAAAAACACTATTTTATATAGCCATGTCTCGTTATACCATTCAGTTGAAATAGGTGATAATTGTATTATCCACTCTGGAACTGTTATTGGTTCTGATGGTTTTGGTTTTGCGGCTTATCAAAAAAGATGGTTAAAAATACCTCAAACAGGTACGGTTATTATTGGTCATGATGTTGAAATTGGTGCCAACTGCACAATAGATAGGGGTAGCTTAGAAAATACAGTGATTGGAAGAGGTTGTAAATTAGATAATTTAATTCAAATTGCTCATAATGTAAAAATTGGCGAAGACTGTGCATTTGCATCAGGGGTTGGTATTGCTGGTAGTGCTGTTTTAGGTAATCGTATTCAAATTGGTGGTAAAGCAGGCGTGCTAGGACATTTGAGTATATGTGATGACACTGTAATTAGTAGCTTTACTTTGGTGACTAAGACAATTAAAAAAGCTGCCTTTTATACAGGTATATATCCTATTCAAGAAAATTCCGAATGGGAGAAAAATGCAGTGACGTTAAAAAAATTATTTAGTTTACGAGAGCAAATTAAATACTTAAATACTAAGAGTACGAGTAGTTCAAAATTATCATAACTGTAATAACTGCATTTCTATACTATAAACCTAGGAACTGATATGACTGAAAATATTGCAAAAATAGACAGTGATCAAATTAATGGTTTTAATATCCATGAGATTTTAAAAAAACTTCCACATCGCTATCCTATGTTTTTAGTTGATCGTGTAGAAAGTTTAATTCCAGGAGACAGTATTGTTGCTTTAAAAAATGTAACCATCAATGAACCATTTTTTCAAGGTCATTTTCCGCAGCATCCTGTAATGCCTGGTGTATTAATTTTAGAGGCATTAGCACAAGCAGCAGCTTTGCTTGGTTTTGCAACTTTAAATATTCAAAGTAGTGCCAGTGCTTTAGTTTTGTTTGTGGGTGTTGATGCTGCACGGTTTAAGCGACAAGTTATTCCTGGTGACCAGTTAAAGCTATGTGTCAAGCCCATACGAAATAAAGGTGGTATCTGGAAATTTTCAGCACAAGCTAAAGTTGATGGTGAAGTTGCTTGTGAGGCCGAGTTAATGTGTACGTATCGTGCATAAGTGATTGCTTAAAGACAAGTATATTATTGAGTAATTGAGTAATACGTTTATGAATATTCACCCGAGTGCTAGTATTGACCCTTTAGCAGAGCTTGATAGTTCAGTGGTTGTAAAAGCCAATGCAGTTATTGCTGCAAATGTGAAAATTGATGCAGGTTGTACCATTGGTGTAGGTGCTGTCATTGAAGGGTACACGACTATTGGAAAATATAATACTATTCATGCTTATGCAGTTATTGGCGGTACACCGCAAGATAAAAAATATACTGGTGAACCAACGGGTTTATTAATTGGCGATCATAATACTTTTCGTGAATGCGTTACAATCAATACAGGCACTGTGCAAGACTTAGGGCTTACTACAATTGGTTCAAATAATTGGGTTATGGCATATGTGCATATCGCACATGATTGTATTATTGGTAGCCATACAATTATTGCAAATGCAACTCAATTAGCAGGGCACGTCCAAATTGGAGATTGGGTTATTTTAGGTGGTATGACCGCAGTTCATCAGTTTTGCCGTGTTGGTGCGCATGCTATGACAGGTGCTGGCACGGTATTATTACAAGATGTACCGCCTTATGTGATGGTTCAGGGTTATCCAGCAAAACCGCATGGCTTAAATACTGAAGGACTAAAGCGTCGTGGATTTACATCAGAGGATTTGCTATGGATTAAACGTGCCTATCGTTTATTGTATCGTGATAATTTAAAACTAGACGTAGCTCAATTGGCTATTGCTAAAATACTGAATGACTGCGGTACTAGTCGTGAAAAAATAGCTGTTTTTTCGGATTTTATTGCACAGAGTGGACGTGGTTTTGTTCGTTAAACGGTACTTATAAAATATTTATTTTTTAAAATTAAGTATCAAATAATAAGTATCAAACAATTAATAAGTATTAAGAAGTATTAATTAAGTATTTAAGTATCTAAGTATTTAAGTATTTAAGTATCTAAGTATTTAAGTATTTAAGTATTTAAGTATTTAAGTATTTAAGTATTAGGTATAAAATATATAAATATATATTAAATACATATAAAATGTTCATAAACAACTCAATTTACTGTGATAATATTTTAATTGTAACTGGTGAAAGCTCGGGTGATATACTGGCTTCTTATTTATTAAAAGGTTTGCGACAAGAAGGGTGTAATTGGCCTGTTTGGGGGATTGGTGGGCAAAGGTTATCCGCACTAGGAATGGAATGTGTAGAAAATATAGACAATTTAGCTGTGCGTGGTTATGCGGAGGTATTGCCAGCATTGCCGCGTTTATGGTTGATGCGTCGCACTCTGATGGCTCAAGCGGCACAACGTCGACCAAGAGTTTGTATTACCGTTGATGCACCTGATTTTAACTTAACATTAGCCGCTAAGTTAAAGTTAATGGGTATACCGACTATTCATTTTATTTCACCCAGTATTTGGGCATGGCGACGTGAGCGATTAATAAATATTAAATCTGCAATAGATACTATGTTGTGCGTGTTTCCACATGAGGTATCTTTGTATCATGCTGTCGGAATGCGGGCACAATATGTAGGTCACCCTATGGCACAAGCGATTCCTTTAACGATTAACCGAGTGAAAGCAAAGCAAAATTTATGTGATTTATTGCTAGACATCAACCAGACTAAATTAATACCTTCTATTATTACTTTGGTTGCAATGCTGCCAGGTAGCCGTGAAACAGAGTTAAATTATATTTTTCCTAAGCAATTGGCAGCGGCAACATTATTGTTAAAAAAAAATATTCATCTGCATTTTGTAGTCCCCATTGTCAGCGATAGTTTAATGCTGGAAGCTCAAAAATACCTCGCTAAATACCCTGATTTACCTTTAACACTGTTGCGTGGGCAAGCTGAATTAATATTATCTGCTGCTGATGTAGGCCTTATTGCAAGTGGTACAGCGACTTTAGAGGCTGCTTTGTACCGACTGCCTATGGTTATTTGTTATAACATGCCCCATACTTCTTGGTTGATTATGCGCCGTAAAAATTACTTACCGTGGGTGGGGTTACCCAATATTTTGTATCAAGAAAGTATTGTCCCAGAACTACTACAAAATGCAGCGACACCCGCTGCGTTAGCAGAGGCTATATGGAGTTTATTACAAGATACACAACGTATGGTGTTGATGCGTGAAAAATTTAGTATCTTACATCAACGCTTGTATTGTAATACCCAATCTTTAGCAGCGCGTGCAGTTATTAGGCAGTGTATAAATTAATATTAACTAATAAGTGTATTGACTTTAAGAAAAAATATTTGTTTAATCAGATTTTATAAATTTTAGGTTTTTTAACTTTATAGATTTTTAACTTTAGATTTTAGATTTTTAAAAAATAAGGCAATATTCAAATAGCACTGATATAAGAAATTTAATAATTAAGAAGTAATTAATAAAATAAGTAAGACAACACACCAACATAAATATTGTAAAAGTTATAATTTAACATTACTAATAAGGTATCTAAATGAAAGTTCATGAATATCAAGGTAAAGCCCTGCTACAGCAATTTGGTGTACCTGTCCCACAAGGGTATGTAGCGTTTACCGTAGATGAAGCAGTGGCTGCTGCGCAAAAAATAGGTGGTTTATTATGGTTAGTAAAAGCACAAATACATGCCGGTGGACGTGGAAAGGGTGGGGGAGTAAAAGTTGCAAATAATTTAAGTGAGGTTGCTTCTTTTGCACAACAAATATTAGGTATGCAACTTAAAACACTGCAAACTGGTGCTGAAGGTCAAACAGTTCGTCGTATTTATATTGAGGCTGCTGCCGATATTCAACAGGAATATTATATTTCTTTATTGACAGATAGAACAACACAGTTAGTTGCTTTTATTGCATCTGGTGAAGGTGGTATGAATATTGAAGAAGTAGCACATACACAGCCTGATAAAATAACCAAATTATTGATTAACCCTTTGAATGGTCTAAGTAGCGAACAAGCAAATTCTTTAGCGACTTTCATTGGTATTCCTGAACATTCAAAAACAAAAGCCATCGATGTTTTTCAAAAATTATATGCTTGCTATATGAATACCGATGCGTCTTTGTTAGAAATTAACCCACTTAACCTAGACAGTTCTGGAAACTTGATGGCATTAGATGCAAAATTCACATTTGATGACAATGCTTTATTTCGTCACCCTGAATTAATGATTTATCGTGATTTTGACGAAGAAGAGCCGTTAGAAATAGAGGCTAAACAGTCAGATTTAAGTTATATTAAATTAGACGGAGATATTGGTTGTTTAGTAAATGGTGCTGGTTTAGCTATGGCAACTATGGATATGATTAAACTTCAAGGGGGTAGACCTGCTAACTTTTTAGATGTTGGTGGTGGTGCAACACCAGAAAAAGTAACTGAAGCTTTTAAAATTATGTTGAAAAATACTGATGTTAAAGGCATATTAGTGAATATTTTTGGTGGCATTATGAAGTGTGATACCATTGCTGCTGGAGTCATTCAAGCTTGTAAAGCTGTTCATTTAAATGTGCCGTTAGTGGTTCGTATGAAAGGAACTAATGAATCTTTAGGGAAAAAAATGTTAGCAGATAGTGGGTTGCCCATTATTATTGCAGATACTATGTTAGAAGCTGCTAATAAAATTATTGAAGCAGTTAATATGGTTTATATACAGTATAAAAATAAATAGTAAATTGCTTATTTTTTTCATATTTATATTGTAAATAAACATACAATGTTGTATTTACTTAATTTTTTAATCAACTCATTATATTTATATTTACTATGTTAAATAATAATACCCATAATACCCATACTAACACTCATACATCTACTAATAAAATTGAAGATTCACTTATAAATAATAAAAATAAGGAAAATTCACTTGATAAGCCTGAAAATAGGGATTTTTTAGAAGAAGAGCAGTTTAATAATGATGATTCATTTGAAGTACCTGTAGTAACAAAATCAAATTATTTTATTGATGTTAATAGCAAACAATCTTCAAAAATAAGTATGATTCCGTGGTGGTTATGGTCTATTTTGTCTGTGGTAGCCGCTCTTATATTGCTGCGTGTATTTGTCTTTAACGGTACTTCCGACATTACAAAATCTATTGGCTTGAGCAATATACCTACTGCTATTCAAGGCAAATCTGTTCCTTTAGTGATGCCACCTGCACCGAATGGTAACCCGTCACCTATTCCAAGTGCAGTAGTATCTAAAGATATAGATATTGCTACTAAGATGACTAGTACTAATACTATGCTACCCAATAATAGCTTAAAAACACCTGAATCCGCGTCAATTTCCAAAGCAGTAACGCCGTCAGTGCCTGTTGTAACAAATGCCATTACAAATGCTAAATCGGCAATTTTATTGCCTGTTCAAAAAGAAAATACCACGGTTGATTCTACGGCCTGTAATGCTAATTCCTTATCAACAGACGTACAGTTTTTAACCGCCAGTTCAACATTGACTGCATCTTCAATTAAATCTCTTAATATTATGGCTAAAACCTTAATTCAATGTCCAAGTTTAAATATTGAGGTTGCAGGTCATACAGACAGTGCTGGTCATGCTGAACGTCATCTAGGATTGTCTCAAAGACGTGCTGATAGTGTGGTAAATGTTTTAGTTAAAGCAGGTGTTTTAAGACAACGATTAGCTTCCAAAGGTTACGGTAGCACTAAGCCAATTGCTGATAATACTACTGAAGAAGGTCGTTTTAAAAATCGTAGAGTCGAGTTTAATATTCGTTAATATTCACCGTTAATTTTTAATATTTATTAACTTATACATCTTTATATTTTTGGTATTGCTACTTAAAAATAGTTTTTAAAAATAGTTTTTGTATTTTTTATCTAAAATAAGCCTTATTTTTGCTAAGAAAATATTATAAATATACGAATTAACCATATTAAAGTAGCAATGCCATATTTTTATATTTTTATAGTTATTGATAAATTCTAAGGCATAATTTTATGAGTATTTTAATTAACCAATATAGTCGGATAATTACTCAAGGTATTACGGGTAAAGTCGGTCAGCTTCATACCCGTATGTGCCTAGATTATGCCAACGGAAAAGAGTGTTTTGTTGCGGGTGTTAATCCTAATAAAGTAGGCAATCAAATTGAAGGCATTCCTGTTTATGCAACAGTCAAAGAAGCAGCTAAACTTTATCAAGCAAACATTAGTGTTGTCTATGTACCACCTGCTGCTGCTGCCGATGCTATATGGGAAGCAGTAGCAGCTGATTTGGATTTAGTCATTTGCATTACTGAAGGTATTCCTATTAAAGATATGTTGCTATTACGTAATAAAATGAAAGAAAAAGTGTTGTTGGGTGGCAAGGAAACTTTATTGTTAGGGCCTAATTGCCCTGGTTTAATTACACCAGATGAAATAAAAATTGGTATTATGCCAGGCCATATTCACCGTAAAGGCCGTATTGGTGTAGTAAGTCGTTCAGGCACTTTAACGTATGAAGCCGTTGCACAATTAACTGAAATAGGTTTAGGGCAGTCTTCAGCGGTTGGTATTGGTGGTGATCCTATTAATGGTTTAAAGCATATTGATGTGATGAAGTTGTTTAATAATGACCCTGATACTGATGCAGTAATTATGATTGGTGAAATTGGTGGTTCAGATGAGGTTGAAGCGGCTATGTGGTGTAAGCAATATATGAAAAAACCAATAGTCGGTTTTATTGCGGGTGTTACTGCGCCTGTTGGTAAACGTATGGGGCATGCAGGTGCTTTAATCAGTGATGGTACTGATACGGCTGACGCTAAACTAGCTATCATGGAATCATGTGGCTTTACCGTTACTAGAAACCCTTCAGATATGGGACGCTTACTAAAGTCTATTTTGTAGTAAATACATTAGTCTCTCAATAAACATATCAAGTTTATTAATTGGTAATGTTAAATTTTAATTTTTACAATATTTATGTCGGTGTGTTGTCTTACTGATTTTACTAATTATTTCGGCATTGCTACTTTAATATGGTTAAAGTATATATTTCTAAAATTTTCTTAGCAAAATAAAGCTTGCGTAAGATAAAAAACACAATAATTATTTTTAAGTAGCAATGCCATTATTTCTTAATTATTAAATTTCTTGCATCAGTGCTATTTGAACACTACCTATTAATTTATACCAAATTATATTAAAAATAAATACATATTAAATATTAAGGCATTGCTACTTTAATATGGTTAAGTCGTATATTTATAATATTTTCTTAGCAAAAATAAGGCTTATTTTAGATAAAAAATACAAAAACTATTTTTAAGTAGCAATACCAATATTAATATATTGTAGAAAAATTGTAAAAAAGGGAACACAATGCTAGAAACGATTACAAATATGATGGTTCTGCTCAAGCAGCTGCTGCTCACCAACTGCCATTAATTATGTCTTCGTCTAATATATTAGCAATATCAGCCAGTACATCTTTGTGTAGTGTTGTATTAGAAACACCTTATAGCCGTTATGAATGGCAAACAACAGATAGCAATCAACATTCAGAGCAACTATTACCCGCTATTCAACACCTACTCAATCAAGCTGGACTTACTGCTTTAAATTCTAATGATTTTATTGCTGTAGATATAGGCCCTGGTTCATTTACTAGTGTTAGAGTAGCCTGTTCTATAGCCCAAGGGTTAGCCTTGGGGTGGAACTGCCAAGTCATTGCAGTTGAATCTTTGACTGCAATGGTATATCAGCAGATACTACATAATACTATACCCACTCCTGCTTATGTTATGGCAGTGATTGATGCCAGAATGAATGAGTATTATGCTGCACAATATTATTATGATATAAATAATTGCTTACAACAGATTGTTGTGCCAATGTTAATACCCTATAATTTTGAACATTTAGAATTATATCAACAATCAAATATGTTAATAGGTAATACTATTAATATAACTAATATTAATACTGTACGTGATAACGCTATACACAATAAGATTGTAATTCAAGGTAATCCGTCAGCGATAGGTGTTTTGGTTGTGGCAAAAACATATATCCAGCAAGGTTTGTTTTCTACTCATTTAAATCAGATACAACCTTTATATGTACGCAATCAAGTCGCCTTGACAACATTAGAACGAGCCGTAATAAAATAGTTGCTATTGTGTGGTGCTTAACGCCTTTTTCTGATTTAAATTTGTTACAACAACAACAAGTTTTTTTAATAGAACAATCGTGCCATCTGTCGCCTTGGTCTTTTGAAACTATCACCGGGTTAAATCACGAGCAATATTGGTCAATGGCTGTATTAAATGAAAGTATTCATTTAGTTGATAAAACAGTATATGCTTATATTATTGGTATGCCCATCGTGGGTACTACTGATTGGGAATTATTAAATTTAAGTGTTACTCCAGTACGACAAGGGCAAGGTATAGGCACTGGCTTACTACAATTTACATTCAATAAACTAGTTTATGAAGGCGTTAAACGTGTGTTATTAGAGGTAAGAGAAAGTAATAGAGTTGCTATTCATCTATATCAACGTGTAGGATTTTTTCAAATAGGGGTGCGTAAACAATATTATATAACTAGTAATAAAACTAGAGAAAATGCTTGGGTAATGGCATGTGATCTATCAAACCATACTTATGATGAGCAACTTACTTCTAAATCACTAGCCCAAGCTGGGGGTAATTTAGCATAAGAATCATATATAGGTTGCTCATCAAATGGTTTCTCTAATACAGTTAATAAGGTATTAATTTCAGAATAATCCTGTTCATCACTTGCTTTTTTTATAGCTATTTCAGCTAAATAATTTCTCAAAATATATTTAGGATTAATAGCCAACATCATTTGGCTTAACTCTAATCGACTAATACCTGTTGCTAAATACTGTGTTTGATAGAACGTATAGTCAATTAACCAACTACTTAAAGCAGAATGATTTGGGTTTATACAAATATCAGTAATATATGAAAAATTAACTGGAGGCTTTTGAGATACCCAATGTGATAAGCGTCTAAAAAAAGCTGTCATATCCGCTTTTGTATGGTGTAACATATTTAATGTCTTATTAATAAATACAACCCCTTCATTTTTATTGACTAAATTGTCTGATAAACCTAGTTTACGTAAAAATAGGGCAGTGTGCGATATTAAAAAAGTTTCATTAAAATTATTTAAAGAATCATTTAAAACATTATGACTATCTTTGCTTAATAAACTACCAGACAGTGCTTGTGCAAGACAAGCTAAGTTCCATTGAGCTATTTTTGGCTGTTTACTATAGGCGTAACGCCCATGATAATCGCTATGATTACAAATATGGTTACTATCAAATATATCTAAAAAACCAAAAGGGCCATAATCTAAAGTTAAACCTAAAATAGACATATTATCAGTATTCATGACCCCATGACAAAAACCAACTGATTGCCATTGAGCTATTAAATGAGCAGTTTTTTGGCAAACTATATCAAAAAAAACTAGAGTACGCATATCACTATCGGCAGGGTGTTTTGCTGCTTCAGGGTAGTAATTTTTAACAACATAATTAATTAATTGTTGTAATGCAATCTTATTTTGATTCACTGCAAAATGTTCAAAGTGTCCAAAGCGAATAAAAGTAGGTGCTATACGCAAAACAACGCCAGCTGTTTCTACTTGTTCACGTATCACTGTATCTTCACTGTGAACCAAGGCAAGCGCCCGAGTTGTTGCAATATTTAAACCGGCTATTGCTTCGCTACATAAAAACTCACGGATTGAGGAGCGTAAAACAGCCATACCATCTCCACCACGGCTATAAAGTGTGCGACCGCTACCTTTGAGTTGTAACTCAATTGTTTTAAACGAATCATCAAAGTTCTTAACTTGAATACTGCCTAATAATAAAGCTCTACCATCACCTAATTGTCCTGCCCATTGTCCAAATTGATGTCCACTGTAAACGGTTGCACAACTAGCAGTTTCTTTAGGTAAATTATGACCATTCATCATATTTAACCAATCAATAGTTTGACGATTCACATTAATAGATTTAGCACAGCTCTCACTCCATGCTATTAACGCAGCATTATTCAGTTTTTTAGGGAATGTTTGTTGCAAAAATACTGATTGATACTGATTATCATGATTAAAAGAGGCGTGAAATAAATTATTCCAAATCATATAATTCACCAAACAAATTTTTTATGTAAATATAAAATAATTACATATTCGGTAATGTTAAAATATCACTGATAAAAGAAATTTAATAATTAAGAAATAATTAGTAAAATCAACAAGACAATATACCAACATAAATACTGTAAAAGTTAAAATTTAACATTACCACATATTCTTATTTTCAAATAAACAAACATCTTGTACAAGACAAATATTACAAGAAGGAGACCTAGATTTACAAATATAGCGACCGTGTAAAATTAACCAATGATGTGCATGAACTAAAAATTTAGGAGGAATTCTTTTCATCAATTGTTGTTCAACAGAAATTACAGTTAGAGCAGGGGCTAATCCTGTACGATTAGCTACACGAAAAACGTGTGTATCTACAGCCATAACTGGCAAACCAAAGGCAGTATTTAAAATAACATTAGCTGTTTTCCTACCGACCCCTGGTAAATTTTCTAATAATAGTCGGTTATTTGGTACGCAACTATTATATTTTTCTATTAATATATTACATGTTGCAATAATATGTTTGGCTTTGTTATGAAATAAACCAATAGTCTTAATATGACTTTCAATACCTAAAATACCTAAATCTAACATTGATTTTGGATTAGGTGCTATGTCAAATAGATTTTTTGTAACTTTATTAACACTAATATCTGTAGATTGTGCAGATAATAATACAGCGATTAATAGTTCAAAATTATTTTTATAATTTAATTCTGTTTTTGGGTGGGGGTTAGCATCTTGTAAACGAGTAAAAAAAGTATACCTTTGAATTTTATTCATTGGCTTAGCAGAATCAGTGGATAAAGGCATTTTGTAATTTATATTAAATAAAATTAAATAAATAAAATTTAGGTTTACATAATATAAATTCTTATTTTATTATATATATTTATTTTTATTTATTTTTCAAAAGCTTCCATAATAAACCTAATAAAGTTGGAACTACAGCAGCACCTAAACCACCTAAAATGATTAAATCTAAATGGTTCTTAATAAATGGTACATTACCAAATAAGAAGCCTAACCACAATAAACCAACACCCCATAAAAACGCACCTAATATATTATATATTTGAAAACGAATCCACGACATACCAGATAAACCAGCAACAAATGGTGCAAAAGTACGCAGTATCGGAATAAATCTTGCTAAAACAAGTGCTTTTCCACCGTGTTTATCGTAAAAATCTTGTGTGTGTTTCAAAGCCTTTGCATCTAACCACTTCAATCGACCGCTAAATATAGTATCACCGTATTTAGCGTAAATCCACCGAGCAATTAACGCGTTAACTGTATTTCCGATAACTGCAGTAGATGTTACTATAAGTATTAAATACCAAATGTTTATTTTCCCAGAGGCCGCATAACTTCCTGCTGCAAACAATAAAGTATCTCCAGGTAAGAAAGCAAAAAAGATCAGACCTGTCTCTGCAAAAACAATACTACCTAATAATACATAAATCCAAGAACCGTACATAGTAATAAATTCGCCCATGCTTTTATCTAAGTTCAACATCCAATCAATCATATACATTTCCTTTGTTTTTGAAAGTTTCTTAATTTTTTGAATATTCTTAATATTCTAATATTCTTTAGTAACCACTTTGGAATCATGACTTATTAAAGCTATATCTGCTGCGCGTGCTGCAAAAAGCCCTACAGTTACTACACCAACTATTGAATTAAATTTTGATTCCCAATATTTCGCATCATCATAGCTTATACCAGTAACGTCTAAAATGACATTGCCATTATCTGTGATTAAAACATCATCATTTTTTTTAGAACTCATTCTAAGGCTTGTTTGCCCTCCCCACGCAGATATTTGACGAATTATCTGTCCACTTGCCATCGGTATAATTTCTATTGGTAAAGGAAATTTGCCTAAATGATCAACTACCTTACTTGAATCTACAATACATATAAAAATTTTCGCCATTGATGCAATTATTTTTTCACGCGTTAAGGCTGCCCCTCCCCCCTTTATCATAGCACCAGTAGTATTGATTTCATCAGCACCATCAATGTATATATTAAGATAGTTAATATCATTTAGTGTTATGACTGGTATTCCAGCTTTTTTTAACTTCATAGCTGTTGCTTCACTACTAGCAACTGCACCTTTTATTTTATCTTTAATAGTGTACAACTCATCAATAAAATAATTAATAGTAGACCCTGTACCCACTCCAATTATTTCCCCTTCTGGAACATACTTAAGGGCTGCTTTTGCTACACTAATCTTTAACTCTTGCTGTTTAGATAATATCAACATATCATTAAATACCTTTTTACTTTTATTTTTCATATTAAATTTTATTTTCTATTTTACATTAAACACATTAAACAAATTTTTATATATTTAATATATTTTAGCATTATGTAAACTAAATTAGTTTAGTGTTCATATTTTAATATAATAGAATCTTTAACAAGTAAATACTCTTTTTTTAATTGTTGAATAAAATTAGAAATTGTTTGTATTTTATTAATTGCACCCACTCCATGACCAGCTCCCCAAATATCCTTCCATACTTTTGAAGAGTTCAAAAGTTCTATGTCATTTAAACTATTTTCCGGTAAATTATCAGGATTTATACCTGCATTAACAATAGATTTTTTTAAATAATTGCCGTATACACCTGTAAATAAATTGCTATATACAATATCTCCAGCTACACTGTCTACTATCATCTGTTTATACGCTTCGCTAGCGTTAGCTTCAGTAGTCGCTATAAATGCAGAACCAATATAAGCGTAATCTGCCCCTATAATCGTAGATGCTAAAATAGCCGAACCATTAGCAATACTGCCAGACAACGCTAAAGGCCCTTGAAAAAATTGTCTAATTTCCTGAACTAATGCAAATGGCGACAATAATCCAGCATGCCCACCTGCCCCTGCTGCAACAGCAATAAGCCCATCTGAACCTTTTGTAAGTGCCTTTTTTGCATGTTCAACATGAATAACATCATGAAAAACCTTTCCACCATAAGAATGGATAGCATCATTCACTTCTGTACGCGCACCTAACGAAGTGATAATTAATGGAACTTTATGTTCAACGCACAACGCTAAATCAGTTTCTAGACGTTTATTTGAATGATGTGCAATTAAATTAACGGCAAACGGAGCAGCAGGACGATTAGGATTCACAGCGTTATAGGCTGCCAAATTATATTTAATATTGACTAACCAATCATTTAAAATGATTTCACTACGTGCATTTAATGAAGGAAAAGAACCAATAATACCTGCTTTACATTGTTCAATAACCATTAAAGGATTACTGATTATAAATAAAGGGGCTGCAATGACAGGCAATGATAAATATTCAGAAAAAAGAACTTTACTCATTTTAAAACTCCATATATTTAATTATTTAATTATTTAATGGTTAAATAACAATTTTTTATAATATTTTTGATATTTTTATATTACATAGCTAAAATAAACTACTTTTTAATCTACTTATAACCCTAATAACCCTATTAACTATAACGTATTATTTTGTCCTCTACTCATCAAAACATATTCAATATTCCATCAAATATACACCGTATTATTGATAATTTAAATATTAACCGTGTACACACCATTCAATCACCTATTGGTTCATCTGATGCTTGGTTTATTGCATATCAAGCCCATCAGTTATATGCACAAGGTAAAACCATTGGCTTATGCATAATATGCGCTTATGCACCTGATGTACCTAGACTAAATGATGAATTACGTTATTTACTGGTAGATACCCCTTTAAAAGATGCGGTACATGTATTGCCAGATTGGGAAATATTGCCGTACGACCAGCTATCGCCTCATAAAGATTTAATCAGTGAACGTTTGGCTACCTTACATCAATTAGTTTCCGGCAATATTAGGATATTAATTGCCCATGCCAGTACTACTGCCCATTGTCTTGCACCCGCCCAGTTTATAGAACAATATTCTTTTTTATTTACTAAAGGTCAAGTATTAAACGGCATAAAATTACGTGAGCAATTGGTAAGGGCTGCTTATACGCAAGTTAATCAAGTCTTAACCGCCGGCGAATACAGTATTCGCGGCAGCATCATTGACTTATTTCCTATGGGTTCACTACTGCCCTATCGTATCGATTTATTTGACGACACTATTGATAGCATTCGAACTTTTGACCCTGATACCCAACGTAGTTTATATCCAGTACCTAGCATACAGCTATTACCTGGGCGTGAATATCCTTTTGATGAACCTTCAAGGGCAGAGTTTCGTAAACGCTACCGTGAAACATTTACACAAGATATTAGTAAAATCAGAGTGTATAAAGATGTAGGTGCGGGGATTGCCGCTGCAGGCTTAGAATATTTTTTACCTCTATTTTTTGAAAAAACAGCAACATTATTTGATTACTTACCGCCCAACACACAATTAATTACTCTGGGTGATGTTAATGCCTCTTTAAATCAATTTTGGATAGATATACGCGAAAGGTATACGTTTTTAAGTGCTGACCTTGAACGCCCAATCTTACCTCCAGAAGATTTATTTATCGCTACAGACGATTGGTTTAAGGCGTGTAAAAATTATACGCATTTAATTATTAATGGTAAAAATGCTAACTTTCCTTGTTTAGACAGTCAATTGCCCGATGTATCAGTTAATCGTAAACACACTGCCCCGTTAAACCTGCTAGAAAATTATCTAAATAGTTTTAGCGGAAGAGTCATATTGATGGCTGAATCTGCAGGTCGACAAGACAGTTTAAGACAGCTATTAAATGAACATGATATTGATATAGCTATTTTTGATTCTTTAAATGATTTTTTAAGTAGTCAAACTAAAAACGGTTTAATTACAGGTAGTTTGTATGCTGGGTTTGTTATTTCTGATTTAAATAATGCTGATAATAGTACAAATAACTCCCTATCTATCATTACAGAAACTGAACTGTTTGCACTATCACCCTATCGTGGCAATGGCAAGCGTAAGCAAGAAAAGAGCAATACGATAGAGGCAATGATTAAAGACCTTGCTGAATTACATATAGGCGATCCAATCGTCCATATACAACACGGAGTTGCACGCTATCAAGGATTAATTAATTTAGATTTAGGCGATGGTGAAACGGAGTTTTTACACCTTTTATTTGCAAGTGACAATGCTTTATATGTACCTGTTGCACATTTAAACACCATTTCACGTTATGGGGGTGGCAATCCAGACCATGTACATTTACATAGCTTAGGCAGTGAACTGTGGGATAAAGCTCGCCGTAAAGCTGCTATACAAGCTAGAGACACCGCCGCCGAATTATTAGACTTGTATGCACGCCGTGCTTTACGCAAAGGACACGCGTTTAGCTTAAACGATAAAGACTACGAGACTTTCAAAGATAGTTTTGGTTTTGAAGAAACACCTGACCAAGCAGCCGCTATTCAAGCTGTAATTAATGATATGGTCAGTGAAAAACCTATGGATAGACTCATTTGTGGCGATGTAGGCTTTGGAAAGACAGAAGTCGCTTTACGTGCAACATTTATTGCCGTAATGGGCGGAAAGCAAGTGGCTATACTTGCACCGACTACATTGTTAGCAGAGCAGCATTATGAAACATTCAAAAATAGATTTTCTCAATGGCCAGTAAAAATAGTTGAGTTATCGCGGTTTCGTAGTACTAAGGAGATTAATACCGCAGTAGAAGGTATTAATTCAGGCAATGTTGATATTGTGATTGGAACGCATAAATTATTTAGCAGCCAAGTCAAATACCCTCGTTTAGGGTTGCTTATTATTGATGAAGAACACCGTTTTGGTGTGCGTCATAAAGAATCACTGAAATCTTTACGGGCTGAAGTGGATATTTTGACATTAACAGCGACACCTATCCCCCGTACTTTAGGTATGAGTCTTGAAGGAATGCGTGATTTATCAGTGATTGCAACTGCACCACAACGTCGATTAGCGATTAAAACATTTGTCCGCCGTGAATCACAAGGCATCATTCGTGAAGCAGTCCTACGAGAACTAAAACGTGGTGGGCAAGTTTATTTTTTACACAATGAAGTAGATACCATTACTAATCGAAAAGCTGCTTTAGAAGAAATACTGCCAGAAGCAAGAATTGCAATTGCTCATGGGCAAATGCCAGAACGTGACCTTGAACGTGTTATGCGTGATTTTTATCAAAAAAGGTTTAATATTTTATTGTGTACAACCATTATTGAAACAGGTATTGACGTATCTAGTGCAAATACTATTATTATGCACCGTGCTGACAAATTTGGATTGGCACAGCTACATCAGTTGAGGGGGCGTGTTGGACGCAGCCATCATCAGGCTTATGCTTATTTATTAATCCATAGCGAAGACAGCTTAACGGCCAGTGCAAAACAACGCTTGGAAGCTATCCAAGGTATGGAAGAGTTAGGTAGCGGCTTTTATTTAGCGATGCATGATTTAGAAATACGCGGTGCAGGCGAAGTATTGGGTGAACATCAAAGCGGTGAAGCCACAGAAGTTGGCTTTAGAATGTATATTGATATGATTAATTCAGCCGTTAAAGCTCTAAAAAGTGGTAAAGAACCCAGCTTAGAAGACGTTATGCCTAAAAATAGCGAGGTAAGTTTACATGCTCCTGCCCTACTCCCCGCTGACTATGTAGTAGATATCAATCAACGTTTAAGCCTATATAAAAAACTAGCCAGTTCAGAAACCGAAGAACAATTAGCGTATATTCAAGAAAGTTTAATTGACCAGTACGGTAAATTGCCAGAAGCGACTTGTACTTTAATGGATACCCATAAAATTAGAATTCGTATGAACCCTTTAGGTATTACTAAAATTGATGCCCATTCAGATGCGTTTATTTTAACTATTGGTAAAGATACACCATTAGAAATGCAGCATATTGTTTATCTTATTCAAAATAATAAATGTGTAAAAATGCATGGGCAAGACAAGCTGCGTGTTACAGCTAACAGTGACCAGGTTGCTGATAGGGCAAAATTGATATTTGATTTTTTAAAAAAGTTAAATGACATTTTATTATCAAAATCAAACATTGCTGTAAAAAATAAACATGACTAATTTTACTTATTCAGATGAAGATATAAAAACACTCAATACTATTATTGATAATGTTGAGCTTGAAAAAAACATAAACTATTTATTTAATCATCGAGCAAAAATTACTATTTTAAATAATCGTGCGACGAAAAAAGAGAAAGCAGATGCGTTAATTAAACACCAAAATGAGCATATAAAAAATCAACAAGCAATTCAAAGGCATTATCAGCAAAGGCATTATCAGCAAATAGAAAATCGCCTTAATTCATTGAGTTTATTTGATTACATCAATAAATATAGTGTGTCAAATAGATTGAGAAGACTCTTACTTTCAAGTAAAGCAATTAGTATTTTTAAAGAAATTTATTTAATTGATTTAATAAAAATCAATACTATAGATAAAAAAAGCATTTTTTTAAGGTTAAAAGATAACTTTAAACCATGGGTGTTAGAGGAGTTACTTGCTCATTTAGATGTTTGTTTATACGAATTAACTTTTGGTTTTGTTGATGTAATTGATAAAAACATAACTCATCAATTTTTTAAAGTTAAACCTTACTGTTTAAAGCCAATACATTACTCCCAAAAGCATAAATTATTAGAAAATATTGCCTTAATTGAAAAGTGGGAACTATTTGAAAGTGAGTTTGATAATAGCTATTTTTTACAAATGCTTAAATATGCGGTTAAAAATTTTAATTTATCGCAAATATAAAAATATCAACAATGATATTTTGACCTTAAAAGAAAATATTAAGCACTTACAAATATGTATAGATAGAGCAAATGGTTTAACACTCGAAGAAATAGGAATTAAAAATGATTGTACTCGTGAACGTGTTCGGCAAATAGAAAGCAAATATACATATATATTAAGTATTGATATTCATGACATTGAATGGACTTATTCCTCAATTATGAAGCTGGCGAAAGATTCTAAAATTCTGCCTAGCAATGAAGCGATACAAACATATGATGCTTTTCTTTCGTCTGCTTTAGAGTTTTATTACCTTGGTCAAGATAAAAAAATACGTAGAACGCTTTGTAAATTGACTGATGACGAACGTATACAACTGGCTGAATTGCTTAATTTTGATAAAGATGCAGAGATACTCAAAGCTAAAAGATGGAATTTACCAAAATTAATTAAAGCTTTGCATGAATTTGCTGAAGAAATTGGTAAACCTGGTTTAATGCCCATGCAGCATGATATGAGAGACTATGGAAGAAGAGGACTTGGTGGCATAGTCGGACGCTTTGGTGGACAATCAAAAGTCGCAAAACTTGCAGGGCTTAAATATCAAGGACAAATGGTTAATGAAAATGGTGGTAGAACATATTGGACTGAAGAAAGAATGCGTTCTTTTTTATATGAAGTAGCAGAGAAAGAAGGACATCCAAATACTATGCCATCAATTGCACAATGCCAAAAATATGCTCCAAATCCAGTAACAATTGGCTCAAATTTAATGCGTACTGGCACTGGAAAGGGATTGACGTGGTTTGAAGTAGCACAAAAATATGGTCTTAAATATGAACAATCTTCAAAACAACGACTTACACTGGCATTTGTAAAAGATTTTGTTCGCTCATTAGGTACTGAGATTGAATATTTAACCCCTTCAGAAGTATATGTATTGTTTGAGCAGCAAGGTATTAATAAAAAATTTAAATCAAGCTCGAAGCCATCATCTTTTGAAAAATTGATTAGTGCGATTCAGTCAAATAATTTGCCACATGAAGCCATTCAAGATTGGGTTAATGGTGAAGACAATGAGCTGGTCGAGGCTTTGTTAAGTCCTGATACCGCTAGCGTTGAAGATGCTTTTGCCAGTGTGGGGCATGACTTGAGTAAGACTTCAAGAAATAAAAAATATATTTCTTCAAAAGATAAAGAGACTGAAGAAGATGAAGATTATCTTGAAGATATGGAGCAAGCGTTACCAACGCCCCGTGTATTAAACACATTAAAATCACTCAATAAAGCAACAACTCTTTTAGAGCAAACCACAAATGATAAAGATGCAATTGATTTTTTGATTGCTAAAGCCGCAGGTAAGCTATGGACGCAGTGTTTTCATAATGAAGAGGCAGCACTTAATGAGGCTAAACAATTTAAGGGTAATCAATATGCTCAAGCTACACGAGATGCATTTTTAGAGGAATACACTAACAGTAAACAGTTGCCTCTACCAAGTGAGTATGATTTCAGAGACAGTACAGGAAAATTGTGTCAACCAAAATTAATGCAAAAATTAATTGCTTATCGTGTTCAAAAATTAGAATGCGTACTTAATTTAAGTGGTACTAGAACAGGAAAAACTTTGTCGGCTATTTTAGCCAGTCGTGTAATTGATGCAAAAATGACTGTGATTAGTTGCCCAAATGCAACAATCAATGGTTGGAATGCTACGATTAAAAATGCATTTCCAAATTCAGATATTCAAACTAAAACATGGTTACCTATATGGCAAACAGATGCCAAGCCACGGTATTTAATACTTAATCATGAAATGTTTCGTGAAAGCAATTCAACTTTGATTGAATCTTTTATTGCTGACAATGCAATTGACTTTATTGTAATTGATGAGTTACATCAGGTTAAACAACGAGATGAAGCTATTGAAAGTCAAAGGCGTAAGCTGATTACGAAATTGGCAAGACTTGAGAATAAAAAAAGTATTGCACGTGCAGCTGTAGATGGTGAAATACCTGATACAACACAACAATTAAGCCCAGAAAAAGCTACGGGCTATTGGATGGGTTGGTTGAAGCGTTTGACTGATGAAAGCTTAAACGAAATAGATATAAAAGAAATAAATGTACCCATTGATGAAACTGATACGGATATTAATTATAAGTAAACAAAAAATTTATAAATATTTATAAATACTAAATAGTTTAGTACTTTAACAAAGCCTCTCGTAGACTTGGTAACATACGGCGACTCACTTGCAAAAACTCCTGATTTTTTAAACCTAAGACTTGTATAGTACAGTCATCTTTTTCATGTAGTACACCACAAGCAGACAAGTTTATCAAAGCATTGCGGTGTACACGAACAAACAATTGTTTATTTGCATTCAATGACTGTTCTAACTCACCTAAACTTAAATTGCACGTATAAATTTGTGTGGCAGTACAAACAAAAGTCATTTTGTTTTCAGCTTTGAAATAAAGGATAACATTGGCTGGTATTGCAGTCACTGTACCGTCATCAAGATGAACAGTAATATGAGGTTCTAGCGACTTTAATTGTTTTAACTCATTAAAATGCTTAAGCTGATGGGCTATCTGCACTACTTTTTGTAGTGCAAGCAATAAACGATCTGCACGTACAGGCTTTAAAACATAATCAACTACCGACAAATCAAAAGCAGCCACTGCATGTTGTGATTCAGCGGTTGTAAATATTATATTAATATAAGGTGTATTTTTTCTCAAGAACTCGGCGACATCAATACCATTCAAGTTAGGCATATTAATATCTAACAAAATCACACTAGGCACTGACTGCAAATTAAATTGCACCTGTAAATTAGGTAGTGCGTTAATTAAAGCAGAGGCATTGGCATATTGTGCAATTACTTTATTTGGGCAATCTGTTTGAATATCTTCGCACAGTTGCGATAAACGCAAGCGTGCTAAAGACTCATCATCAACAATAATGATATTTAGAAGTAATAAGTTATCTGAAAAAATTGACACGATATATTATTATTTATTTTTTATTATTATTTATTTTTGTTTATTTTTTCATTACACCAAGAATAAGCGTTATGAAATAACTGCATCCACGGACTAGGCAAATCAATATTAACATTATCTGGCAACCAAGACCATTGAGCATAGCGAAACACTCTTTCAGGGTGTGGCATCATTAAAGTTACCCGACCGTCTGGACTGCACACACTGGCTTCACCATTGACACTGCCATTAGGATTCATAGGGTATAGTTCAGTTGGATTGCCTAAACCATCAACAAAACGCATAGCCACTACAGTGTTGCTGGGACGCTGGTGTATACGGCCTTCACCATGGGCTACAGCAACGGGTAGCCGTGTACCTGCCATACCTTTTAATAAAATACTGGGTGACTCTACAATTTCTAGCATACTGACACGAGCCTCATATCGCCCACTAGCATTATGAGTAAAACGCGGAAATTTTGTGTTAGGCATTAACTCATCAAGATAACTCATCATTTGACAACCATTGCACACACCCAAAGCAATAGTTTCTGGACGGTGAAAAAATAACTGAAATTGAGTCCGCAGTGTTGAATTACACAAAATACTTTTTGCCCATCCTAAACCTGCACCCAGCACATCACCATAACTAAAGCCACCACACGCAACCAAGGCTTGAAAGTCAGCCAAATTAACCCGCCCAGCGATTAAGTCAGTCATAGTCACATCATACGCATCAAACCCAGCTTGTGTCCAAGCATAAGCCATTTCAACCATTGAATTTATGCCTTGCTCACGCAAAATAGCTACTTTTGGTGAACATATAGCTACAGTTTTATTTTTATTTTGGAGACTACTCGTACTAGTACTAAAAGTTAAATATTGATGCAAATGTGGAACAGTGTAATCATCACGCCCTATGCGTTGTGATTCTTGTAAAACTACATTAGCAGTATCACGTTGTGCTGTGAAATCAGCCGAAACACTATCCCAGAGACGGTGCAAATAAGTTGTTTTTTGTGTGTATAACAATTCATTTTCATGATTGTAAAGAGAGATTGTATTAACCGTATCACTTCGTGTGATGTGTCCAACTTCAAAAGCAATTACTTTGTGATCTTGAGCTATTTTTAAAAAAGCTTCTTTTTTATCTGATTTAATTTGAAGTACCGCAGCAATCTCTTCATTAAATAATAAAGCGGTTGTATTTACTGTGTTCAAAGCTATAGAGGCTTGTTTTAAATTAATTGATAAACCGCAACGCGTAGCAAAAGCCATTTCAGATAAACTGACCCAAAGTCCGCCATCAGAAACATCATGATAAGCCAAAGCCATATCTGATTGACGAATTTTTTGAAAAGCATTCCACCAATTACGCATATCAGTACTAGTAATATCAGGTGTTTCTACTGTATCAATTAAATTGTTAATTTGTTGTGCCATACTTGCGGCTAAACGGGTATATTTATTGGCTTTTAGTACCATAAGCGTTGTGCTATTTGTATCTTCAGTACGCATAAAAGGTGTAAAAACTGCGTTTTCACTTACACTTAATTGATTAAGTGATTTATTATTTTGAGTATTATTAATATTGTCTATATTGTTTTTACTATCAGATTTGTTTTTATTATCACATATATATAATTCAGAAATACATGGCACAGGTGCATAAGCAGTAACGACTAAACTCACTGGCGATGTAACTACACCTTCAGATGAATTAACTTGCATAGACAAAGAATCTTTACCGACAGGAACACCTAAATTCATATCACGGCAAAAAGTAGCAGTTGCTTCAACAGTTGCATATAAAGCAGCATCTTGTTCTGGCTGACTTGCAGCTGCCATCCAATTACAAGACAATTTAATATTATCTAAAGCAGATACTGGGGCAGCAGCTAAATTAGTTAAGGCTTCAGCTACTGCCATACGGCCGCTGGCTGCTGGATTAAATACAGCCAAAGGTGTACGCTCACCCATACTGGCTGCTTCGGCTTGCAAACTAGAATAATCTAACAATGTTACTGCACAATCAGCGACAGGTTCTTGCCATGGGCCAACCATAGGATCACGGTGAGTATACCCGCCCACTGTTCTATCACCAATCGTAATTAAAAAACGTTTACTGGCTATAGTAGGGTGTTTTAAACTATTTTCAAACAAAAATATATTTGCATTGTTTATATTATTTATATCACTATTTATAGTGTCATAATTATTATTTATGCTATTTATTATGTTATTTATATTGTCTGTATGTGTTTTTATTTCCGCATTATTATTAGTATTATTAATATTAGTATTGAAGTTTAGATTAGGCAATCGTACTGCATTCACAACACGCTGTAATTTGTCTTTTTTACCCAATAACACATCCATAGCCCAATCTACTACTAAAGTATTGTCTTGTCGCTTCACTTGAAATTGTTTGAGTTTAGTAGCAACACCAATATGTGCAACAGGACAACGCTCACGATGACACAAAGACTCAAATCTTGACCAGTCTTCAGGAGCAATCGCTAGACTATAGCGTTCTTGTGATTCGTTACACCAAGCCTCTAAAGCACTTAGACCCGTTTCAACTAAAGGAATTTTATCTAAACTAATCTCTGCCCCTAAACCATCAGCATCAACAATTTCAGGAAAAGCGTTGGACAAACCACCTGCCCCAACATCATGAATACTACGAATTGGATTAGCATCTCCTAACGCCATACAGGCGTTAATAACCATTTGAGCACGGCGTTGCATCTCGGCATTATCACGTTGAACTGAATTAAAATCTAAAGCAACAGTATTTTGTCCTGAAACCATACTGCTTGCAGCACCACCACCCACACCAATTTTTAAACCTGGGCCACCCAACTGAATAAGATAGTCGCCTGCCCTAACCGCTTGTTTAGTTGCATGTTGTGCATCAATAGTACCCCAACCCGCCGCCAACATAATGGGTTTATGATAACCCCACGATGTATTACGAATATTTGATTCATACGCACGCCAGTAACCGCCTAAAGCAGGACGGCCAAACTCATTGTTAAAAGCTGCAGCACCTAAAGGACCTTCAAGCATAATTTGTGTTGGAGTCGCCAAATGGCTGGGGGTTTTCGCACCTAATAAAGAAGTACTAAAGCCTGTAAACCCTGCTCGTGGCTGGGCACCACGCCCTGTTGCACCTTCATCACGAATCTCACCACCAGCACCTGTTGCAGCCCCAGAATACGGACTAATTGCAGTGGGGTGATTGTGTGTTTCTGCTTTTAACACCGCATGAGCTTGTAGCATTTTATTGGTGTATTTACCAAGAGAATCAGGGCGAAACCGCTCAACAGTTGATGCACCAATCACGGCTGAATTATCAGAATAGGCGACTACTGTTCCTTGAGGTGTGTGTGCATGCGTAGTACGAATATGACCAAACATTGATAAGTCTTGTAAAACACCGTCTACTGTATAAATAGAATTAAAAATTTTATGACGGCAATGTTCACTATTGGCCTGTGCAAACATCATTAACTCGGCATCAGTCGGATTACGCTGTATTTTAGAGAAATAAGTATATAAACTGTTTATTTCTTCTGCTGATAATGCCAAACCAAGTTTAATATTAATGGACTCTATCGCCGCCTTGCCATCTTTTAAAATGGGTACAATATAGTCATCTGATGTTACCTGTTGATTGAGTACAATACAACTGTCTGCTACATTGGTATGAATACTTTGTGTCATTTTGTCGTATAAAGCTGCCATCACTAATATTTTTTTATCAGCTGGAATAGCCTCTAAATCATACGCTTTAACTAATTCTAAGCGTAGACCCACCACACCACACTGTGCTGCAATGTCAGCCGCCTTGCTACTCCAAGGTGATAGCGTTCCCATACGAGAAGTCACAACAGTTTGAGCCACAGTCGGTGGGCTATGATTAACAGTTGCATCAAGCAAAGTCATTAAAGTCGTTTGCTGATTAACAGTTAGTATTGTATTTTTTTGAGGTTGTACCCAAATATGACTGGTTAAAGGAATTGTAAAATCTAATACAGTATGAGTGTGAAAATTAGAAGTAGAATCAGACGATACCGTAAATAAAGTAATTGGTAAAAATGAGTTAAGCATATTTATTAATTAAGATTGATTAAAATTGTTTTATTAAATTGTTTTAAATAATTTAAAACACTATTTAATATTTAAGCTTGAGTTTTATTTAAGTTTTTTAAGTTTGGCTTGATAACTAATGATAAATACTAATGATAAATATTTGATAAATATTAGTAATTTTAGGCGATTAACAGAGATTAACAGATATAAAACGAGTGATATTTAAGTAGATAATATATTGAACACTCTAAATAGTATAGTTTTACTAAGTACAACAAAAATTATTACTACAGAAATTAGTACTGCTTTAAGTTAAAATATTATTCTTTAACAAAGAAAAAGTATATACCTGTAACCGTAATTTAAATTTTTATATATTTTATATTTTTTTATATTTTTTATTTATATTTAATAAGGATTTATATGACCCATAATATGCCTAACCGTGCGCAACAAATTGCTGACTTAGAACAAGATTGGGCAAATAACCCACGCTGGAAAGGTATTAAGCGTGGTTATAGTGCCGAAGACATAGTGCGTTTGCGTGGAAGTATGCCAGTAGAATATTCTTTAGCGCGTCGTGGTGCAGAAAAACTGTGGGACTTAATTCATACTCAACCTTATGTTAATTGCCTAGGTGCATTAACAGGTGGGCAAGCAATGCAGCAAGTCAAAGCAGGTGTAAAAGCAATTTATTTATCAGGCTGGCAAGTCGCCGCCGACAACAATGGTTATGCTGCAATGTATCCAGACCAATCATTGTATCCAGCTGATTCAGTACCTAAAGTGGTAGAACGTATTAATAACACTTTTACGCGGGCTGATGAAATTCAATGGGCAAAAGGCATAGAGTCGGGAACAGACGGCTATGTAGATTATTTTGCTCCTATTGTAGCTGATGCTGAAGCAGGGTTTGGTGGCGTATTAAATGCATTTGAATTAATGAAAGCTATGATTCGTGCAGGTGCTGGCGGTGTACATTTTGAAGACCAACTAGCCAGCGTAAAAAAATGTGGTCACATGGGCGGTAAAGTATTAGTCTCTACACAAGAAGCGATACAAAAATTAATTGCCGCACGTATGGCAGCTGATGTATACGGTGTACCCACTTTAGTCATTGCACGCACTGATGCTGAAGCCGCCGATTTAATCACCAGTGATCACGACGAAAATGACAAGCCTTTTTTAACAGGTGATCGTACAGTCGAGGGCTTTTACAAAACGCATAAAGGATTAAAACAAGCGATTAGCCGTGCTGTTGCTTATGCCGATTATGCTGATTTAGTCTGGTGTGAAACAGGCACACCAGATTTAGAATTTGCCCGTCAGTTTGCAAAAGCAGTGCATACAGTTCACCCGGGAAAATTGCTTGCTTATAACTGCTCTCCTTCGTTTAATTGGAAGAAAAATTTAGACGACAACACCATTGCAAAGTTTCAACAAGAACTTGGGAAAATGGGCTACAAATATCAATTTATTACTTTAGCAGGCGTACATAATATGTGGTTCAATATGTTTGATTTGGCAAAAGATTATGTTGAACGGGGTATGACTGCTTACATTGAAAAAGTACAAGAACCTGAATTTGCAGCCCGTGAACGCGGCTATACCTTTGTAAGCCATCAGCAAGAAGTAGGCACGGGTTACTTTGATGACGTTACCACAGTCATTCAAGGTGGGAAATCAAATGTAACTGCATTAAGTGGCTCTACTGAAGAAGCACAGTTTCATTAAAGCGTAATTTAATTATATTTAATTATTGTATTATTAATTATTCGCTACTTTGTTAAAGTAGCGGTTTTAAAGCGATATTTTTGGTTTACTTATTTGATTTAGGTTTAAATAATCTCTTTTATTTATTGCTTTGTTGCTTTCTTCATCTTATGAATTATTTAATATCTTGGTTATTTTTTGCTCTAATTGTTGCAGCTACTTACTGCCTCGGTTCACTGTCTTTTGCGGTGATTATCAGCCAATTAATGAAGCTACCTAACCCCCATACTTACGGGTCTGGTAATCCTGGGGCAACTAATGTATTGCGTTCAGGTAATAAAATAGCTGCTAGTTTAACTTTAGTATTAGATGCAGCAAAAGGTTGGCTAGCTGTTTCAGCAGTGCAATATATAGCCACTTATTCACTATTAAATTTAACCACCAATCAATATCAATACTTAATAGGACTAAGTATTGTCGCTGTTTTTTTAGGCCATTTATTCCCCATCTTTTACAGTTTTAAAGGCGGCAAAGGCGTAGCCACTGCTGCAGGCATCTTGATAGCCATTCAACCTTTACTGGGTGGATTAACAGTATTAACTTGGTTAATTGTCGCCCTTATTTTTCGTTACTCTTCGTTGTCCGCCTTAATATCAGCAGTATTTGCAGCGATTTACAGCAGTGTTTGGTTAGACTTATCGCCGATTAGTTTAGCTATTTTAACAATAAGTAGTTTATTAATTTGGCGACATACCGCTAATATCCGAAATCTTTTAGCGGGTCAAGAAAAAAAAATAGGTAAAAAATAAAGGCTATTCTTTATTTTGGTAATGTTAAAATATCACTGATAAAAGAAATTTAATAATTAAGAAATAATTAGTAAAATCAACAAGACAATATACCAACATAAATACTGTAAAAGTTAAAATTTAACATTACC
>JBEDNN010000052.1:0-26615 GCA_041170585.1 Pseudomonadota bacterium | reverse complement strand
AAACACTAATACAGTGTTTGCCTTAAAGGTATTTATCACTTACGCTTTTCTCCCTTTTGTTTGCTTTTCACCACTTTATCCCCTTTGCTGTCGGTGTCTGTGGGCAATAAACTGGTTAATTTTTGGTATTGTTCAAACAAAAAAGACACCCGTGACGCGTCGCGGTGTTCGCCTTCATATTGATAAGCATCATCAATTAAATTATCCAAGGCATCGTGCGCATCTTGCAAGTTTTGGGGCATGGTTTCAGGGTTATACAGCCATGCAAGGCTTTTGCCCACGTGTTTTGCCCGTGCATCTAAAATGGCTTGTCCAGCGGTTTCAATTTTTTTAACATCTTCTTTTGAAACACCTTGTGGCCAAGGAAAATTGTTGTAAACAATGCTAGTAGAGTATTGATAACGACTTTCTAAACGTCCACAGACTGCCCGCATCCACGCATTGTGCATGGTGGAATGTAAAACCGCAAAATGGTATTTTGTTGCCGTTGGAATGATTAAAGCACTACCGCTAGTAATGATATTTTTATCAACAAAACCAATTGGCATAAATTGACGGTTTTCAGAAGAAACTTTAGGAATTAGTAAATAATCGTTGATTGGTTGGCGAATTTCACCAAACAAATGTGAGTTTTCCACCAGTTTACGGGTATTTTCACGCCCACTATTCAAACGAAAATGTTCTGTTTTAGCAATACGATCACTAGCAAATTTACTGGCTTTTATTGCTGATGTTGAAACGCTGTTCAACCATAAACAATATCGCTTTAAATTATTTAAAAATTCATCACCACCTGTATAAGGTCTTATCAATGTTAAATTTTCTGTACTTTCAGACAAAGCGACTTCATACTCTTCAGGTGATACAATCAAATGCCCATTGTCAATAGGCATACTGCCATATTTCATCTCTGGAACGGTGCATACAGGTGCTTTACGTTTAATTAAAAAAACCATTGGCGCATCAACCAAATATGGGTTAATTCGTCGTACTTTTTTCATGATGACGGTATTTGCATTGATGTCATCAGCATAATCCCACAACTTACAACGCTCGGGTTTACTTAAACCAAAGCCAATAATCACACAATGCACCGCTGCAACGCTTGACCCTTCGTTGCCCCATTTAAACGTGCGGTGTGCAAATTGAATGTGTACGCCCGCTTGTATCAAGGGTTGCCACAACACCGCCACTTGTTCGCCTTGCGTGATGGAATTGGTAGACACAAACGCCGCTTTAATGGCGGGGTTACGCTGCATGTGTTCCACGGCTTTTATGTACCATGCAGACACATAATCCAATACACCATAATTTTTATAGGCGCTAAATACCCGTGCCATGTCGTCTTTTTGTGATGCGTTTTGTTGTGTGTATCCCAAAAACGGCGGATTGCCCACAATAAAACTGCATTGGTGTGCTGGCAATACACTGTTCCAATCCAAACGCAAAGCGTTTTCTCCTTTGGCAATGTGTGCCGCTTTAGTCAATGGAATGGTTGGGCGACTGGTACCAAAGCGTTCTGCCAGCTGGCGATTTAATTGATGGTCGGTCAGCCATAAGGCTACTTTGGCAATTTCGGCCGCAGTGGGGTCTAATTCAATGCCATAAAATTGTTCTACATTGACTTTGGACAAAGTTTTGATGTCTAACAAACCTTTGCCTTGTGATTTTTCATCAAAAATATCAGCAATCAGTTCCGCTTCTAAACGGCGTAATTCACGGTAAGCTACCACCAAAAAGTTACCACAGCCACACGCAGGGTCAAGCACCGTCAAAGTGGGTAACTTGTCATACAAGGCAATTAAATCAGCGCAAGCTTTTTTGCGGGCAGCTGGGGTTAAAGCTTTACCAGATTCTTGGAATTTTTTTTCAACCTCTGCTGCCAATATTGCTCTAGCCTGTTTTAATTCGGCATATAAATCGTCCATAAATAAAGGACGAATAGCACGTAAAATATTGCGTTCACTGGTGTAATGCGCGCCATGTTCACGCCGCTTGCCACTTTTTTTACCTGCAACTTCATCGTCATAATGCATCAAATTTTGAAACATTGTGCCAAAAATATCAGGACTAATGAACGACCAATCTGTCGCGCAACAGTCCAATAATACACGGCGGGTGTGTTCGTCAAAATTGGCTGTGGCTATGGCGGGTTCACTGGCAAACAAAGCTCCATTAACATAGGGAAAGTAATACATACTTTTTTCGCCTGATGTCAGTTGTTCGTACGGCACAGAGTTACGCTCAACAAAAGTACCTGCTGTGTTTAAGCGGGTAAACATACGGGCAATGGCATCGCCTAAATATTCACCATTGCTGGGTGATTTTTGTATCAAATCATAAAAAGGCTGGTCGGTAAAGTGAGAGGCTTGGGCTTTGCTAGAATCATCAATTGCGGCATTAAAAATGTCCGTATCATCAGCAAATAAACAAAATAAAATACGCACTAAAAACGTTTGCATGTCTTGAGCTGGATAACGTGCTTTTTTTAGGGCATCATGTAAATCTGTCAATACTTTAGCGGCACGGGTGGTGATGCGTACTTGTACCTCTTGATATACGCGTTCATAATTGCTTAAAAAGCCCAGTGATTCTGTGGGTGCAACTTGATTGCGTAAATCAGATAAAGAAAATGCCGTTGGGGTATTGGCGACAGATTCACCGCCTGCCTCTAAATCATACAAATGAAAGGTTTGAAAATCACAGACTAAAATATAACGAGGCATCTCCTCAATATTTTTTAGTAAACCCACATAGCCCTTGGCTTGTTCATAGGCTTTGCTTAAATTTTCACCTTTAGACTTCATTTCTATCAATAGCAAACCCGGAAAAAAGCCGTCCATGAAGTTCATGCCTTTTCCACTGGCTTTTTTTACGCGGTGTTCTAAACTAACATTGCGTACACTGTCTAAACCAAACACATCACACAATTTAATAATAAATGTTTGTGCTTGTTGTTTTTCATAGGCTGCATTGGCAAATGCCTTGCTAAAATTTTCTGCGCGTTCACGTAATAACTCTAATGGGTCACGGTCTTCTGATGATAAAGTGCGGCTGTTGTGTTGCATTGTTGCAGTAATGATTAAATTGATGAAATGATAAAGTTGATAAGATTAATTTGATGAAATGATAAAGTTGATAAAGTTGATGAAACAAAATAGTCTAAAATATTAGCTACTCCACGGAGACGCTTTTTTAAATACTGATTTTTTCATTGATAGTCTCATTGTGTAATATTGTCTCATTTTGTAATAAAAATAATCCATAGTGAAAATATTCATATACATTAAACCATTTATATTACTTCCGATACGTTTAACGGCAGTCATACTGTGTGTGATTCTTGGATTTTTGACGCAAATTTTAATTTTTTTTTGGATAAAGCCTTATTTAAAGCGTTCAATTATTGCATTATGGTCACGCTTGGTTTTGGCTGCTTTCGGAATAAAATTAGTTACGAATTCTTTCAAAATCAGCACTTATAAAAGTACTGATTTTACTAAAAATCAAACGGCTTTATATGTCAGTAACCATATATCATGGTTAGATATTTTAGTGATTCAATCCGTTGCCCCCGTTGTGTTTGTTGCAAAAAGTGAAATTAAATCTTGGCCTATTTTAGGGTGGTTAGTGACGATGGCAGATACTTGTTTTATCAATCGCAGCCGCCGTAGTGCTTTGCTTAAAGTACACAGTACTTTAACGACATACTTGCAAGCAGGGCAAAGTATTTGTATTTTTCCTGAAGGCACAACAAGCAATGGTCAGCAAATATTACCGTTTCACGCTAGCTTATTTCAGGCGGCAATTGATGCGGGTGTTGTTGTACAGCCCATTTATTTAAATTATTCGCACAGTGCGGCGGCTTATATTGATAATATTTCGCTATTAGCCAGTGTATGTTCAGTGTTGTTAGCCCCAAAATTACAAGTAACGCTAGTAAAATCAGCTATATTACCAACTGCATTACAAACACGACAACATTTAGCGACTGAAGCACACCAACAAGTAGTCAATGAATATGCTAAACAGATATCAAATGATGTGCCAAATTAATCATAGTTTAATATAATTTAATATCGTTTAATTATTGACGTAATTAACTATTGACGTGATGTATGATTAACAGCAGTGATAGCGGTCTTTAATACCGTATTTAATTCTGCTAAATGGCTGACGCTGGCTGATAAATCGCGTAAAACGCCGTCTTTTATATCGTAAATCCAACCATGTACGGTTAATAATTGCCCTTTTGTCCAAGCATCTTGTACGGTACTGGTTTGTACAACGTGTCTGACTTGCTCAATAACATTTAGTTCACACAAAGCATTATGTTGGTGTTTAGGCAAAATACTGCCTAAATAACTGCCATGTTCATCGCGTACGTCTTGAATATGACGCAGCCAATTGTCTACTAAACTGCCTGTTCTAATGTTATTTAAAGCGGCATTAACGCCACCACAGCCATAATGACCACAGACAATAATATGTTTGACTTTTAGACTATTGACGGCAAATTCAATCACAGACAGTGCGTTTAAATCGGTATGTACCACGACATTGGCAATATTGCGGTGAACAAATATTTCACCCGGAGCAAGGCCTGTGATTTGATTCGCAGGGACTCGGCTATCTGAACAACCAATCCATAAAATTTCAGGGGCTTGTAGGTGTGATAAGCGGCTAAAAAATGTTGAATCTTCGGCTAACATTTTATTAACCCAATGGCGGTTATTTTGAAATAAATGTTCCAGCGGGTGAGATGCAGGGGTAACATCATTCAAAGAAGTGGGCATTACATCGGGTGTTGTGTGGGTCATAATCTAAGAAAATAAAATAAGGAAATAAAACATATTTTTCAGGTAAAATCAATATGTAAATACAATTTAATAACGTATTTTACCCGTCCGCCGTTTAATTGTTTGAAAGCATCAATATGAGCCTAAGCCTTGAATTAAATCATTTAGTATCCCAAGCACAAACAGCTTTTTTATCTGCTGCTACACCCGCTGATTTAGAAAATGCTAAAGCACAATTTTTAGGTAAAACAGGGGCAATCACCGAATTACTAAAAGGTCTGGCAAAATTAGATATTGAGACCAAAAAAAGTCAAGGTGTAGGTATTAATTTAGCCAAACAGATGATTGAAAAAGCTTTAAATGATGCCAGAGAAGCACAGATAAATGCTGCTTTAAATAGCCGTTTAAATGCAGAGGCAATTGACGTTACTTTATCTGGCCGAGGTTTAGGGGTAGGTAATATTCACCCTGTGATGCGAGTTTGGATGCGAATAGAAGAAATTTTTCGCAGTATGGGGTTTGATGTTGCCGATGGGCCTGAATTAGAAGATGACTGGCACAATTTTTCTGCCTTGAATAACCCTGAAAATCACCCCGCTAGAAGTATGCAAGATACGTTTTATATTGATGAGCATACCACTACTATAGACGGAAAAATATCACCATTGTTATTGCGTACCCATACCAGCCCAATGCAAGTGCGTTATGCCTGTGAGAAAGCAGCCGCTGGTATTACTGATATTCGGGTGATTGCACCGGGGCGTACTTATCGCGTTGATAGTGACGCTACGCATTCGCCAATGTTTCATCAAGTTGAAGGTTTATGGATAGGCGAACAGGTCAGTTTTGCCGATTTAAAAGGGGTATATACCCATTTTTTAAAAGTTTTATTTGAAACTGATGACTTGGTTGTACGTTTTCGTCCTAGTTATTTTCCGTTTACTGAACCATCTGCCGAAGTAGATTTAATGTTTCACACGGGGCCATTAAAAGGTAAATGGTTAGAAGTCAGTGGCAGTGGGCAAGTTCACCCCAATGTGATTAGGCATTTTGGTTTAGACCCAGAAAAAGTGATTGGTTTTGCGTTTGGTAGCGGTATTGAGCGTTTGGCGATGTTACGCTATGGTATTGGTGATTTACGCTTGTTCTATGAAAATGATATGCGTTTTTTAAAGCAGTTTGCTTGAATGGGGTTACTGCGAAGTATTTTATTAGTTAACTTTAAATACAAAAAATAAAGAAAATATCAAACCAACTATCAACTATTAAAAAGATTATTTAGAATGAAGTATAAGTTCATTGATTTATTTGCAGGGATAGGCGGATTTAGGCAGGGTTTCGAAAATGCAGGGTTTCAATGTGTATTTACCTCAGAAATTAACCCAAACTGTCAACAGGTTTATGAACAAAATTTTGGTGAAAAACCATTTGGCGATATTACAAAAATTAACCCAAATAATTTACCAAATTTTGATGTATTACTAGGTGGATTTCCTTGTCAGCCATTTAGTATATCTGGAAAGAAATTAGGCTTTGAAGATACTAGAGGAACACTTTTTTTTGATATTTGTCAAATTATTGCTCATAAACAGCCTTCTGTAGTTGTATTAGAAAATGTAAAACATTTAATTCATCATGATAAAAATAGAACATTTACTATTATTTTGAATGCTTTAGAAGATTTAAACTATAAGGTTAGCTATCAACTATTAAATGCTAAAGATTTTGGAGTACCGCAAAATAGAGAGCGTGTATTTGTTATTGCTACTAAAAAACAGCGTTTTGATTTTTCAAAAATAAAACAACTTCCTCCCGTCTTTTTGAAAGATTTTTTAGATAAAAACTCTAATTTAGAACAATTTGAGTTTCTTGATAAATCAGAATATACCTTAATTAAAGAACCTAAAAAACAAGATAGCGGTTTGATTTTTGTTGGATATAGAAATAAAAATATTTGGAAGACTGGCATTAGAGATAATACAGAACATTTATCAAGAGTTCACAGGCAACCAAATAGAATTTATTCTATTGAAGGTACTCATCCAACAATATCTTCGCAAGAAACATCAGGTAGGTTCTTTATATATATACCAAAATTAGATTTGGTAAGAAAGCTGACAGTGAGTGAGTGTTACAAAATCATGGGATTTAATGATGATTTTATTAAGCATCAAACTTTAGGCGAGCAATATAGGCAAATTGGTAACTCAGTTGCAGTACCAGTTATAAGGGCTATTGCTGAAAGTATTAAAGAACAAGGCTTATTGAACTTACTCAATAAAAATAATACTGAAGAAGATAGTAGTTGTTTATTTAAAGGAAAATATGTTAAATCACAAAGAACTATTGCTGAAAATTTACAAAAAAGCTTGTTCACAGAACAGTATTGATACTTTTAATATTAAAAATATTAATACAGAAATACAGTATTTTATCAAATTGATTGCTTTTAATGCTAATCAGCAAAAAGGCGTATTTACAGTATTAGCAACATTGATAACGCATAAAATACTTCATCAAAATCAAGATATTAGAAAGCATCAAGCTAATATGTTAGGTGGTTTTTCTGGTCGCTCAATAGATACTACTTATATTACGCCTACTTTTAAAGAAATTGGTTTACCATCTATGGCTGAAAGTGGTTGGTTAACGCGCTCACTGGAACAACCATATCCATATAATTTAGATTACAACGGAAAAATTAATAATAAGTCTGTAAAAGAAGCATTTTTAAATATTTTAGATTTTGTTGAAAAAACCCCAGCATCATCTGAAAATATATTGCTTTTATTATTATTTTCAGCAATTCAATTGAAAAACAGTTCTGTTGTAAAAATTGTTTCATTAGAAAATCCAGAACATTTAACAATAAATAATATTATCAGTTCATTAAATGAACACTTCAGTACTAAATACCATATTCATGGTGGTTCTAAATTACCAGTTTTAGCTTTTTACGCAATATATCAAAGCTTGATTAATGAAGTTGATAGATATAAAAACTGTCTTTTAGCAGAAATTGGTAGCCATACAGCATCAGATAGAACTTCAAAAACATCAGGTGACATTGAAATATTTAAAGACAATCAATTATTTGAATCAATTGAGATAAAGTTAGATAAGCTAATTGACTCAACTATTGTAAGAGTTGCAATTGAAAAAATTCAACGATATAGCCCTACTAGGTATTACATATTATCTCATATTGGAATAAAAAAATCGGACGAAAGTACAATAGATATACTAATAAATAACATAAAAAATCAACATGGATGTCAAATAATAGTGAATGGGCTTTTACCAACAATTAAATATTATTTGCGTTTAGTAGGTTCTTTAAATGATTTTGTTGTGAACTATAGTAATCTTATTGAAAAAGATGCAGAGTTGCAAAAAATTCATAAAGATAAGTGGAATGAATTAATAGAAAAATATCTAAATACTTAAATATTTATAGTTTTACTTTTTGCATTTTACAATTAGATTTATTAAAAACACATACTAATTAGGAAATATATACCCATGCTACTCGTTGAATCTTGGTTACGCAGCTTTGTCAATCCACCTCTAAATACCGCTGAACTAGCACATGCATTGACAATGAGCGGGGCAGAAGTTGAGTCTATTCGCCCGATTGCCCCGCCATTCACTGGGATTGTCGTAGCACATATTTTGAGTGCCGAAAAACACCCTAACGCCGACAAACTAAAAGTTTGTACCGTTGATATTGGTTTAGATGAGCCTTTGCAAATTGTTTGTGGTGCATCTAATGCCGAAGTCGGTATGAAAGCCCCTTTGGCTATGGTAGGGGCTGTGTTGCCTGATGGTAGCACAATCAATAAAGGTCAATTACGCGGCGTTGAAAGTTTTGGTATGTTGTGTTCGCAACGTGAGCTTGGATTGTCCAGTGAAAGTACAGGCTTATGGCGTTTACCCAATACTTTGATTGCTGGCGAAGATATTCGTGTAGCTATGAATTTAGATGATAACATTTTAGAAATTAAACTGACTCCCAATAAAGCTGATTGTTTAAGCGTATGGGGTATGGCACGTGAAACTGCTGCTATTACGGGAGCAACTTTACAGCCTAAAATATTTAACACGGTTACGCCTACACGGATAGGTGATGTAGTGCCTGTTCACATTGAAGCACCTGATTTGTGTGGGCGTTTTACAGGGCGGGTCATTAAGGGGGTTAGCAATAATCCAATCACTCACCCAACGCCTGATTGGATAGTATCCCGTTTAGAGCGGGCAGGGCAGCGTAGTATTAATCCTTTAGTAGATATTTCTAATTATGTCATGTTGGAGTTAGGGCAACCGTCGCATGTATTTGATTTGGCTAAATTAAGTAATAGTACAATAACTGGTTTAACCGTGCGTTGGGCTAAGCAAGGCGAAGTATTAACTTTACTCAATGGGCAAATTATTCATTTAAATTCTAATATGGGTATTATTGCCGATAGTCAAGGCCCGCAAGCTTTAGCGGGGATTATGGGCGGTGATGCAACGGCTGTCAATGAATTTACAACGGATATTTATTTAGAAGCAGCCTTTTGGAATCCTTTAGCCATTCAAGGTAAAGCCCGTACATTAGGTTTTTCAAGTGATGCGGCACACCGTTTTGAACGGGGTATTGATTTTACGACTACAGGGTTATATTTAGACTATATTACTGATTTAATTTTAAATATTTGTGGCGGAATATGTGGTGTTGCCAGCGATATTACAACTATATTACCCAGCCGAAGTCCTGTTCAACTACGGGTAGCACGTTGTAATAAAGTATTAGGGATAACCATCCAATCTAAGCAAATAGCAGATATCTTTACACGTTTAGGTTTTGATTTTATTTTAAATAATAGTATGACTGACTCTGATGCAGTATTTATAGTTACGCCACCTAGTTATCGTTTTGATTTAGAGATTGAAGAAGATTTAATTGAAGAAGTTGCCCGTTTATATGGATTTGAGCGTATCTCAACTCACTTACCAATAGCAACACAAGTAATACAAGCCCAGCCAGAAGGCTTGTATAGTTTGCATCATTTAAGAATAGCTTTGGCACAACGTGATTATATGGAGGCTATTAACTATAGTTTTGTGGACTCAACTTGGGAACAAGATTTTGCGGCTAACACTACACCCATTCGTGTACTTAATCCAATTTCCAGTACTATGGGCGTTATGCGTTCTACTTTATTGGGTGGACTTGTCGCTAATGTAAAGCACCATATTTCTCACCGTATGAACCGGGTACGTATGTTTGAGTTAGGTAAAGTGTTTTTACGTAATAATGCGATACAAGCCAGTTATACTTCTATTGAAGGCTATGAACAGCCGCAACGTTTATGTGCAGTCGCTTATGGTTCAATCAATCAAGCACAGTGGGCTAGTGCCAATAGAGCAGTTGATTTTTATGATTTAAAAGCGGATTTAGATGCACTGTGTCCAGATTTGGTTTATCGTAAAACAACGCATATTGCCTTACACCCTGGGCGTAGTGCTGAAGTGTGGCGTAACGATAAAATGATTGGTTATATTGGTGAGTTACATCCAAAGTTGTGTCAAAAATATACTCTGACATTACCATTAATAGTGTTTGAAGTAGATGCACAAGCATTGTGTAAGCATGCTGTACCTGTTTATCAAAGTATTGCTAAAACGCCTATTATTGAACGTGATTTAGCAGTAATTATTGATATTAATATACCTGCACAGGTATTGATTGATGCTATTCAACAAGCCATAGATACAGATGAATCATTAATGCCTTTAATATCGGTTACAGTATTTGATCAATTTAAAGGCGGACACTTAGCACTTAATAAAAAATCACTTGGCTTACGTTTACAGTTGCAAGATAAACTGTTTACTTTGACTGATGCACAAGCTGATGCAGCATTAAATTCAGCCTTAACTGTTTTAAAAAACTGTTGTGGTGCGGTACTACGTTAAATTGTAAGTAAATACATAATACATAATACATAATACATACATATATGATTAATCGCTTTATATTAAAGTCTAATATATTAGATACATTAAATACATTAAATACATTAACTAAAGCAGATATTACGCAGTTATTAATAAAGTGTAATAATTTACCAAAGCGTGAAGCCAAGCAGTTAGTTGATTTATTTTTTGAAGAAATTTACACTACTTTATCTGCTGGGAATAAAGTAAAGCTAACTGGTTTTGGTACTTTTGAAGTACGCCAAAGAAAATCTCATCTAGGTCGCAATATTGACACAGGTACATTAATACCAATTGCAGCACGTAAAGTAGTACATTTTTTACCTAGCCAAAAGCTAAAAGATAAGCTACTTTTATGATTGTTTTGTCGGAACGGTGAGATTCGAACTCACGACCCCTTGCACCCCATGCAAGTGCGCTACCAGGCTGCGCTACGTCCCGCAAAGTATATTCTAGCTTTAAATGTATATTATTGCAAATTAACTTAATCGTAATAATGGAATAAAAAGTAAAAAAACAAAAAACAAAAAACAAAAAACAAAAAACAAAAAGTATTTAACACAAAGTATAAAAATACATTATAATGATGAATATTGGAAGCGTGGCAGAGCGGTTGAATGCAGCAGTCTTGAAAACTGCCGAGGATGTGAGTCCTTCGTGAGTTCGAATCTCACCGCTTCCGCCAATATCACCTCATATAAATGAGTATTTAGCAAAAACTATTAATTAAAATAAATAGTAATTAAGCAGGTTAAAGTAACTGACTTCAGTTATACTAAATTAGCTAATACCTACCTACTTACTTATCTGTTGATAGAAAAAATGGTGCAACTAATTTTGCACTGCTATAAAGCGAACTATCTACAGTTAGCTAACTGCTTATTCCTCATAACGTTTCTTATAAACGCTCTTGTTATAAATCATTTAATTTTTTAAACCGCGCTCAAACGCACACACTTTTACGGTATGCACTTAAACGAACTCAAGTCATTACATTTATCGGCCATATTAGATATGGCTAGTGAATTAGAAATAGATAACGCTAATCGTATGCGTAAACATGATTTAATGTTTGCTATTATGAAAAAACGGGCTAAGTCAGGAGAACCTGTGTTTGGTGATGGTACGCTGGAAGTACTGCCTGATGGTTTTGGCTTTCTGCGTTCGCCAGATACCTCTTATTTGGCTAGTCCAGATGATATTTATATTAGTCCAGCTCAAATACGTCGTTTTAATCTACATACTGGTGATAGCATTGAAGGCGAAGTGCGTATCCCGAAAGAAGGTGAACGTTATTTTGCGTTGGTTAAAGTAGATTCAGTAAACGGTGCTCCACCCGAACAGATGAAGCACAAAGTAATGTTTGAAAATCTAACCCCTTTACACCCAACCCGCCCTATGTTAATGGAGCGTAAAATAAAAGCGGAAGAAAATATTACTGGCCGTATGCTGGATATTATTGCACCGATTGGTTTTGGTCAGCGTGGTTTACTGGTTGCCAGTCCAAAATCGGGTAAAACAGTTATGCTGCAACACATTGCACAATGTATTGCAACCAATCACCCTGATGTAACTTTGATTGTATTATTAATTGATGAACGTCCCGAAGAAGTGACTGAAATGACTCGCACAGTACGGGGTGAAGTCGTTGCTTCTACATTTGATGAGCCTGCTGCACGCCATGTTCAAGTCGCTGAAATGGTCATTGAAAAAGCAAAACGTTTAGTTGAAATGAAAAAAGACGTTGTTATTTTACTAGACAGTATTACACGTTTAGCCCGTGCTTATAACAGTGTTATGCCAAATTCTGGGAAAATAGGGACTGGCGGTATTGATACTGCAGCCTTACACCGTCCAAAGCGTTTTTTTGGTGCAGCACGTAATTTAGAGGAAGGCGGTAGTTTAACTATTATTGCTTCAGCTTTAACTGAAACGGGTAGCCGAATGGACGATGTTATTTATGAAGAGTTTAAAGGCACAGGTAATATGGAAGTGCATTTAGAACGCCGTTTAGCAGAAAAGCGTGTTTATCCCGCAATGAATGTGAATAAATCAGGCACGCGTCGAGAGGAATTACTCTTAGCAAAAGAACAGCTTGCCAAAATATGGGTACTACGTAAATTAATGTTTGAAATGGACGATATAGCGGCCATGGAATTTATGTTGGATAAAATGAAGCAAACAAAAAATAATGCTGAGTTTTTTGATTTAATGAAAAAATAAACCCTTTTTTAAAATTAATAATTTAAATTAATATTTAAAATTAATAATATAAATTTGGTATAGATTAAATAATTGGTGTAACATATTTTTAATATCTGTTGTACCATATTTTTATTATTTATATTCATTGCTTATTTTTTATTCCTTATTGCTTATTTTTTTATTCTTTTTAGAAAGCCTGTCGTATGAACCAACTTGCTAATATTATTGAAACATCATGGGAAAACCGCACAACACTTAATGCAGCGAATGCTAGTATTGAGTTGCGAGATGCCGTTAATCACGTTATTAATCAACTAGACAATGGTAACTTTCGTGTTGCCGAAAAATTAAACGGCATGTGGGTAGTGCATCAATGGCTTAAAAAAGCTGTACTTTTATCATTTAGATTAAATGATAATATTATTCAAAACAGTGGTGATTTACAATTTTTTGACAAAGTACCCACTAAGTTTTCAGGAATGACACAAGAACAACTGCGAGCAGGTGGTTACCGTGTAGTCCCGCCAGCTGTGGCTCGTCGTGGTAGTTTTATTGGAAAAAACGTAGTGCTAATGCCTAGTTATGTCAATATTGGGGCTTATGTTGATGAAGGTTCAATGGTAGATACTTGGGCAACGGTAGGAAGCTGTGCCCAAATCGGTAAAAATGTTCACTTATCAGGTGGCGTTGGTATTGGTGGTGTGTTAGAGCCCTTACAAGCCAACCCGACTATTATTGAAGACAATTGCTTTATCGGTGCAAGGTCTGAAGTCGTTGAAGGCGTTATTGTAGAAGAAAACTCTGTCATTAGTATGGGCGTATACATTAGCCAAAGTACTAAAATTTATGATAGAGCCACTCAAACCATTACTTATGGCCGTATTCCATCAGGCAGTGTAGTCGTGAGCGGTAACTTACCCAGTGTTGATGGTACACACAGTTTGTATTGTGCAGTGATTGTTAAGCGTGTTGATGCACAAACGCGTGCTAAAACAGCGATTAATGATTTATTGCGCGGTGATTAATTTTTTAAATTATTTTTTAAATTGTTTTTACTTGAGTTTTTTGATTCTTAGGAGACCACTATGCTATTAGAACAATTATTTGAGTTAATGGCTGAAAAAAAAGCATCTGACTTACTGTTATCAGCAGGTTCGCCTATCAACATTAAAATTCAAGGTACATTATTAATAGTTAATCAGAATAAAATCCTAAGTAGCGATGATATTATTAATCTTATCACACCTACGCTTGGCGAAGATGCATTAAAAAAACTAATGCTTGAAAATGATTTAAATATAGGTATTAAACGTCCTGCTATTGGTAATTTTCGTCTGTCAGCATTTAAGCAAAAAGGCAATATATCGGCTGTATTTCGTTACATTCCTAACACACCGTCTAGCTTAGAACAATTAAAAATTCCCAGTTTTGTTGGTAATTTAATTGATGAACCACGTGGTTTAATTTTAATTTGTGGTTCAACAGGCAGTGGTAAATCAACAACTATTGCTTCAATGCTACAAAAGCGTAACAATAGCCGTATGGGTCATATTTTAACCATAGAAGACCCTATTGAGTTCTATTTAGAGTCTAATAAATCATTAATTAATCAACGTGAGATAGTAACGGACGCACCTAATATAGATGTAGCATTAAAAAATGCACTGCGTCAAACACCTGATGTTATTTTTATTGGTGAAATTCGTGACCATCAATCTATGACCGCTGCAATTAGCTATGCGTTGTCAGGCTATTTAGTCATCTCGGCTTTACACGCCAATAATAGCTATCACGCACTTAGCCGAATTGTTAGCATGTATCCTATTGAAGGACGCAATACACTTTTATCTGATTTATCAGTATCACTTAAAAGTGTAGTGACACAACGTTTAGTCAAAACAGTCAAAGGTAACCGAGTGCCTGCTGTTGAAGTGATGGTTAATACACAATTAATCGCTCATTTAATTGAACACGGACGCTTAAGCGAACTAAAAGAAGCGATGAATAAATCATTGACTAAAGGTTCCCAGACCTTTGACCACCATTTAATGGCTTATGTTAATGAGGGATTGGTTTCTTTAGATGAGGCACTGAACCATGCTGATTCTGCCAGTAATTTAATGTGGTTACTCAATAATCAAGGTATTAATAAAAGTGCCGAACCTGTTCAATCCGCCGTAGACCGTACAGCGAGTGGCGCACAATACAAAGAATTTAATTTTGGCTAAAAATCAGTACTTTCATTTTATATGTCTTTATCATCAAACAAACTCACCCATGACACCCGCGTATTTGACTTATCTTGCCAATTGATAGAACAAGCTTCAATCACGCCTTTAGATGAAAATTGCCAATTTTTTTTGATTAAACGATTAGAGCTCATTGGCTTTAAGTGTGAATTTTTTAACAGTGGTGATGTGTTTAATGTATGGGCTAGGCGTGGTACGTTAAGCCCTTTGCTTGTGTTTGCAGGCCATACTGATGTTGTTCCCACAGGTCCTTTAGAAGGTTGGCATAGCAATCCATTTAAACCCGAAGTGCGTGATGGAAAACTCTACGGACGTGGTGCAGCTGACATGAAAAGCTCGTTGGCTGCCTTCGTGATTGCCATCGAAGATTTTGTTGCCGCTTACCCAAGCCATAATGGTAGCATCGCTTTGCTATTAACCTCTGATGAAGAAGGCCCTGCTATTGACGGTACTGTTGTGGTGTGTAATGCTTTAAAAGCACGTGGCGAACAGTTAGATTTTTGTATTGTGGGCGAACCCACATCAAGCTACGTATTGGGTGATACTATCAAAAATGGTCGGCGTGGTAGCATGAGCGGGAAACTAATAATCAAGGGCATTCAATGCCACATTGCATACCCAGAGAAAGGCCGTAACCCAATTCATCAGGCAGGGCCTGTGTTGGCAGCCTTGTGTGCAATTAAGTTTGACGCGGGTAATGATTATTATTTACCCACTAGTTTTCAAATTAGTAATATTCACGCGGGGACAGGGGCTTCAAATATTATTCCAAGTGAAGTCATTATTGATTTTAATTTGCGTTTTTGTACTGAAAATACACCCAGTACTATTCAAGAAAAAATTTATGCCGTACTTAATCAAGCCTCGTTTAATCTTGAGTATGATTTAACTTGGACTGTATCAGGGTTACCATTTTTAACGCCTCAAGGTGCTTTGTGTGAGGCTTTAAGTGCTGCCATTACCGCTGAAACAGGCATAAAGCCTGAATTATCTACCACGGGTGGAACATCAGATGGGCGATTTATCGCACAAATTTGTCCACAAGTAGTTGAGTTTGGTCCTATTAATGACAGTATTCATAAATTAAATGAGCATGTTAATGTCGCAGATTTAAACCCTTTGGCAGGCATTTATCGTCGCACTTTAGAACATTTACTTAATACTGACAATGCTTCAAAGTAATCATTCTAGTATTTCTAATACTTTTAATACTTCTAATACTTCTAATATTTCTAATATTTCTAATATTTCTGTAGGAAAAGCATTAGAAGACGCTGAACGTCAATTTGAAGCAGCTGAATTGGTATATGGTCACGGCACTGACAATGCGTTTGATGATGCCTGCGTGTTGCTGCGTCATGCAATGAATTTATCTTATGACGCTGATGTTACACAAGGTGTTTGGCAGCAGTATATGCCTGAAAAATCACTGGATATTTTTAATAATTTAGTCAAACGCCGTATTGCTGAACGGTTGCCAGCTCCTTATTTAACAGGTGTAGCACATGTACAAGGCGTTACTTTATATACACATTTAGCGGTGATTATTCCGCGTTCTTTATTGGGCGAAGTATTATTTTCGTATGGTTTAGATGCCTATTTAAACGGTGAACCCAAACGTATTTTAGACTTATGTACAGGCAGTGCAGCCATTGCTATTCAAGCCGCTATGGTTTACAAAGATGCGACAGTTGATGCAGTTGATATTGAACCTGCTGCTATTGATTTGGCAGTTCGTAACATTGCCTTACATCAACTAGATAGCCGTATCCATATATATACGGGTGATTTGTACAGCGCTTTGCCTACTAATAACTGTTCAGTTCGTTATGATATTATTTTAAGTAATCCGCCTTACGTGAATGAAGAGTCAATGCAGTCTTTACCTGCTGAATACCGTGCTGAACCAAGGTTAGCTTTAGCTGGTGGTTATGATGGTATGGATTTTATCCGAAAAATTATTGCACAAGCCAAGGATTATTTAACGCCCAATGGGCTTTTAGTATTAGAAATTGGTTTTGAATCTCATTACTTTGAGTTAGCTTTTCCAAATTTACCTTGTGTTTATTTGCCAGTAGCGGCAGGTGATAATTTAATTGTATTAATTACAGCGACTGATTTGTAACAGTTATAACAGTTGTAATAATCATAACGATTGTAATTCGTTGTAAGTACATAATAAACTGTATTCATTTAAACCATTTAAACCATTTAAATCATTTTTGTGATTAAATTAAACCATTAGAAAGTATACATTTTTGTGATTAAATTAGACAATATTACTTTAGCCCGTGGCAGTAAAACAGTTTTAGAAAAGACTTCCTTGGCTGTTTTTGATGGTGAACGTGTGGGACTAGTGGGACGTAATGGTGCCGGTAAATCTAGCTTATTTGCAATGCTGCTTAAACATATTGATGCAGACAGTGGCCATATTTCAACGCCACCACTTACTCGTATCGCTTGGGTTGCACAAGAAATCGAAGCCTTGCCTATTGCCGCCGAACAGTTTGTTTTAGAAGGTGACGTCATACTACACCATATTCAACAACAGCTGGACAATGCCTATATAACGGGTGATGATCATGCGATTGGTGATTTATACGAACAATTTGAATACGCGGGCGGACATACTGCCATGGCAAATGCCCGTAAATTATTATCAGGTTTAGGCTTTAGCCAAAGTGAATTAACCCTACCCGTTGCTGATTTTTCGGGCGGTTGGCGTATGCGTTTAAATTTAGCACGTGCCTTGATGCAGCAATCTGATGCACTTTTATTAGATGAACCGACCAATCACTTAGATTTAGATGCTATTGTTTGGTTGGAACAATGGCTGACTAATTATATGGGTATGGTATTTGTTATTTCTCATGACCGTGATTTTTTAGATGCCGTTGTAAAAACGATTGTGCATGTAGACCAAAAAGTGCTCAACCGTTACACAGGGAATTATTCTAGTTTTGAAGCACAGTATTCAATGCGTATGTTGCAAGCTTCTAGTGCACAGCAAAAAACAGACATACGGCGCGCAGAACTCACTAAATTTATTGACCGTTTTGGTGCAAAAGCCAGTAAAGCCAAACAAGCACAAAGCCGTGCAAAAATGCTCACTAAATTAACTGATTCACCTGTTTTTGTGCATGAAGATGCGCCACAATTTCGCTTTCATATCCCCGATATTACACCTGATATTCCGTTACGTTTAATTGAATCAGACTGTGGTTATGATGTAGCAGCCCCGATTTTAAATAAAGTGACCCTTGAGTTACGGGCAGGCGAACGTATCGGTTTATTAGGGCGAAATGGTGCGGGTAAGTCTACTTTAATTAAAACACTGTGTGCTACTTTGCCGCTTTTATCCGGCGAACGCCATGAAGGCAAGGGCTTGGTTGTAGGTTATTTTGCACAACATCAAATTGATACCTTAGATGCCAGCAGTACACCGTTAGAAATGTTACGCCGTACTTTTAAAAATGACCGCGAACAAACATTAAGAAATTTATTGGCCAGTTACAGCTTTAAAGGTGAGCTTGCCTTACAAACCATTGGTACATTGTCAGGCGGTGAACGCAGTCGATTGGCTTTAGCTATGATTGCCCATACTAAACCAAACGTGTTAGTCCTTGATGAGCCGACCAATCACTTAGACTTAGAAGCCCGCGATGCTTTGACGACTGCTTTAGCCAGTTTTGAGGGGACTTTAATATTAGTGTCTCACGACCGCCACATGTTACGTGCGACCGCTGATGATTTATGGCTAGTAGCGGAAGGCAAAGTGATGCCGTTTGATGGTGATTTAGATGAATACAAGCTATGGTTAGCTAAAAATGCTAAAGCGGATAAAGCTGAAAAAGATAAAAAATTAGCGAAAAATACCGCTGCTAATGCTTCAAGTTCTATAAACAATACACACACTGTAAATAATATAAATACTGCAAATAACATTAATAATATAAATATTATTAATAGTAAACCTGTTATTTTTAAGCAATCTGCCGTACAAAAAAAGCAAACCAATGAAGAGCGACAAGTCATCGCACAGCAAAGAAAAACATTACAGACTGAACTTAAAAAGCTAGATTTAGAGCTAAATAAACAACAGCTAAATATTGCACCTTTAACCTTAAAAATAGCGGATACACATTTTTATAGTCAAACGCAAGCCAGTGTCATTAGCCAAATATTGCGTGAACATTCTAATTTACAAGCACAGATTGAAATACTTGAGCTGCGTTGGTTAGAGCTACAAACTTCTTTGGAAACTTTGGAGGGTTTATAAAAAATATTTTTCTTAGTTTCTAAAAATATTATTTGATATTATTTATACAATAAATGTTTTAAAAGATTTGTCGCACTATTTTTATTTTTATTCCTTATCTTCATCTTTATTTTTACTGAAAGCAAACAATGACTATTAACGCTTATACCGCCAGTATTCCAGTATTGACCCATACGATGGGGGCTTTAAAAAAGATTTTAGAAAAAGCACAGGTTTTTGAAGCTGAAAAAAATATTAATTTTTCTACTTTGCCTAATATGCGTCTTGCACCCGATATGCTTGCATTGGCAAAGCAAGTTCAAATCGCTAGTGATACCGCTAAATTTTGTGCGGCTCGTTTGGCTGGCGTTGAAGCCCCTAAATGGGAAGATAATGAAGCAACACTCACAGATTTAATTAACCGTGTCCAAAAAACAATTGATTTTTTATCTGTTTTTACACCAGAACAGTTATTAAATTGTGAGGATAAAACAATACAAATCAAGGCAGGTGGTTATGATTTAAAATTTACTGGTGAACGTTATCAGTTATATTTTGCAATTCCTAATTTATATTTTCACGTGACTACTACGTATAATATTTTGCGTCACGCGGGCGTTCCATTAGGCAAACGTGATTTTTTAGGCGGTTAATGCTTATAAAGAAAGTGACTGCTATTTAGGTAGACGGTAGACAGTTTTTATCAATTGCTATCAATTGCTATCAATTATAAATAATCATAATTATTATTGTATTTTATTATTGTATTTTATTATTGTATTTTATTATTGTATTGTGATTGACTAAAAAATAACTTATATGACTAACACAGCACACACACTGTATGACAAACTGTGGCAATCCCACACTGTACATATTGAAGATGACGGCACTACTGTATTATATATTGACCGTCATTTAGTCCATGAAGTAACCAGCCCACAAGCCTTTGAAGGCTTACGTGAGGCAAATCGCCCTGTTTGGCGTGCCAGCAGTATTGTCGCAACAGCCGATCATAATACGCCGACAACAGGTTGGCAATACGGTTATGCTGGTATCACCGATGCCGTATCAAAAATTCAAATTCAAACATTAGACGCAAATATTGCTACGATTAAACCTGCTGCGTATTTTCCATTTATGCATCAGCGTCAAGGTATCGTGCATGTGATTGGCCCTGAAAATGGAGCGACTTTACCTGGCATGACCGTTGTTTGTGGCGATAGTCATACGTCTACCCACGGTGCTTTCGGGGCTTTGGCACACGGTATTGGCACGAGTGAAGTAGAACATGTGTTGGCAACACAAACATTGTTAGCAAAAAAAGCAAAAAATCTATTGATACAAGTTGATGGTGTCTTACCACAAGGTTGTTCGGGTAAAGACATTGCTTTAGCAATCATTGGAAAAATAGGAACAGCAGGTGGTACGGGCTATACCATTGAATTTGCTGGGGCAGCGATTCGTGCTTTGAGTATGGAGGGGCGTATGACCTTGTGTAATATGGCGATTGAAGCAGGGGCAAGGGCGGGTTTAGTAGCGGTAGACCATAAAACAATTGACTATGTTAAAGACCGTCCACTTGCCCCTACGGGCATTGCATGGGAACAAGCCGTAGCGTATTGGAACACTTTGCACAGCGATGTCGATGCACAATTTGATTTAACGGTAAGCCTTGATGCTGCACAGATTGTGCCACAAGTGACGTGGGGGACTTCGCCTGAAATGGTACTGGGCATTGATGGGCGAGTACCCAACCCTGAAACTATTGAAGATGCCGTACACCGTGGGGCCATTGAACGTGCTTTAGCGTATATGGATTTAGAACCCAATCAAGCTTTGACAGATATTTTTGTTGATAAAGTGTTTATTGGTTCTTGCACCAACAGCCGCATTGAAGATTTACGCGAAGCGGCCAATGTAGTGCGTACACTAGGGCAATCGGTTGCTAAAAATATTCGTGTAGCGATGGTTGTACCAGGTAGCGGTTTAGTGAAAGCCCAAGCGGAAGCCGAAGGTTTACATACTATTTTTAAAGCGGCAGGTTTTGAATGGCGTGAACCTGGTTGTAGCATGTGTTTAGCGATGAATGCCGATAAATTAGAACCTGGCGAACGCTGTGCCTCCACATCAAACCGTAATTTTGAAGGCCGTCAAGGTCAAGGTGGACGGACGCATTTGGTCAGCCCAGCGATGGCAGCGGCAGCCGCGATTAAAGGCCATTTTGTAGATGTGAGAATGCTTTGAGATGGGTAAGTTGCAAAAGCTTATTCAATTAATTTTGTTAGGTCAAAGTGATGGTAATATCAGTTTTACTGAATGATGTAACTTACTTCTCCGTTACGGGTTTAAGGGGCGTATTCGTGGTTCTCATTATGTATTTTGGAAGGAAGGTATTACCAAAATTATTAATTTGCAAAGTAAAGGAGGAGGTAAAGCTAAAGCCTATCAAGTTAAACAAGTCAGGGATTTACTTCTGAAATACAAACTAAACATAGAAGGTACTCAAGATGAATAGCCGATATGAAATTATTATTTATTGGAGTAATGTAGACAATGCTTACTTGGCCGAAGTTCCTGAGTTAGCGTGTTGTATGGCTGATGGTGCAAGTTATCAAGAAGCTTTAGCTAATGCACAAATTGTGATTGATGATTGGCTTAATATCGCATTAGAAACGAATCGCTTTATTCCAGAACCTAAAGGCCGTTTACTTTACGCATAAAATAAATAAAATAAAACAAATAAAAAGGACTTGTTATGAGTGTTATTGAAAAAATTACGCCTATATTAAAAGAAAAACTTCAGCCGCACGCAGACAGAATTGCAGGGAATAACGCTATTGACCACGATTATTTACCCGCAGTGTTATTGACCTGTATTGAAGGTAATAATCAAAGTATAGAGGCAGTTAAGGGTTTAGTTAATAGTAATAATGAGAATGTAAAGGGTATTAAAACCTTAATTGATAGTAATAATCAACTGATGAAACAATCAGATGAGAATATAACTTTAATTAAACAGCTAAACAAGAAAATAAATATTTTAACCATTGCCACTGTTTTATTTGCAGTAATTACCCTTGCGATGGTTATTTATCAAATATTAAATAAGTAATAAATAATAGCTAGACTACACAATGCCTAAAAAAATACACGAACTAATTGCCCAACATAGAGAACATTTTTTAAAGCGTAAGTTGGTTAAACATCCATTATTAAACTTTAAACCCAGTACTAAACGAATTGATATAGTTACGCTATTTACAGGCATTACGCCCAATACGCCTGCTAATTTAGATAATCAATCAAACAGTGTCACTACACCCGCCGCCTTTGTGCAAAGTTTGTTTAGTAAACAGGGCGAATCAGTTTTACACAATGCCAGTGCCACTGTGATTACTAAAATTAGAAAAATAAAGCTAGAAGCACAAGATGCAATACACAGTACGGGGCAGCACGCTTTGTTTATGGGCTATCCGTGTATTGCAATTCCTGATGAAAAAGACAAAGTGACTAAATTTGCCCCCTTGTTTTTAATCCCTATTGAGGTATTTAATACGGGTAAAGATGTTATCTTTCGTAGAAAGAAAGATACTAGCAGCAGCAAAGACAACGTAATTTATGAAGATGTAAAGTTTAATAGTTTATTAGCTGCCTTCATTAAGCTACTAGACAATATTGATTTGCCTAAAGAGGCGACTTATGAATTGAATGCCGATAATTTTATCCAAAACAAAGACGATATATTAAAAAACTGGAAACCACTAAAAAATGAGGCGATGCCAAGTTTAACGGCGTGTGCAGCCCCTAACACCGAAGAATTAAAAACGTTTATTCGTGGTGAAAAAGAGGCGTGTGTATATGACACGGCAATCATTGGCTTGGCTGATTTTACAGGGGCAGCTTTATTAGACGATTTAACAAAAATTGAAGCTTTATTAAGAGATAAACCTCAAGAATGTTCCCTGCCTTTGATGAAATTGCTAGGGAACATCGCAGAAAATACTGTGGAATTATCAGGAAATACACCTAATGAAGACTCAAAATGGGTGATAGAAAAAAGCGACCCTTATCAAGAGGCTGCTGTTTGGACGCAACGGTTTGCCCCTATGATGGTGTTGCAAGGGCCACCGGGTACAGGTAAATCACAAACAATTGTCAATTTGATTGCTGATGCTTTGGCACACAAACAAACCGTTTTAGTGGTGTGTCAAAAAAAAGATGCCTTAACAGTTGTCAAAAAACGTATGGACGGTGTGGGTGTGGGCGGGTTAGCAAACTTGATTAATGATATTTCTGCCGATCGATTAACAACGATTAAAAATTTAAAATCTATTGGGGACAAGCAAGACAATACTGTCAATTTAGAAGAAGAAAGACAAGCAATTTTAAAACAGCAAGCCATTAAAAAAGCAGAAAAAATACGCCATAGAAACGCTTTAAGTTCAAATATTACAACATTAGAGCAAAATTTAGATGCAGTGAGCAAGGCTTTAAATGAAACTTTAGACGGTACGATTATGCCATATCGGCAGCTTAAATCAAGGCTAAATACTGTGGGGTTTATGGCTGAAAGTGATACTTGGAGAAAACCATTGCTGAATGCAATACACCAAGCAATAGAAACTGATGCCGTTGATAAAATTAGTTTGTATACTTTAAAAACGCATTTAATTAAAATTCAAGAACTTTCAGATACGGCGAATACAATAGGTTACCCACGTAATAGTTTTTCTTCATTGACCAAACAATTGACTGGAACAGAGTTATCAGATCCTTTGGAATATATTAAAACAGTCCAAAGAATAGCTAAAAGAATTGCAGATGATCAAGACAGTTTAACGATTCAATATCCCGCTGATATTGCTTGGATTGCTGAACACCCGTTTTTTACTGCTCCTGCTGAAGTTGAAGGGCTGGTTTATACGCCTTACTTATGTTCAGAAGATCAACTCGATAACCATTCAGATATAGCTAGATTTGTATTCGCACTTAAACACTTGGCTAGTCTGACAAAAAATATCGTTATGAAAGATATTATGGCGATACTTCGGCTTGAAGGTAATCAAAAAAACGCGGCTTTAGACCGTATTCAAACTGTTGCTGATGATGTAATACATTTATGGGCTATTAATGATTTACTAGAGCAAATTAGAAGTAATCCAGTGTTTAAGTTGTTAAATACGCATTTGCTAGGACACGTCAATCAATGGCAACAACACGTTGAAGCGATTGTTTTACATTATTTTTTAAACCAATTACTGGATAAATGTGGCAATAGTTTAGCGATGTTGCCGCGTGTTGAAGCGATGCGTAGCCAGTTATCAACCGCTTTAGAACAAAAAAGACAATCAGACGTAGACGATATTGTGGTTAAGTTTGATAATAAAACGACTGCTGTGAACACCTTGCATGAAGCAGGTTTATTAAACGAACGCAGTGCCAGAGGTAGACTTAAAACAAGTTTACGTAAATTATATTTGGAAGGTTCGGAATCTATTAAAGAAACTTTGCCAATATTATTAACAGGGCCTGAAAACGCTTCATCGTTGTTGCCGTTACAAAAAGATTTATACGATTTAGTGGTGATTGATGAAGCCTCGCAAATGTATGTTGCTGAAGCGATTCCTATTTTATTTAGAGCAAAGAAAGCCTTAATTGCGGGTGATATTCACCAAATGCCGCCGTCTAATACATTCTCGTTTGCTGAACAAGATGATGATGGTGATGATATAGACAATATAGATATTGATGATAGTAACGTTGATAATAAACGTGTTATTTCAAATTCAAGTATTGACGGTGAGTATCGGTTATTGGTTGCCGCAGAAAATACACTTAAAAAAGACAGTAAACACAAAGTATCTTTAAATGTACATTATCGCTCGACACGAAGGGAATTAATTGATTTTTCTAATCATGCTTTTTATGAAGGTAAACTGATTATTCCATCAGGCAACGCCCCTTTAGTTACGGGTATGAACACGCCGATTGTATTTGAACAAGTTACGGGGGATTTATTGCCACCTGAAATGATTAATGGCGTTAATAAAGTAGAAGCACAACGCATTGTGGAATGGTTGAAAAAGTTATGGCTGAACACCACACTTGAAACACGTCCTACAGTGGGTGTGATTGTAAACAACGTTAAGCAGCGTGATTATGTGTTAGAATGTATTGAAGACTGTAGCGGGAAAAGTAGGGGATTTGCTGAAGTCTATGCCCAAGAACAAAATAGAAAAACCGCTGATGGTGAAGACGTAGCCTTGTTTGTACGCAGTGTAGAAACCGTGCAAGGTGATGAACGTGATGTGATTATTTATGGCTTTACGTATTCAGGCAGTAGTCGTAGTTTTGGCCCTCTAATTACGCCTAAATTTGATGGTAGAAAACGTTTAAATGTTGCCATAACCCGTTCTAAGCGGTGCATGATTGTATTAAACTCTTTAGAGATTAGTCATGTTTCTAATGTCGCTGAAAAAGATACGCATGAACGGTACTTTGTTTGGCAATACCTTCGCTACGCAAAAGCGATTTCTGATAATTCACCAGAGTCATTAAACATTGCGAATGAAGTCTTGAACCAGCTTAATCCTGATAGAGCAACAGCACAGGCTACTCAAGCCAGTACAGAATCACCTTTTGAAGATGAAATTAAAACGCATATTGAAAGTCTAGGCTATCACGTAACGCCGCAAGTCGGTGAAAGCGGTTTTAGAATTGATTTAGGGATTAAACAGCATAAAAATGATTTAAATTTTTTATGTGGTGTTGAATGTGATGGAGCAAGATGGCATTCTGGCTGGACTGCTCGGACACGTGATGTTTGGCGACAAGATATTTTAGAAAGTAAAGGCTGGAAGATAGTTAGAGTATGGAGTACCACTTGGTTTGAACACCAAGAACAGGCAAAACTTGAATTAGAAGTACAGTTGGCTCAATTACAATAGTACACATATTCTATGAACTATTTATTACAGGGCATTATTTAATGGCAAACAGCAATTTATCTTAGTATAACTTGCGAAAAAGACTTCCTAAAAAATTGAATCTTTGTGTAGTTCATTGCATAATTTTTTCACAAAAATATAAAATTAATTAAAAAATTATTTTTAAAATAATATA